>NZ_JNWJ01000053.1:0-57392 GCF_000716805.1 Streptomyces yerevanensis | reverse complement strand
GTGTCGCGGCTGCGGGTGCGTCGTGGCTGGTCGCGCAGTTCCCCGCGCCCCTGAAAACCTGCGCCTACCCGGGCCCCGGGAAAGCCCGCACCCCCAACCTCCCGCACTTGCCCTCCGGCGGGAGGGGTCGTGGGCCGGTGCGTCGTATGCCCGTCGCTTAGCTTCGGTCTCGGAGAACCCGCACCGTGTACCGGGCCAGGGTCGTATGCCCGGCCTGCGACGGGCTGACGCACCGGCCCACGGCCCTGCACCCCCCACCCACCTAAGGGGCGCGGGGAACGGCGCGACCAGCCACAGACGGCCCGCAGTCGCCAACGGACTGAACCCACCCACCCGGTAGGCACCCCTGCTAAACCGCCGGAGGCAGTTCGTGAGCCAAGGCCTCGTCCGCCCACTGCTGTGTCCGGGCTCGGGATACCGCACCCTCGTACGCCGTCATCTGGACGGCCAGGCCGTCCAGGAGTGCGGTGAGGCGGAGAGCCGTGTCCATGGGGGACGGGCAGTGGAACTCGCCGGCGGCCACGCCCTCCGTGATGACCTCGGCCAGCGCGGCCTTCCACTGGCGGTCGAGGTCGCGTGTGACGTCCCGTAGTGCGGGATCGCGCAGGGCTGCTGACCAGCCCTCGATCCACAGGCGCCAGCCCTTGGCCCGGTCTGTCGGGGCGTACCAGCGGACGGCCGCTCGGAGACGGCGCAGGGCTGTGGTGCGGCGGGCGAGGAGCTTGCGCAGATGAGCGAGGTCGCCCTCGGCCGCGTACGTGAACGCGGCGGCGACCAGCTTTTCCTTCGTCGAGAAGTGATAGAGCACCAGCGCGTTGCTCACCCCGAGCGCGGCGGCCACATCGGCGATCCGTACCGCCGCCACACCCCGCGCCTCGATCTGCTCGACGGCGGCCCGCAGCAACTCCTCCCGCCGCTCCTGAACGCTCAACCGAACCCTGGCCACGCCCGCAACCCTACACACGGGGCCGGACAGGCATCCGGCGTCACCGATACCACCCGAACCGTTCGGAAATCACCGGCAGTCGGTCCGCGACGATCGCGTGTGCGGCCGCCCGTGGTGTCGTGCCGTCGGCCTCCGCGCGCGTGAGCATCTGGTCGATCAGGGCCCGCATGGAGCGTCGTGTGTATGTGAACGCCTCGTCCGCGTCGGCTCCGATGTCGCCGAACAGCGTCCACCACCACCAGGCGTTGGTCCCGGAGTTGACGACGACGTCCGGCAGGACGGTGACACCGCGCGCGGCGAGCAGTTCCTCCGCCTCGGGCAGTACGGGCATGTTCGCGGCCTCGACGATCCAACGAGCCGTGATCCGCGCCTGGTTGACGGTGTCGATCGCGTACGAGACCGCTGCCGGCACCAGTACCTCGGCCTCGGCGGACAGCCAGGCGTCGCCCGGCAGTTCGAGGTCGGCCGGGCGAAGTGCCGCCGAGCGGTCGACCGTTCCGTACGCGTCACGGGCGGCCAGCAGTGCCTCGACGTCGAGTCCCGCCGGGTTGGCGATCGTGCCCTTCACGTCGGCGACCGCCACGATCGTGAGTCCCGCGCGCGCGAGGAACCGTGCCGTGGCCCCGCCCATGGTGCCCAGACCCTGCACGGCCACCCTCGTCCCCGCGTACGGCCGTTTACTGCGGTCCAGCGCCGCGAGGACGGACTCGGCCACCCCGCAGCCGCCGGCCAGTTCGTCGAGCCCGATGCCGTCCACTTCGACGGCGAAGGCGTCCGCCAGCCGCCGCCGGGCCGTCGCCTCGTCGTCGAGCAGCGGGTACACGGCCTGGATGGACGAGACGAGTCCCGCCTCGGCGGCGGCCCGGTCGACGACGTCCTGGGTGAGGCCGAGGTCCTCGCCGGTGGTCCAGAAGTTCTCGATGTACGGGCGCATGGCGCGCAGATAGCGCACGAGGATCCCGTACGCCTCGGGGCCCTGGGGATCGCAGTCGATGCCGCCCTTCGCGCCGCCCAGCGGGATGTAGCGTCCCTCGGGGTTGTAGTGCAGTGCCTCCTTCATGGTCATGCCCCGCGCGAGGCCGGTGACCTCGCCCAACGTGCAGCCCGCCCGCATCCGCAGCCCGCCGCTGGAGACTCCGCGCACCAGCCGGTCCACGACCAGGTGCCCTTGGCGGCCGGTGACGTGGTCGGTCCAGGTGAGCGTCATCAAGGGACTGCTGTCCTGGGCGGTCATGGGGGTCTCCTCGGGAACGGGAAATCGGGAACCGGGAACAGGCAGCGGAGTCGGAGCGTTTGAGCAGCGTGGGACCGGGTGCCCAGGGTGGGCCCGGTGCCGGTCGGGGCCTGTCGTTGCTGAATAAGCAGTCAGTATCGAAAGGGTTGTGCGGCTCTGTCAACGTGCTGAACGGATCTTCAGTATGGGCCGACGTCGTACGTGGTGGATCTCGCCGTGTCCGGCGCGGACACCGCCCTGTCATACGCCCGACCCGGCGCTGTCAGAGGCGGCGACCATAATGAAATGTCAGACCGACTCCACCTGGAGGTGCCGTGACCGGTTTCCGTCCCCTGAGCTCCGGGCTCCGTGCTCTGCGGCCCGCCGCCTTCGGCGCGGATCCGAGCGGTGAGCGCATGGAGCGCATCCGCAGATCGCCGAACTTCGCGGACGGCGTCTTCCGGAATCCGGAGGGCGCCCCCCGGCCCGACGGCGCGATGCGCGAGTTCGCGCAGGCCTTCTTCCGCAAGGAAGAGCGGGTTCGCCGCGCCCCGGCGGGGACGGTGCCGGTGCACGCCACGACCCTCGCCGACCTCGCCAGGCCCCCGGCCCACGGCCTGCGGCTGACGTGGATGGGGCACTCCAGCGTGCTCGCCGAGATCGACGGCCACCGGGTGCTCTTCGACCCCGTCTGGGGCGAGCGCTGCTCCCCGGTCGCCTTCGCCGGGCCCAAGCGGCTGCACCCTGTGCCCCTGCCGCTGACGGCGCTCGGCGCGGTCGACGTGGTCGTCATCTCGCACGATCACTACGACCACCTCGACCTGCCCTCCATCAAGGCCCTGGCCGATACGGACACGGTGTTCGCGGTGCCCCTCGGGGTCGGCGCCCACCTGGAGCACTGGGGCGTCTCCCCGGACCGGCTGCGCGAGCTGGACTGGAACGAGACGACGAAGGTCGGCGGGATCTCTCTGACCGCCACGCCCGCCCGCCACTTCTGCGGGCGAGGACTGCGCAACACCCAGCACACCCTCTGGGCCTCGTGGGTCGTCGCGGGTGATGAGCACCGGATCTATCACAGCGGCGACACCGGGTACTTCACCGGATTCAAGGACATCGGCGCCGAGCACGGCCCCTTCGACGCCACGATGATCCAGATCGGCGCCTATTCCGACTTCTGGCCCGACATCCACATGACGCCCGAGGAGGGCATGCGCGCCCACCTGGACCTCCAGGGCGAGAAGCCCAGCGGCGTGATGCTGCCGATCCACTGGGCGACGTTCAACCTGGCGACGCACCCCTGGGCCGAGCCCGGCGAGGGGACGATCACCGCCGCCCGAGCGGCCGGTGCGCGGATCGCGCTGCCCCGTCCCGGTGAGCCCTTCGAGCCCATGGCCGAGACCGTGCCGTCCGAGCCCTGGTGGCGCGGCGTGGCGCACACACCGGTCGGTGGCTGGCCGGTCGCCGAGAAGCCGGCCGCCAAGGTGGTCGCAGATACGCCGGGTGACACCGCGGAGGACACCGGAGAGCCGGAAACCGTCCCGGCAGGGTGATCGGGACGTAAGCGAGGACGGTCGGCGAGGGCCGAGGAGCGATGTGCTCCTCGGCCCTCGCCTTTTTGTGCTGACCGTTTCTGACCAGGTCTGATCGATCCGATCGTGCACAGGAACGCGCGTACGAGGGGCTTATCGGTCTGTCGTACGAACGCTCATACCAGAGCGGGACGATGCCCGCCGGACTTTGTCAACTGCCCACCGAGTGTGATGCGCTGGCGACTACTGTGAGTGGCCGCCGGGCGACGCAGGGCCGGATTTTCGGCGTGCGCGAACGGCACCGCGATGGCGCATGCCCGACTCGCAGATCCGCGGGAGCCGCAACGGCCCCGACATATCCAGTACGAGGACGTCGATGTCTCACCTTCGCGCACCGGCCGCACGCGCAGACCGCCGCGAGGGCGGGCGCCACGGGCGACCGGTCGCCCGCACCGCCCCCTCGCTGCCCGAGACCCATATACGGCCCCAGCTCCTGCGTCTCGCGGTCCTGCCGCCCATCGCGGTGGCCCTCAGCGCCAGCGCCGCCGTGCTGTTCACCGTCCGCTCGACCATGGCCAGGCCCAGCCTCACCCTGTGGATCGTCCTCAGCGGGGCCGTCGCGGTCGCCCTCGCGGGCATCGTGATCGCCGCCGTGGCCGCCGACCGCGCCGCCAGGTCCGTACGCGAGCGGGTCGGTACGCTGCGCGGCGCCAGCGCCCGTGACCAGGCCGAACTGCGCGGCCTGGTCGAGGCCCTGCGACGCGGCGACGGGCCGCCCGCGCGCCACAAGCGCGGCGAACCGGCCCCGGACGCCGACGAGTTCGACCTGCTAGCCGACGACCTCGCACGCGCCCACGACGGCGCCGTCAGCGCGGTCGTCCAGGCCTCACGGCTGTCCAGCCAGGCGGGCAGCGAGCAGAAGCTCGAGGTCTTCGTCAATCTGGCCCGGCGACTTCAGTCCCTCGTGCAGCGCGAGATCTCGGTCCTGGACGAGCTGGAGAACGAGATCGAGGACCCGGACCTGCTCAAGGGCCTCTTCCACGTCGACCACCTCGCCACCCGCATCCGCCGCCATGCCGAGAACCTCGCCGTGCTCGGCGGCGCCGTCTCCCGCCGTCAGTGGAGCAAGCCGGTCTCCATGACCGAGGTGCTGCGCTCCGCCACCGCCGAGGTCGAGCAGTACTCGAGGGTCAAGCTCGTGCCGCCGATCGAAGGCACCGTGCGCGGTCACGCCGTCGCCGACGTGATCCATCTGCTGGCCGAACTCGTCGAGAACGCCACGGTGTTCTCGGCCCCGCAGACGCAGGTCCTGCTGCGCGCCAACCTCGTCACCTCCGGGCTCGCCGTCGAGGTCGAGGACCGCGGGCTCGGCATGCCGCCGGCCGAACAGAACAAGATGAACACCCTGCTCGCCGACCCGGACCAGGTGAACGTCGCGAGCCTGTTGCAGGACGGCCGCATCGGGCTGTTCGTGGTCTCGCAGCTCGCGCGTCGGCACGGCATCGCGGTCCGGCTGCAGACCAATATCTACGGCGGCATCCAGGCCGTGCTCGTCATGCCGCAGGAGCTCCTCGGCACGGAACCCGAGCAGGCGGTGGCGGGGCAGCCGGGAGCAGGGCAGGCGGGGGCCGGTCGGTCGCGGACGGTGGTGCCGGAAGCCGGTACGCCGGCCGAGGGCGTTCCGGTGTACGGCACTCCGGTTCAGGGTGTCGAGGTCCAGGGGAAGTTCGAGCACGGGACGGCGGCTCCCCACGGCGTTTCGGCTCGTGGGACGGAGGTCCCGGTCCAGGGCACGCCCGTTCCGGTGCAGGGTGCCGTGCCGGGCGCCCCCGTAGACGTATCGCATGCGCAGCGTCAGGAAACGATGGCGTGTCAGGAATCGACTGCCCGTCAGGAGGCGACCGCGCACGGGTACCGTGGCGAGAGGCCTGCGGCGTCGCGGCAGCCGCAGGATGACGCGGCGGCAGGAACGACGGTGGTGAGCGGCAGCCGTTCGGTGCCGCTCCCCGTGCGCGGCGCCGAGGCGCGGCCCAATCCGGCGGAGGCGGTGCCCGGCATCCGCTCCGACGACCGACGGGTCGTGATCGAGAACGTCGCGAAGACGCTCACCTCGCCGACGCCGCGGGGCGGTGCGGTGCGCGGCACCATGGGAAAGCCCCAACTGCCCAGACGGCGCGCCCAGGAGCACATCGTGCCCGAGCTGCGCGAAGGGCCCCTGCCCCGCCCGGAGTCCGAGTTCCTCGTCGGGCACGACCCCGGCCTGATGGCGGCCTTTCAGCGGGGCATCGGGCTCGCCGAGGCCCAGCAACGGGACGCGGCGCGCAGGGACGCCGCACCCGGGAGCGCGCACGAATCACCCGAGGCGCACGCCGCGCGCGAGTCGGCGCCCGCGTCCACTCATGACTTCACCGCCCGACATGACGGAAGCACACCAGCCGGATGATCAACGCCACCCCCACTTCCACGTCCACCCACACCTCCGCTCCCACAGACGCACGTACTTCAAGGAGTCGATCCCCCATGGCGAGCGATGTGCCGACCGCCCATGTATCCGATCTCGACTGGCTGATGAGCGGCCTGGTGCAGCGTGTTCCGCACACCAGAAGCGCGGTGCTGCTCTCCTGCGACGGGTTGGTGAAGTCGGTCCATGGCCTCGACCCCGACAGTGCCGACCACATGGCGGCTCTCGCCTCCGGGCTGTACTCCCTGGGGCGCAGCGCGGGCGTCCGCTTCGGGGACGGCGGTGACGTACGCCAGGTCGTCGTCGAACTCGACTCCACCCTGCTGTTCGTGTCCACCGCGGGCTCCGGCACCTGTCTCGCCGTGCTCGCCGGACGCGAGGCCGACGCGGCCGTGCTCGGATACGAGATGGCGATGCTGGTCAAGAGCGTCCGCCCGTATCTGATGACCGCACCCAGGCAGTCCCCCCTCGGGCAGTCCCCCGTCGAGCCCTCGGCGATGAGGCCTTGAGCGTGACCGCGGCCGGGGACGGGCCCTGGCTCGATGACGCGGCCGGACGTCTCGTACGGCCCTACACGGTCAGCAACGGCCGGACCCGGCCCAGTACCGCGCTCGATCTGCTGTCGCAGATGCGGGCCACCGGAGCCACCCCTCTCGGCTACCTCGGCCCCGAGCACAACCAGGCGCTCGAACTGTGCCGGGTGCCCGTCTCGGTCGCCGAGGTGGCCGCACATCTGAAGCTGCCGGCGGCGGTCACCAAGGTGCTGCTGGCCGACCTCGTCGACTGCGGGGCGCTGTCCACCAAGCCCCCGGCCTTCCCCCACAACCCCACTGACCGGTCACTTCTGGAGGCAGTGCTCGATGGACTACGACGACAGCTCTGACCCCTTCCCCACCGCACTGAAGATCCTGGTGGCGGGAGGGTTCGGGGTAGGAAAGACCACCCTTGTCGGCGCGGTGAGCGAGATCGCGCCGCTGAGTACGGAGGAGTTGCTCACCACGGTCAGCGCCTCGACCGACAACCTCGACGGCATCGAGAACAAGGTCGAGACGACCGTCGCGATGGACTTCGGGCGCATCACGCTCGACCCGGAACATGTGCTGTACCTGTTCGGAACGCCCGGACAGGAGCGGTTCTGGTTCATGTGGGACGAGCTCTGCGAGGGTGCGCTCGGCGCGGTCGTCCTCGCCGACACCCGCCGCCTGGAAGAGTGCTTCGCCGCCGTCGACTTCTTCGAGCAGCGCGGCCTGGGATTCATCGTCGCCGTCAACGAGTTCGACGGCGCCCACCGCTACGACCCGGAGGAGGTACGGGCAGCCATCGACCTCGACCCGGAGATCCCCATCGTGCGCTGCGACGCGCGGATCTCCAGCTCAGGGGTGCAGACCCTGCTGACCCTCGTCCGCCACTTGATCGCCCACGCGCCCACGCGCGCCCCCAGTTACGGAGCCCGCACATGAGGTACGACCCGTCGCGACCGGCCGGTCGGCTGCTGCTCACCCCCGAGGACAAGGACGCCCCCGCCCGTACGCGGCGACTGCGCCGGCTCGGTCTGGGGGAGCGGGCCGAGCCGGCCTTCGACGCCTTCGCGGACCGGCTCGCGGAGATCGCCGCGGCGCCGTACGCGATGGTCAACTTCATCGACGAGAACGGGCAGTTCTTTGCAGGCCTGCACACTCCGGACAGTACGGGCACCGGCTGGGGTGCGGGCACGGGCTCGCGTGAGCGGTCGGCGGTGATCGTCGCCGCGGACGGTACGGAGTACCGGTTCGGTCGCCACATGGCCCGCGACCACGGCTTCTGCCCTCATGTGGTGGTCCGGGGGAAGGCGCTGGCCCTGGAGGACGTCCGCGACTATCCGCGGTTCGCCGGGAATCCGGTCGTCGACGAGATCGGCATCCACTCCTATCTGGGCGCCCCGCTCACCGACCGCACGGGCTTCGTGCTCGGCACGGTGTGCGTCGAGGACGTCGAACCGAGGCCCTGGGGGATGGCGGGCCTGGAGACCATCAAGGCGATGGCGGCGGAACTCGTCGAGCGGATCGAGCTGCGGGAGAGCGGCGGGTTCTGAGCGGCGTCCAGGCCTCGGGGCCTTCAGCAGGAGAGGCCTTCATATGGAACTTCATATGGAAACGGTGTCCCCTTCGGGGAAAGTGATCCGCACTTCGTGCTCCTCCACCGCGCAGGACACCGACTCCCGCAGGACTTGGGGGTGTACGGCGTCCCGCGTCAGCGCGAGCAGCGTGACGTACACACCGCGGCCTCCCGGACGACCGGCCGCACAACGCACGTACGGTGTCGCCGAATGCGGGCCCAAGGCGTTGGCCTCCACCGCGCGTGCGATGCCCGTGTCCTCGTCCCAGCCGTGCAGCGCGACGACCGCACTGGTCAGCCCGTCCGCGGTCCGCGCCAGCGCCCAGCCCGAACCCCGCTCCGCCGTGGGCCGGGCCTCCGCGGCGACCGCGTAACCGCCCTCCCGCACCGCCACACCGGCCGGGGCCTGCACCCGGTGTACGCGGATCTCCCACGGCCCGCGCAGCACACTCGTCGTCTCGATCGGGAACTCGGCTTCGCTGCCCGGCAGTTGAGCGTGGTAGCGGGAGGACGCCGTACGCCCGGAGCAGTGCAGCGGAAGGATCAGGCGCCGACGGGAGGCGGTGCCGTCCGGGGCGAGGAGCGCGATGTGTCCGTCGACGGTGCGCTCCCAGGCGTGCGCGCCCGCCTCGGGAGCGGTGGCCGTGGAGTAGCCGAACTTCGCGTAGTGCGGGTCGTCCTCGGGAGCCCGGTCGGGGGAGTTGTGGTCGCTGCCGTGGTTGACCAGGCGGACGATGCCGTCGTGCTTCGTGCCGTGCAGCAGCCAGCCCGGTGCCGGGAGCGCGGTGTACTGGTCCGACTCCTCGACGGGGAGCGGCAGTTCACGCTCCGTCCACACCGGGTGGTCCGCGGGCAGCAGCAGCCCGAGGAAACCTTTGCTCGCCCAGTACGGTGAGGCGGGCCCCGAGTACGGCTGCGTCATCGGCAGGAACGTGCCGTACCAGCCGAGCGGCAGCAGCCCCCGCTCGTCGGGCACCCCGCGCTCCACGAAGTGGCTCACCGCGCCGGAGGCCAGCCGACGCGTGAGCCCCGGCGCCAGCGGGGTGCAGCCCGCGAGGGCGCCCAGCCACACCGGGGCCGTGGTGGCGAAACGGTACGTCAGGGAGCGCCCCTGGAGCACCGGTGCGCCGTCCGCACCGAAGAACTGCGGGTAGACGGTGAGGAACTGGGCGAGCCGGTCGCGGTAGACCCGGCCGCGGCCACCGCCCTCGCCGCCCGTCATCCGCGACCACAGCAGCGGGTACAGGTGCATGGCCCAGCCGTTGTAGTAGTCGAAGGCGCGCCCCTCTCCGTCGCTGTACCAGCCGTCGCCGACGTACCAGTCCTCGATGCGGTCGAGCCCGGCGTCGATGTCGTCCTGCCGGTACGGTGCGCCGACCGAGGCCAGGAACTGCTCGGCCACCACCTGGTACAGCCGCCAGTGGTTGTCCCAGGTGCGGCGGCCCACGAATCCCCACAGCCAGTCCACGATCCGCTCCCGCACCTCCCCGTCCAGGCGGTCCCAGATCCAGGGGCGGCTCTCGTGCAGTCCGACGGCGATCAGGGCGGCCTCGGCCATCTGCTGGGAGCAGTCGGTCAGTTCGGGCCAGGCTTCGCCGCTGTCGCGGTCCGTGCCCGTTGTCAGACCCCGCGCGTACCGTTCTATGAGACGGGGATCCACCTCGCCGCGCGCTCCCGCGATCCGGAAAGAGGCCAGCAGAAATGACCGTGCGAAACCTTCAAGACCGTCCGACACCACACCCGACCAGGAGGTTCTCCCTGGCAGCCGGTACTGCGCGAATCCCGGCGTCGCATAGGGCACCAGCGCCTCCAACTGCCGGTCGGCGAGCGCCTCCCAGTGCGCCCGAGTCCAGCCGGTGAGCGGCGACAGGACGCGGTCGGTGGGTGGCAGGGCCAGATGCGGTGCGGGCATGTAAGAGTCCTGACTCCTCGGGTCGCGGGTCGTTTTGAGGGTTCCGAGGAGGGATACGGCTGGATGCCGCGGATAGATCAATTGAGCCGCGTTCACCTGCGATTCGTCTGCGGCGACGGCTCGGCCTGTGTACCTCGTCGACATCGGGCAGAGGCGGTGACCTTGGCTGAGCAGGTGATTGTCAGTGGGATTGGCTACGGTGCCTGCCATGCCGGATGCCGAAGACGTACGCCGTATCGCCCTCTCCCTGCCGGACACGACGGAGAAGATCGCGTGGAGCATGCCCACCTTCCGGGTCGCGGGGAAGATGTTCGCCACGCTGCCCGAGGACGAGACGTCCATCGCCGTGCGCTGTCCGAAGGAGGAGCGCGACGAACTCGTCCTGGCGGAGCCCGGGAAGTTCTGGATCGCCGACCATGAGGCGGGCTTCGCCTGGGTGCGTGTCCGGCTCGCCGCCCTGGAGGGCGACAACGAGCTGCGGGACATCCTCGCGGACTCCTGGCGCCAGGCCGCTCCGTCCCGACTTCTCGAGTCCTACCCGGAGTTGGGCCTTCCGGCAGCCGACTGAGGGTGTTGCCGGTACCGATCACAGCCCCACCCGTACCCCGGCCCTCAGAAACTCTCCGATCCGCTCCCGCAGGGAACCCGCGTCCAGCCCGTGTGCGGCCACGTGCTCATCGATCCGGCCGTAGCGGCGCAGCTCACGGCGGCCGACGCCGAGGCCGAGCACCCGGTGCGGGAGGTCCGCGAGGGCGTCGTTCGCGGCGGAGGTCGAGGTGCCGGCCAGGTACGGCTCGACGAGGACGACATCGGTGCCGGCCGTCTCCGTGGCGCGGCGCAGGGCGGCCGCGTCGAAGGGCCGTACGGTCGTCGCGTACAACACGGTGACATCGAGCCCCTCGGTGGCCGCGAGCACCGCGTCGAGTGCCGGCCCGACGGCGAGGACGACACCGGCGCGCCCCTCGCGGACGGTCAGAAACCGCGACCCGTCGACCGGCAGGGCCTCCGCGTTGGACTGCACCGACAGCCGTACGTACACCTTGTCGTCGCCCGCCGCGACCGCGTGCCGCAGCAGCGTCTCCGCCTCGTCCGGGTGGCCGGGGACGTGTACGGTCCAGCCGTCGAGCGTGTCGAGCAGTGCCACATCGCCGGGCGCCATGTGGGTGTACCCGCCCGCGGGCCAGTCGAAGGAGGCGGCGGCGCTGACCAGCACCGCGCCCACACCCTGGTGCCCGAGATCCAGCTTGACCTGCTCGAAGGGCCGCTCCACCAGGAAGCTGGCGAAGGTGTGCACCACGGGCCGCAGCCCGGCCAGTGCCAGGCCGGCACCCGCCCCGACCAGCAGTTGCTCACGGATACCGACGTTGATCACCCGGTCCGGATGCCGGATCTGCGCCTCCTTGAAATCGGCCATACCGATCTCGGCGAGAACCACCGCGACGCGCGGATCCTCGTCGAGCAGCCGCGAGACTACGGGGGCGAAGCGGTCACGCATGGTGTCCATGTCGGAACTTCCCTTCTGTGGTGGTGGTTGAGGGATCCGGTGGTACTGCCTGAGGGATCCGGTTCTCAGGCGGACTTGGGCTCGACCCGGGCGATGACCACCCGCGGTCGGCCGGGATGCGGCGTGGTGAACGCGGCGTACAAGGCCTCGTGGTCCCGCCCGTCGACGCTCTCGACGGACCAGCCCGCGGCCTCGAACCGCGCCGCGATCCCACCCGGCCGGGCATGGCTGGCGGAGGAGTTGTCGATCACCACGGTGTGCAGCCGGTCGAGCCCGGCAGGCCCGGCGTACGCGATCGCCTCGTGGTTGCTGCCCTCGTCCAGCTCGGCGTCCCCGACCAGCACCCACACGGCGGGCTCGTGCAGCCCTTGGGCCCGCAGCCCCAGCGCCGTCCCGACCGCGATCGGCAGCCCGTGCCCGAGCGAACCGCTGCCGATCTCGGCGCCCGACACCAGCACCCGGTCCGGATGGTGACCGAGGGGCGAGTCGTACGAGCCGAACCCCGGCAGCCACTCCACCGGTATGAAGCCCTTGGCGGCGAGCACCGCGTAGTACGCCATCGGCCCGTGCCCCTTGGAAAGCAGGAACCGGTCCCGCTCCGGATCGTCCATCCGCTCCGACGTGACCCGCAGGACCCGGTCGTAGAGCACCCAGAGCGCGTCGAGGGTGGACGTCGCCGCGGGCCCGTGTTTCTCGTCCCCGCTCATCAGGCTCATCAGCCCGGACAGGTCCTCGTATGTGTATCGCCGTTCCGCTGTCTTGGTCATGCCGACGATCGTGCAACCTCAAGCAAAGTTGAGGTCAAGCGGCGTCGCCAGGTGTAAAGGGGTGCGCGATCACCGGTTGGAGTGCGGTATTGTTTCCATGCACGTTCGATCAGGGAAACCCCAGGTCACAACGGGCATCGGGACGTGGCGCAGCTTGGTAGCGCACTTGACTGGGGGTCAAGGGGTCGCAGGTTCAAATCCTGTCGTCCCGACAGCGGAATTCTGCGTTGTCGCAGTTCAGGGGTCATCTTCGGGTGGCCCCTGTTGTTTGTTCGGGCGCGGATCGGGAGCCCTCGTCCGCTCCCCGTGCTCCCATCGCTCCCAAGCGGTCCGGGCGGCGTCAATCGGTGGTTGACCGCGGGTCGCCCGATCCGGTCGAGGTCCGGTTGCTCCCACCGCCGGGGCCTGGTGCTCCCGGCTTTTTCTGGTCAAGGGGGCGAGCTGCTCCCATCCGCTCAAGTGGGGTCGTGGGAAACGTCCTCTTTGCCCTCCAGTAAATGTCCCCTTGACTGCGAGGGCTCCCGGACCGGGTGGACAACGCATCGAGGTCTTGAACGCTCTCGTAGGTGTCTGTGCAGGTCGGAGGGGTGGCGTCGGGGGTGCGCCCCGTCGTATGTGTCCCCATGGCTGAAGGCAAGGAGCGGTAGGCAGCCGTTGTGCGCCGTAGGTGGCTGGTTTCGGGGCAGGGCGAAGAGGCGAGGGGCTATGGTCTGGGGCTGGCTTGGCCGGCTGGTCAGGCTGGCGACCTCAGTGGGGCGGAGGGCGGAGTCGGCTGGCGCTGCTCGTACGTGGCGCACACGGGTCGCCGCGCATGCCTCCGTCGGGCGGTGGTTTAGCTCAAGAGGTAGGGCATTGACCGCAGGCTCGAGTCCCGGGATGAGCCGCGACCAAGGCCTGATCGAGCTGTACCCCTGCGAAAACTGAGATTCAGTGCAAGTGACGGCCGCCGTGCGTCTGTTGAAGACCGCTTCGATTGATGGCGATGACGTTGTGGAGTTCCGCTTCAACGTTTGACGGCTTCCGTAGCATCGAATTTTCGATCTGGCAAACATGCAGGTCAGGTGGGGTCAGTCCCTTCGGGGGGTGGCCCCGTTGCCGTTCCCTGTGCTGGATCATCTGATACGTCGTCACCTGTCGCCATTCCTGGTTATCCGTACCGCTGCTGGATCGGCGCTGCATGCGCCTGACGGCTCGTCAGCGGGATGGGGTGCTGTCCGGCCGCGGAATCCGTAGCCGACGGGCCTGCTGCGGGGCGTCCGGGGCCGGTGGTGAGGCGGCGTGCGGCCCGTCGTGGCGGGTGGGTCGGTGGCTCGGGGTCGAGCGCTGGACCCCGAGCGGGTGTTGGCCGCAGGTTCGAGCCCTTGGCGGGAGCCACGGAACATGGCCGGTCGTGCGCAAGCCGCTGACCTGCATGTTTGCGCCACGGTGATGGTGGAGGGGCGCTCTAGGGTCGTTCCGGTCGACCCGAGAGTGGGTCGGTGAGTGGTCCAAGCCTTTACGGGCGCTGTCGCGTTGGTGGAGTCCACGCTGTACCTATGAGGTGGCTCGGCTGTTGGCCGCAGATTCGAGTCCTGGGCCGAAGTAGCAACCAAGGGCTGGTCGTTCCGCATCCCCTGTGACCTGTGGAGATTCGCTAGTTGTGATGGCGTCGGCACGTCTACCCAAGACCTGTATGGGGTGATCTCAGGGGAGGAAAGCGGCCGCGTGGGCCGTGGACGTGGGCGTGATGCGCAAGCGCCTGGAGGCCCCACCGGGCGGACTGATCCCTGGCCCGCGTCAGCCACTCCGTGGTCGGGGCACTCCTGTCCGCCACGCGGTACGGCTGCGCGGACGCGCCGTCCGTCTGATGCCGCCACGGTGCGCCCCGCACTACGCGCGGCAGAACTGGGAGATCAAGGGCTACCCGAACGGCTACCGGCTGGAGGAACTGGGCAGCCGCCCGGTCGATGGCGTACGCGGCTGCCCCGTCCGGCACGGGGAGCGGCCTGTCGCCGACTGAACTGTCAGTCCTCGCGGACAGCCAGCGCCAGGAACTGCGCGTCCGCGTGGACGTACGGCGCCATACACCGGCCCGAAAGGGTCGGCAGCGGGCGGAGGTCGGGTTTCGCCCGCAGGTGGTCCGGGATGGATGGCCGTGTAGACGTCCTCAAATTTCGCGATCGCTACGTTCCGCAAGGCCGTAGCTGGAAGCAATCGGATTCCACAACTCTACAAATGCTTCTTTGCTCTCGGTGGCCAACTCGTCAGTGAATTGTGCGGCTCGGTGAGCTTCGGTACGCGGTGCTGGCCCACCACGCGGACACCCTTCGTCCTGTGCTTCTCGTGCCCAGTCCGCGTAATTGCGGTCGGAATCTGCTGACGCGTCCCATGCGTCTTCCAGGTCAACCCTCAAGGTTTCATTGTTCGGCAGATCGGATAGATCTGTTTGATTGAGTTCGTCCACGAGATCCTCCCGGTCGGCCGCTACATCCAGGAGGTTCTGACGGGCTGCAGTAAGGCTCTCGCATCGGTCGATCTGCCCAGTGGCAGTAGCGGCCCGCTCCCGCTGCAGGGCACTGCGGTCGAGGAGTTCGTCGAGCGTCGTTGCCTGCTGTTGTGGCTGGTGGGGGATAGCCGATGAGCCTTCGATCCGTGTCATGGCGAGCGTGTCCGTGGTCGCCTGCAGATTGCCTGGCGATGCGGAGACGGCCGCGCTGCCAGCAAGGGCGAGGGGGACAACTATGGCCGCAACGGTAAGTTGACGTCGCATGATCGAGCCCTCCAGAAGAGATCTGTCTTTCTATCCACGATGCTCTTCAGCTTTGCCAATTGCATCTCAGCGCAACGACAGGTTCATAGTTGCTGAGCAGCATGTTCCATAGCTGGAAGCCGTGAAAAAGGGTTGTAGAATCAGCGACTTTCTCTGGGGTGCTCCGATGCCACACCCGGCGTTCCGTTCCGCCCTGGGGACGGCCAACTGCCAGGAGCGGCTACGCCCTGGTGACGGCCTCTCGCTCCCATGTCCGCCAGCGCCAGCGCGACCACAGACAGTGGTCAAGAGGCCTCACACCGAGGGAGACGCGACAGCCGATTGCGCGAGGTCGCCAGTTTCATTCTCCCGACGCGACGACTTTCGACGGCGGCCGAACGCTGACCCTCTGACGACTGACAACGCTTCTGTGACTCTGGTCAACTCACGCGGGCGCCCGGGGCGAGGGCACCCGGGGAGGCGCTGACACGGCGGTCTCAATCGCTGCCGCAGGGCAGGGGAACAGCGAACTCCTCTTCCCCGGCTATGAAGCGGTCTACCTCACCGTTGTCGTCCATGGCAAAGGTGATGACCTTTCCTTGGAACTGTGCTCCGCTCGGGGTGAAGACGAGTTCGTCCGTGGATGGCTCCTCGATTTCACCGGCGTATGTCGCCAGTACCTCGGCTCGTGTGCTGCCCCGATGGATTCCCGATGCGGTCGAGATTGACGAGGGTGAGAGGACATAGACCGCGACGAGTCGGTCGTCGTTGCTGAAACGCAGCAGCAGTCCGTCCGGACCGCCTTCGATGGACAGGTCCTTGCAGTCTGGGCCGCCCGGACCTTCGGGGATGCGGGCTCCGATCGCCTGCTCGGCCTCACTGCGGCTCATGCCCAACCGCAGCGGGCCAATTCCGTTGACGGTAACGCGATGTGTGCTCAGATCGGTCCGCTTAGGATTCCTGGCGTCGATCTCGGATTGCTTGACGAATTGGCTGCCATCCCAGCGCCACGTGACGTGTCGGAGTATCGACGGACCGGTGGCATGGGTGTCGCCCGACCCGTAGAACTTGACGTCTGCGAGGAGGAGTCCGCGGATGATCCTCACGGTGTCCGGTTGGTACTGCGGGGGAAGTTCGGCGACCTGGAACGTTGGTGTGCGGCCGACTTCCCTGCCGTCGGTCGTGCGGTAGACGCGCAGCTCTTGGAGGCTGAAGTTGCTCGGCTGGGGGCTGCAAGAGAACAGCACGGCGGTCACATCACCAAGGCGCGGCACGGTGCCCCGGGTGATTCGCTGAATCTGCACCTGCCAGCGCTCATAGTCCCCGATACCGCTGCCTCTCGCGGTGCCTTTGCCGTTGCGCACTGTGACAGGCGCCGCCTTGCTGACGATGTCGTCACAGGTCAAATGGTACGTGCGGTTGTTCCAGTCGGTGTTGACTCTGGAGGCCAGGAACTGCCCGCCCTGCGTGGTGGACTGGCCGGAGTAACAGTGGGGGGAGCCGGAGCACTTCACGTTCAGCGCATCCACGGTCCGGCGCGTGAGGTCCAGTGTCCCGGCGCGGTATCCGGTCCCGCAGATGGGATCCCGCTTCGGTCGGTCCGCCTTCGCGGCGACCGCGGACTCGAACGTCTTCCAGGTCGCGTTGATGGGCGGAGAGTGCAGATCGCTCTCCTCATTCAAGCCGTGCAGACCAAGGAAGCGCACCGGGCACGTCGCTGCGACGGCAGCTGCGGACGGCAGACTCACGGAAAGCCCGGCAGGCACCACCAGAGCCGCGGCGAGGGCGATGCTTCGGCAGACGCTCCGTGTCATGTCCAGTGGCTCCGTAAGTGCGGTGGCCCACCCCGAGCTGGACCCTCGGACTCTTCCAGAACACCACAGCGCTCGGCGTCGTGCACCCGGTCCGCCGGACCGCACCCCCGCTGAAAGGCGGCCCCTGCCATCTACTCCGAGCTGCCCGCAGTGGGCGCTGTCGGAACGCTCAGGGCCGTCGCCAGGCGAGCGTTTTCCACAGGCGTTCGAACTTCGCTGTAGTCGGTTTCTGCCGCAACCCCGGTGTGTCGAGCCTCCTCTTTCCTTCGGACAGGGCCGGCTCGAACCTCGTGGTACCTCACGGGCGCGGCCGTGATGAAGGGGATCGCGGAATGCATCGCGGTGGACGCGGGCGCGCCGCCCGCGCGAGGCGGTCGGCTGATCGAGGAAACGATCCGGACGGCCGAGCAGTGCCTCGTGGATTCGGTGCGCGACCTGAGGATAGGGCGGCCCCACGTTTCGGAACCGCAGGTGGTGGGCCAGCGGCCCGGGGTGCGATATGCGGCTGCTGCGGCAGCGGTGCGAGGCCGGCGTGGTCGCTCGCAGCCTGAAAACCGACCCTGCCCACCATGGGGCAGCAACTGGAGTACGAACGAACTCGGTCATCGGTCGGTTGAGGTACGAGGCGTATTTCCTGGCGGTCGCCCAGTCGCATCGTGGCGGCTGCGCGACCAAACGTCCAGGTCTGGGCCTGTTATGTCTGCTTCAGGTGCTGGGTGAGCTGTTGGAGGGTGTCCCAGGTGCGTGGGTCGGTGCCGTCGCCCAGCCGGTAGTGGAGGGCGGGTTCGGCTGCGGGGCCGAGTTGGGCGGCGGTGAGGTTGAGGGGTGGGCGGAGGGCATGGGCGAGGCCGATGTCGCTGACCGCGTCCGAGCCGAGCGTGAACGAGACGGGGATGGGCGGGGTCTCGAAATGCGGGGGAACGGTCAGGTCGCGGTGGGCGGCCCGGAGCGAGGTCAGCATGGTGGTAAGGCCGTGCTGGGCGGTGAGGGCTTCCGCGAGGGGTTCGATCGCGTCCAGGGGGGCGGTCTCGTCCTTGTCGTAGCCGAGGGTCAGGGTGATGTCTTCCTCGACGCCGGCGGGGGTGCGGGTGATGCGGAGGGTGGCGAGGGCGGGGCGGTCGGGGTGGCCGACGGCGATCAGCCAGGTGGGCTGGGGTGCGCGGGTGCGGGCGAGGTCGGTCAACTGGCGGGTGTTCCAGGGGAGGTTGACGGGTTCGGCGGTGCTCCAGCCGGCGGGTGGGGTGCCGGTGAGGTGCTGCCAGGCGGTTTCCAGGGCGCGGCCGAGGATGAGGTCTTGGTCGGCGGGGTGCCGGGTGCGCAGGGAGAGGATGAGCTGGCGTTCGCCGCTGTCGGGCGCCGGGGCGAAGACCTTGGCGGTGGAGGCCGTGCCGTTCTCGTCGCGGGTTGGGGTGAAGGCGCCGTCTTGCCAGTGGAGTTGGGAGCCGGAGAGACCGTCGTAGTAGCCGTGGTCGGGGTCTTGGATGACCCAGCGGTTGGGGTGGCCGTGCAGGGCGGTGCGGGTGGGCAGGGTGAGGCGGGTGGTCGGTGGGGTGACGATCTGCAGGGCGCGGTCCTCGGCGGTCGCGGTGCGCAGGGCGTCGGCCAGCCAGCTGGTCATGGCGATGAGGGGGCGGTCCTGGATGGCGACCGCGGCCTTGTCGGTGAGGACGTCGACGGCCGGGGGTGCCGCGTCGGGTGCGGGAGCGGCGGTGGCGGTTTCGGGGGTGAGGGGGACGACGTGGGTGTGGGCGGCCTGCGGGGGCCAGACGGTGCCGCCCAGGACGGCGGCCAGGCGTCCGGCGAAGGAGCCGGCGAGCTGTTCGCCTTCTTCGATGGCGGTGGAGGCGCGGGCTTCCGTCCACCAGAACGGGCCCTCGGGAACGGAGACTTCGTTGCCGAGCAGACGGGCGGCCTCGCCGGGGACCTGGACCAGAAGGGGTGCTTCGACGGAGAGCAGGGGGCGTCCGCCCGGGGCGCAGAGCTGGACGACGGCTCCCTCGGCGAGGGTGTTGATGCCCAGGTCGGGGCCGCCTGCGAGGAGCCCGGCGAGCACGGTGTGGATGTCGGGCATCTTCGGGGTGAGGGCGATGACGTCCTTGGTCACGGGTGCTCGTTTTCTGCGGTGGCCGCGGTGTCTTCGGCCTCGGTGGCGAGGGCGGTCTGGATGAGCTGGTGGCGCCGTCCCCGGCGGATGAGGGTGCCGCGTCCGGCCGGCTGGGCGCTGGCGTACACGCCGGGGAAGAGCTGGCCTTCGGTGCGGTCGCCGGTCATGAGTAGGGCGGTGGTGCCGGTTTCGCGCAGGGTGGTCAGCAACGGCTCGTACAGGGCGCGGGAGGAGCCGGCGACCCGGCGGGTGAGGATGAAGTGCAGGCCGATGTCCTGGGCGGAGGAGACGTAGGGCAGGAACGGGGCCAGGGGCTGCTGGCCCGCGGTGGTGAGGATGTCGTAGTCGTCGACGAGGATGACGATCCGCGGGCCGGTGAAGGTTGGTCCCTCGGCGATCGCGTCGGGGTCGGCGCTCTCCGGCAGGCGTTTGTCCAGTTCGCCGGCGATGCCGGTGGCCAGGGCGGCGGCGAGTTTGGCGTTGTGGGCGTAGCCGCCGCGGTAGGGCTCGGGGATGACGCCGCGCAGGCCGCGCCGCGGGTCGAAGACGCCGAAGACCAGGTCCTCGTCCGAGTAGCGGTCGATGAGCTGCTGGCTGATCAGCTTGAGCAGGTTGGTCTTGCCGCATTCGTTGTCGCCGAGGACGAGGAGGTGCTGGTCGGTGCCGAACAGATCGAGGTGGGCCGGGGCGAGGGCATCCTGGTCGACGCCGAGCGGGATGCGGGTGGGCTCGGCGGCCGGCGAGGGCAGTTTCGCGGCGGGCAGGGCGGTGGGCAAGACCCGTACGGGGGCGGCGAGTTCGCCGTGCCAGCTGGCCCGCACGGTACGCGCGGCGCGTTCCAGGGCGGGGGCGAGGCCGTCGGTGTGGGGGAGGTTGTCGATGCGGGGCAGCGCCACCTGCGCGAAGAGTTTCCCGTCGGTCAGGACCCGGCCCGGGGTGTCGGCGGAGAGGGTCTCGGAGAGCTTGCGGTCGATGCTGGAGTCGGCCGGGTCGTTGAGCCGCAGCTCGATGCGGGTGCCGAACATGGACTGGGTGGCGATGCGGACGTCGTTCCAGCGGAGCATGCCCGCGACGATGTGGATGCCGTAGCCGCTGCCGCGTTTGAGGAGGTCGGCGATGGTGTCGTCGAGGTCGTCGAACTCGTCGCGCAGGGCGCCGAAGCCGTCGATGAGCAGCACGATGTCGGTGGAGCCGAGCTCGGGCAGCTGGCCCTTGGCGCGTAGGTGGCGCAGCTGGTCGACGGAGTCGATGCCGTGCTCGCGGAAGAGCTCTTCGCGGACGGTGAGCTGGGCGCGGACCTCGGCGACGGTGCGGGCGGCGCGTTCGTGGTCGGCGCGGCCGGCGATGCCGCCGACGTGTGGCAGCCCGGCCAGTGCGGACAGGCCGCCGCCGACCAGGTCCAGGCCGTAGACGGCGACGTCGTTGGGGGTGTGGGTGAGGGCCAGGGAGAGGGCGAGGGTGCGCAGCAGGGTGGTCTTGCCGGACTGCGGGCCGCCGATGAGGGCGATGTGCCCTCCGGCGACGGTCAGGTCGAGGACCCAGGGCGCCTGCCATTGCTTGGCCGGGTCATCCAGCACACCCAGTGGCACCTGCGCCGCGCCCGCCCGGTGGGCAAGGTGTAGGCCGCTCTCGGAGGCCTGGACGGGGCCGGCGGCAGCGGCGAGGGTGATCGCGTCGGGTAGCGGGGGCAGCCAGATGCGACGTGCTGGCGGGGCGGCGGTGCGGAGCTGGTCGACCATGGTCGACAGGACGGTGGGGCCGGTCTCGCGTTCCCGCACGCCGGGTTCTTCCGGCGCGCCCGTGCGGGGGTCCTGTCCCGTGTTGAAGGTGGGATATGTCCAGGCGAGGGGTTCCTCGTCCGTCTGCTCGCGGAGGGCCGGGCCGTGGTAGGCGCCGGAGACGTACCCCGCTTTGAAGCGTTCGTACGTGGAGGTGTCGACCTTCAGGTAGCCGAAGCCGGGCAGGGGTGGGAGGTGGAAGGCGTCGGTGGTGTCCAGCACGGTGCGGGACTCGTCGGCGGAGAAGGTACGCAGCCCCAGCCGGTAGGAGAGGTAGGTGTCCAGGCCCTTGAGTTTGCCGCCCTCGATGCGCTGGCTGGACAGCAGCAGGTGCACGCCGATGGAGCGGCCGATGCGTCCGATGGACAGGAACAGGTCGATGAAGTCCGGCTTGGCGGTGATCAGTTCGCCGAACTCGTCGATGACGACGAACAGGTGGGGGAGGGCCTCCAGGTCCGGCTTTTGCGCGCGGAGGGCGGCGTAGTGGCCGATGTCGGCGACGTTGCCGGCGTCCTTGAGGACCTGCTGGCGGCGCTTGACCTCGCCGGCCAGGCTGGTGTGGACGCGTTCGACGAGGCCGGCCTGGTTCTCCAGGTTGGTGATGACGCCGGCGACGTGCGGGAGTTCGGTGAAGGGGGCGAAGGTGGCGCCGCCCTTGTAGTCGACCAGGACGAGTGCCAGGTCTTCCGGGGAGTGCGTGGCGGTGAGGGCCAGGACGAGGGTGCGCAGCAGTTCGCTCTTGCCGGAACCGGTGGCGCCGATGCACAGGCCGTGTGGGCCCATGCCCAGTTCGGAGGACTCCTTCAGGTCGAGGAGTACCGGCTCGTGCCGGTCGTTGAGCCCGATGGGCACGCGCAGGAAATCCCGCTCACTCCGTGGCGCCCACAGTTTGTCGAGGTCGAGCGCGGCCGGGTCCTGGATGCCGAGCAGCTCGGGGAAGTCCACCGGCCCGGAGATCGGGGTGCCCTCGGCGGCGGATTCGGCCGACAACCGGAGCGGGGCGAGCATGCGGGCCAGCCCCTCGGCGCTCGCGATGCTCACCGCGTCGGCGGTGCCGTGCCCGGGCCGTGTGTCGGGGGCGCGCAGGTCTTCGACACGCACCTGGTCTCCGTCGACGGTGATGCGGACGCTCACCTGGTCCGGCTCATGCACCTGCTGCGCGAGCAGGTGGACCACGGTCATGCCCATGCCTGTGAGGTCAACAGCAGTGTCCGGGCGGGGGAGTTCGGTGGCGGTGCTTCCGTGGCAGTCGCTGATGACGAGGAGCCGGTCGGACATCCGCAGTGCGTGTCTGTCGGAGAGGCCGCGGCGTACTTCCGCCGCGTAGGAGGAGCGGCGCCGCAGATCCGGTGCGCACTGCCGGGCGAGCTGCTCCAGGCTCGGCGCGATCCGCCGGGCGGCGACCGGGCCGTCGTCCTGCTGCGTATCGAGGATGTGGGGCAGCCACTTGGCCCACTCCCACTCGGCAAGCCGATCGCCGGGTACGCCCAGGGCGATGGCGACATCGTCCGGGGCGTGGGTGACCGCGGTCTGGATCAGCAGGGCGCGGGCCACGCGCAGCACGCCGTCGCGGTCGCCGATGATACTGACGTTGCCCGCGCGGTCCAGCGGCACCGTCAGCGGGAAGTCGGTCGCGGTGGTGAACCGGTGCTGCAGGGCACGGGCTTCGTTGAGCATGAACGGGTCGGGCGGGGTCAGCACGCCGCTGCCCGAGTTCTGGCCGACGACCAGGCCTTGCACGGGTACGTCGCCGGCGCCGAGCCGCACGCGCAGGAAATCCGCGTCCAGACGACGCCGCTCCCACAGCCTGGCCGGGTCGCGCACCAGGTCGTACAGCGCCGCGGGAGGCGGATCGAGGACCCGCGCCTGCCGCCGCAGCTCCCGCTCGAGGGCGCCCAGCTCCTCGCGCTGCTCCTCCACATACTCCAGATAGCGCTCACGCTGGGTACGCCGGGTGCGCTGGGCCTTGCCGCGCTGGGACAAAAACAGCGCCACCGCACCCAGCAGCGCGAAGACGAGAACGATCGCGCCGATGGCGGCGAACTGGCTGCTGCGGATGACCGTCATCATGACGACCGAGCCCATCACGCCGGCCATCGGCAACAGCGAGGTCGCCGCGTTGCCCATCTTGCCCTCGGGCAGGTTCGGCGGCGGCTCGATGGTGCGCTCCGGGGCAGCGGCGAGGGGCCGCGTGCTGCGGGCCGGGCGGTGGACGAGGCGCCTGGTCATCGCACCCGCACCGCCCGCTGCATCGCCTCGGCTGCCAGCTGGACGGCGGCGTCGCGGGAGCTCTGGCCGAGCATGCCGGTGTGGATGGGGCCTCCTTGGGCCAGATGACGGTCATAGGGCAGGGGCACCACGGCCGCTCCCGTCTCCTTCAGGTGCGCGGCGGCCGTCTTCAGGTCGAGTGTCGTATCAGGAGAGCTCGCGCTCAGCGCCACGACCGTGCTGGACAGCGCCGCATGCGGCAGCCGGGCCAGCCAGTCCAGCACCACCCGGGTGCCGTTCACGCCTTCGGCGGTCATCGGGGCGACGACGACGCGGGCATGGGCGGTGTCCATCGCGGTACGGGCCACCTCGCCCGGCAGCGTCTCGCAGTCCACCACCGTCACCGCGAAGTAGCGGCGCAGCGCCAGCGTGACGGTCCGGTAGGTGGGTACGTCCAGGGGCGCGCCGACCCGGCCCTGGCCGGCGGGCAGCAGCCAGCCGCCGTCCGTGACCGGCACCAGATAGCCGGTGATGTCGGTGAGCTGCATGGCCGGGCTGAGGAGCCGGGCCAGATCCGCGCACGTCCAGCGCACCGACGTCGCGCCCAAGCGCACCGGCAGCGTGCCCAGCGCGGCATCGGCCTCCAAGGCGAGCACCGGGTCGTGCCGGTAGTGGTTGAACGTACGGGCAAGGAGCGCGGAGACCGTGGACTTGCCCACCCCGCCGCGGATGGAGGTCACGGCGATGACCCGGCCGGTGGTCACCGGCTGCTGCACCTCGCGGGCGAGTCGCGTCTGGTCGGCCACCTCCTGCCCGGCCGAGGCGGTGAGCCTGCGCAGCGAACGTCCGGTGCGCCGTACCGCGGAATCCCCGTGCTGCGGGCCGCCCAAGGCGTGGGCCAGGCGCGGATCGACCGTCGGTACGGACTCCGGGGTGGGCAGGGGGACACGAGGATCCCCGGTGCCTCGGGGCACAGGCTGCGCATACGGGCCCTGGCCCGGGCCCGGTGACCGCGGTTGCGGGGGGTTCCCCGCCGGTGGGTCGACGGACGCCTCCAAGGGCGCCGCACGCAGCACCGCGGTGGGCTCGACCGCGGGACCGGTGTTCTCGCCCAGCTCCCTCAGTACGTTCCGCTGCCAATCGCTTTCCCGCGCCATGCCGCACCCCTACGCGAAGGTGTCGAGCAGTCGCCCGTACACACCGAACACCCCGATGACCAGAGGCAACAGCGCGATCACGCCCACCGACTCCAGCACGTCCCCCATGCGGCGAAGCCGCACCCGCACATGCTCCGCGGGCTGAACCGCCAGGACCACCAGGGGAACCAGAGCCAGGACGACCAGCACCGCCAGCGGCCCTACGGCAGGGGAGCGGTCCAGCCAGACCACGACCAGCCCCACCACCACGACAGCCGCGGCGACGAACAACCCCACCACCTCGGCGACCAGTGGATACGCCCGCGCCCGCAACCCCAGCACCACCGCGGTGACCACAGCCACCAACACGGTCCACACCGACGGCGCGCGCAGCACCATCACCCCGGCCGCTGCGGCGGAGACGGCCAACACGACGGTGGCCAACGCCAGTCCACGATGGGTGGCGGTCAGCGCGGTACCCACCTGATACCGGCTCACCGACGCCCCGCCCGTTCGCCGGTCATCAAGCCCCGACAACCCCGACGCCATCAACGCAAGCCGCGGCAGCACACCAAGCACCACCACCGACACGACAGCGAGCAAGGCACCCACCCGGGCCTGCTCCATCGCCGTACTGGCACCGCCCTGCAGCGCAACGGCCGCTTCCCACAGGACCAGGCATCCAAGAGCGGCCGCAGCTCCGATCAACGCACCCCGCCCCAACGGGGAAAACCACCCCAGGAGCAACAGGCCCAGCACCACGGCCAGGGCCACCCCTGCCAGCCGCGCCGCACCGGACCAGACATACGCATCGGCCAACGTCCATGCCCCGAGCGTCCCCAGGGCTCCCGCGGAAACGATCAATGTGCCGGCAAGCCCCTGCTGTTTCGCCCGCCCGAGAAGAGCCCCGGCCAGCGCGGACAGCACGGCAATGACCAGCAATGCATGGCCCACCGTCGACAACGCGTACTCGCCGCGGGCCAGCACCCCCGCCACCGACACCCAGGACACGGTGGCCAGCCCCGCCACCACCCGCCGGGCAGCGGGCCGCCACCGCCATGCCCGCACATCCAGATCATCAGCGGCCTCATCGGTGACGTCATGCACCACAGGCGCGGAAGGCGCGTCCTCCATCTGTACCAGCCGCAGCACCGCACCATCGGCCACACCCGCCGACTCCAGCGTGCTGTCGTGCGCCAGCGCCGAACCGTCCGCCGTGACCAGATGCCGCACCATCGGCCGCGCCGCAGCCCGGTCATCAAGCAGTCGCATCACTTCGGGAAGCAAGAGACCGATCGGCTCCTGCGAGGGAAGAACGAGGTCGACACGGCGTCGTTCACCGATCAAAGTGACCCGGCTCAAAGCCGTGCGACTCGCACGGCTCATCGGACTCAACGACCCCGCAGATATCACGCGTTCGAACCTATCATCGAGAAGAGGGCGACCCGGAAGGCGAAGCGGACGGCACTGCGGGCGAAGTGGAAGACACCGAGGACCCGTACGGCGACTTGCCGATGAGCCGATGCGAAACGAACGACCACCCCACACAGCCGGCACACAACACCGCCGCGATCACCACCCCGGCGAGCACCTTCCCCAACCGCTCATCCACAGACCGCCGCTGCCGCTGCGCCCCGAACAACAACGCATCCCGCAACCGCCGACGCCGAACCGACACCGACTCCAACAGCTGGCTGTCGTAATCCTGGGCTGCCACAGATGCCCGCTTCTATTCCGTTACTTCGTCGGTCTGATCTGTAACTGGTGTCACATGCAGAACCGCTTCGGCGTTCGCGATCATCCTGGCAATCTCGATCGGAGGATTCCTGAACTCTTCCATCACGACGTCATACGGCTCAATCTGATGCACCGCTCCATCGATTCCAGTCGCTACGATGAAAAATCGACTGCCGGTCGGCGAACTCGAATCGTCAACCTTCTGCCAGGTGGCATTGCGACGACGTACGAGTACGTCAGCCAAGTATGAAGTCAGATCGGAATGGAGCGTAATCCAGTCCGACTGCTCGAACTGATCCAAAGGGAGACGGGATACATAGTTCTGCAGGCCTGGAAGGAGAGTCAGCGGGTCCTTGGCGAACTGCTCAGGGGTGACGCCCAGCATGGCGGCAAGATCGGCAGCGTTGTGGTGCGCCCCCTCAGCCCACTCCGCGACGTCGGGAGTCGCCCTGTCTGGTGTTTGGTCCTGCATAACGCAAAGCCTCTCAGTTGCTCCAGGCTGTTACTTCTTCGGTGGTGTCGGGCCGTATTCAAGGAATATTATTCGAGCCTCTTGGAGATATGCCCGCAGCGCCGGAGATGGCCCTGCATGTGTGAATGACCAGCGTGGGTCAAACCTGGGGTCCATGTTCCGCAAAGCAATGTCCTTGTGGATCTCTTCCTTGATGTGTTTACTGAGCGGAACCTCTCCCTTTACGGTCTGCTTTGTTCCGTCATGCAGCGTGATGGTGCGGTACTCCAGGTACGTCTTGACCTCGACAGCGAGAGTGCGCCCGTCGGGCATGTCGACGGGAACATCCACCTTGCGCCCCCCGGCCTTGGTTACGGGGTACTGAGGATCTCGACTTGTAGGAACCGGATAAGGGCGCTCCGCTCCGCCACCATACATCTGGCGATGGAACTCCTCGCCACTCCGCCAACGCCTGTCCCAATCACGGGTGCGTCGGACCTGATCGAGTGTGAGAGGGCCGTCGGCAGGAAGTAGCGCAGGCCTGGAGAAGTCCGGTGCATTTCCTGATGCGCCGGTCGACGATGTGTCCGCTGCTCCGGATTGTGTGGTGTCCGCGGGATCGTCTCGGTGGCCGGTTGGCGGCTCCGATTCGTCGGCGGAATCGGTGCGTTCGGGGTCGCCTTCCCCGTCGCCTCGGCCTGAGTCGGCGTGCGGGGGCGGCGGGGAGTCACCGGCATTCGGCCCAGCGCCATCCCCGCGCGGAGTTGAGGCGGCCTGATCGCTGTTGCCGAGGCGAGCCTCCCCGGACCCGGCAGCATGACCAGCCCCTGTAGCTGATGGGGCGTCGGAACGGGCTGCCCCTGACAGGCTGTCGGCAGTTTTGCCTCCGGGCGAGGTGTGGCCGGCCTGCGGCGGAAGATTCTCGCCGGCGTGTGCGGCAGCCTCGGGCGCCCGGGGGCCGGCGCCGACCAGGGCCGGTTCCCGCTGGGACGGCGCTTCCTCGGGAGCCGTCCGCTCGGCGGCAGATTTCTCGGGCGGGGCGGTCTCATTGATGCGGTTGCCCTCGGCGTCGATCCGGGTGAACTCGCCGTCCTCGACGCGGGCCTTGAAGCCGCCGTCGAGCTCGATCACGCTGTGTACACGCTGCACGTCGGCCGTGGCGTGGGCGCCGGTCCGGATCTGTGCCGTGAGCTCGGCGACGGTGGGTAGTTTGCTGATCGCCTTGCCGCCCACCGTGAGTCCGGCCGAGAGCGGGTCGGCGTATGTGCCGATCTTTGCTCCGATGCCGGCGGCCTTGGCGCCCGCCCCGGGCTTGCTGCCCTTGGCGACGACTCCCAGGGGCCCGGCGCCCAGCGTAAGGAAGTTGAAGGTGGTGGTCCCGGCGGCCTGGACCGGGTTCTCTTCCCACTGGTCCCAGGCGACGAGGGACTTGGCGAACTCGCCGGCAGCCTTCTTCTGCCGCTGCTCGTCGGCGTTCTCCTCGTCCGGGCCGATCGTGTGGTCCATGACCCAGTCGTAGGGGGTCATCGTGTACTGGCCGATGCCGCTGACGACGTCTTTGAGGTTGCCCCAGGCGTCCTTGGCCGAGCCTCCGATGCCGAAAAGATGGCCCAGACCCTGGAGGGCGTGCAGACCGCCGTCGATGACGAAGCCGTCCCACACGAAGTGCTTGACGTGCTGGTGGATCTCCCACGCGTGGTAGGACTCGCTGACCGGGCTGCCCCAGGGCGTTTCCTTGGCCTGCTTGAGGAGCTCGGCGTCGTAGCCGTACATCACGGTCTTGCTGGTCGACTTGTGACTGCCGTCGTCCTCAATGAA
Organism: Streptomyces yerevanensis; assembly: GCF_000716805.1. Taxonomy (NCBI): domain Bacteria; kingdom Bacillati; phylum Actinomycetota; class Actinomycetes; order Kitasatosporales; family Streptomycetaceae; genus Streptomyces; species Streptomyces yerevanensis. The sequence continues at coordinate 29,192 of NZ_JNWJ01000053.1, read as the reverse complement.
CTTCGGGCCGCCCACGATCGCCGAAATCGTGGTGGCGGCCCGGCGCTCTGCCTCCCGGAAGGCGCTCTCCGTCTCGGCCACACCGGTCATGAGCTCGTGGTGACGGTCGATCTTGTCCCCGTCGTAGGTCCACTCGTCGTCGCCCTCGACACTGTCGACGAACGCGATGGCATCCGCCTTCAGCTGCTCCAGCCGCTTCGCGAGCGGACGGGCCTCGATGGAGAAGGTGTCCAGAGCGTCGGCCACCGTCTCCAGGTCCGCGGCGAAGGTGTCGGCCCTGTCCATCACCGGCTGGGTGCTGGCGAACAGGTCGTCGGCCTCCGGCGCGGTGTAGTACGCCCCCAGCATCTGAAAGCGGGAGTGCACGTCCCCGCCGCCGTTACGGATCCCGATGGCGTCGCTGCGCAGCCCGGAGACGGCCTTGTCCAGCTGTTCGAAGTTGCCGGTGAACTGCGGTATGCCCGCCGGATCGATCATCTTCACTTGTGAGTGCTCTCCTTGCGGGCCGCTTCCAGGAGGGCCTTCACATCGGGTGCCTTCTCCGCCTGGCGCTGGGCATTCGCGGCCTGTTCCAGCGACCCGTCCAGGTAATGGTTGGTCGCCTCGATCGCCCCGTTCACCGACTTGGCGGCCCGAGCCCCGAGGAAGAGCACATCACCGGCGGTCCTCTCCACGAACAGCGACAGGGCCGCGCCGACCGGACCGACGGGTGCGCACGTGCTGTCCGCCGTGCTGATGGTGCCGGCCGAAGCGGCCGCGCTCTCCACATCGGTCCCGTACGCCTTGACGTCCTTGGCCACATCGTCCATCGCGAGCTCCACCAGCGACGTCACCGAGTCCACCCCGGACGGCGAGATGTCCCACGCAGGCATGCCAAACCCCCTACCAATCCCCGTAGTTCCGCCCCTGCTGCTCCGTGAAGCCGGTCAGCCGATGTTGTCCACCGCGGCCCGCGCCTTGGCGAGCGTCGACTGCGCGGTGCCGTCGTTCTGCTCCAGCGTGGTGCGCACCAGCCGGATGATCTCGCGGACCTCGTTGGCGGCGGTGTTCCAGCGGGTTTCCTTGCCGTGGTATTCATCGGACACGCCGTCGGCCTGGTAGTCGGCCATCGCGGCCTTCACCGCCCGGTCGCGGTCGCCGAGCACCCGCTCCAGGTTGCCGATCACGGTCTGCAGGCTGCCCTGTACGTCGCTGGAGGCGCCGGTGTCGTAGGAGCGGCGGTCCTGGTTCTGGCCCATCGCGAAACGTTTCCCCTCGTGGTTGTGGCGGGTCAGCGTCCGCCGAAGCGGGCGGCGTCGAAGTTGGCCAGACCCATGTTCTGGTTGGCGTTGTCGCCCTGCTCCAGATCACCGGTGCCGAACGCCTCGTCCATACCGGACTGGCCGCCCAGGATCGCGCCGAGCGACCCGTTCAACGCCGCGGTGATCTCATCCGCACGCATCTTGAACGAGTCGAAGGCGACCTTGCCGGAACCGTTGAACTTGCCCTCCAGCGGCTCCGCCGCCTGGATCAGCCAGGTGATCAGCGTGCCCAGGTCATCACTGGAGCCGACCGTGCTCTTGCCGAGGTCGGACAGGGTCGTAGACCCCATGTCGAACTTCATGCACCCACCCCCGTAAGTCTCGTGTGCGCCGCGGCCCTCGAATCGCCACAGCGGCCTCGCGTGTCACGCACGTCTCATCGTACATCGAACATCCTCTCCCATAACTCGTTGCAGACGCAACGCAGTTGGGGCGAAGTGGCGTGATCTCTCCCATGAGAGCTGCTGCACCGAGGGTCGACATACAGGCGGCAGCCCCGCAGCCAGGGCAGAGAAGCTGGGAGAGCTACGCGTGCAGGAGAGCTCTCTGAACGAACTGCTGCGCACGTACGAACCGCAGGAGATCGCCGGGGGCGGCCGCGCGGCGGATCGGGGGGTGAGGGTCCACGGCAAGATCGAGAACGTCGTGCTGTCCTACCCCCTTGGACGGTACAGACGATTGCGACGCGTCGAGGGACGACCCGACAGACGATGGTCCGTCTCCGAGGTACTTGCCTTCCCCGCCCCACGGGCCAGGCCGCTGATCGGCCGCCGGGAGGCGACGGCTGGCTCCCTGCCTACCGAGTAGGCGCTCCTGGTGGCCCCCGGGCCTGTGCGCGTAGCCCACCGGCATCTAGGAGACGGTGAGGGGACTATGCCTGGCCAGACCTCAAAGCGGTTTCCGTGTCCTGACCGCCCCAACTATCCGGTGTGCGCCAGAGGACGTGGACTCCGAAGACGCCAAGCACGGTATCGGTCGACCAGTCTTCGGCGGGAGGCTCCGAGAGAACCAGGTAGAGGCGGTCGGCGGGGGTAGGCAGGGTGTGGTTGATCTCCAGCAGACGGGTCGCTCCCGAGCGGAAGTCGGCGTAGGTGGAGTGGCCAGCCCCGAGTATCTCGTAGAGGAAGTGGCCGTCTTCCGTGACGCAGCCGACGTCGATGATCGGGGAGTCTGTCGGCTCCAGGTCCGCCCACAAGAGGGTCGACATGAGCGCGTGGCGGACTGCCTCGTGCTTCTTGCACGTGCGATCGGCGGCCGCTGCGGTTTCTAGCGTTTGGCGCAGACCATTCGCGGTCGCTGCTGGTGCGATCGGCACTACGGAGGTCACGAGCTCAGGTTCCTTCTGTTCGGGCTGCTGCGTGGCGGCGCTGGACGGGCTCTCGTTCTCGGATTCCGGTTCGGCCATGGCGGGCAGACGGCGCTGAAGCATTTCCCGGGCTTCGGCCAGGGCCTGGGCCCAGCCGACCCGCGCCAAGTCGGCCTTGAGCTGGCCGGAGTTCAGGTCGTTGTCCTTGAGCGCACGGTTGGCGTTTGTGGCAAGGTCGCGCAGGAGGCCCAGACGGTGTCTGTCCGGGGAGCCGAGCACACGCCGCACATCCACCCAGTCCGCCTGGTCCCGGCGGAGGACGCGGTTGGCCATGCCCTTGAGTTCTGAAAGACGATCGCGAGCGTCCTCTGGAACGGTGCCGTCACCGCTGATCAGCTCGTCCAGAACGCCGAGTGCTGCCACGTAGCGATTCGCCATCCTGAACGAGATGGGCTGTCTGCCCCGCTGGTCTGTTGTGAGCACACAGTGGTTCGTCTCGTGGGCGAACACCCAGCAGTCCAGTTCGTCGCCCGGACGCGGGGGAGCAGAACCGTGGCGGACGGTCAGGATCAAAGGCGTGCCGACGGCTGGAGACAAGGCCTTGACCTGGTAGCGGCCGCCCGGCCCCAGGCCGCTCACCCGGACCCGGATGTCGGTGCCGATCTCGGGCACATCACCGCCTGCCATGCGTGGTTCGGCTTCGGTAGGCGCCTGTTCGGGAGCGCTGTCGGTCTTCGTGAGGGCCTCCGGGAGCGGGGAAGTATGCAGGACGGTCAGGCTCTGGGTGCTGCGGGTGAGCGCCACGTAGAGCTGGCGCAGGCCAGCCGGGCCGCGGTCGGCGATGGTGGCGGGTTCGACGACGAGAACGTGGTCGTACTCCATGCCCTTGGCCTGGGCGGCGGCCAGGACGGACACCGCCTCGCGTCCCTGGTCATTGATGCCCTCGAACCGGTCCAGTTGGCGGCTGATCTCGTCGAGCCAGCCAGAGTCGTCGGGGACGATGACGGCGACGGAGCGTGGGGTGTGCCCGTCGTTGGTGCCGACGAGGCGGGTGACCTGGGTGATGGTGTCGTCGAGGAGTCGCCAGGGCTCGGTCGCCGTCGTCCGGACGGCGTCCTCGCCGGCCTGGCGCACGGCCTGCGGATAGGGCAGTGCGGGGGCGACCGTGCGGGCCAGTGGTGCGACGAACTCCATGATTTCGGCGGGCACGCGGTAGCTGGTGTTCAGCTGGGCGACGCGCCAATCTCCGTGGTCGGAGAGGAGGATGCCGAGGCGGTCCCAGTCGGTGTAGGGGTGGGGTCCGGTGGCCTGGGCGAGATCGCCGAGGACGGTCATGGAGCCGTTCACCGCGCAGCGGCGGCGCAGGGAGCGGGCCTGCATGGGAGTCAGGTCCTGTGCCTCGTCGACGACGATGTGTCCGTAGCGCCGTGGGGTCTCCCCGGTGATGAGGTACCGGAGTTCTTCGAGGCAGACGCGGTCGTCGAGGGTCCAGGGGTCGTCGGCGGCCGTGGCGGCCCGGGGGCGGTGCAGAGTGGCCTGCTCCTCGTCGTCGAGGATGCCGTCGGCGCAGGTGCGCAGAAGGTCGGGCAAGTCGTAGAGGCTCCGGAGCGCCTCCCTGGCGCCCGGTGACGGCCAGACGCGTTCGATGAGGCGCTCGACCCGGCGGTTGCGTTCCAGGTCGCGGCGGATTGTGTCGTCGCCGCCGCGGCGCGGGGCGATAGCGACGAGCTCCTGCAAGAGGCGGTCGACGAGCAGGCTGCGGAAGCGGTCGCGCCGCTCACGGTACGCGCCGTCGCCGCTGCGGGCCTCGTCGAGGAGGGCGAGGACTTCGGAGCGCGGTATGCGCAGGGTTGTACTGCCGGCGGTGACGGTGAAACCCGGTTCGTCACCCTCGTAGGAGGCGCCGGTGAGGAGGCTGTCGAGGGCCTCGGGACGGCATTCGTTCTCGACGCGACGCCGCAGGACGGCCGCCATGCGCTCGTGGGACTTCACGAGTCGTGCCTGCGGGGTGTCGGTTCCGAGGATCTCGCCGTCCCACAGGCGGGTCAGCTGTACGGAGTTGACGTCGCGGGTGCCGAGGGTGGGCAGGACCTGCCCGACGTAGTCGAGGAACCGCTGATGAGGGCCGACCACGAGGATGTCCTGGGCTTTGAAGTGCTCGTTGTTGACCAGCCAGGTCACGCGATGCAGGCCGACCGCGGACTTGCCGGTGCCCGGGCCGCCCTGCACGACGAGGATGTCGGAGGGCGAGCCGGTGACCAGATCCATCTGGTCGCGGCGGATGGTCTCGACGATGTCCCGCATGCTGCCGCTGCGCGAACGCTGGAGCTCGCGCAGCAGGAACTCGTCGGGCTGCAGCGGCTTCTGGCGCTGGATGCGGGCGATGTCGGCGGGGGTGAGGACGGGAGTGGGAACGGGCGGGCGCGGTGCTCCCCCCTTCTGGACGCCGGTGGCGGGGACCGCGGGCAGCGCCTCCGGTTCTGCGTTGTCCACCGCTGGCCGCGGCTGCGGAACGAGGGCTGCGAGGGCGATCTCGTCGAAATAGTCCTCGACGACACGCTGGACGCAGCGCAGCTGCCTCCGCAGGAGCACCTCGCCCGGAGCGTCGGGTCGCACCTCGAACCACTTCTTGGCCAGTGGGCTGGTCCACAACAGGACCACACGGTCGCCGGTCGCGGGGTCGCTGACGCCACGTCGCCCCACGTACCAGGGATCGGGCTCGTCCTGTACGTCGATACGGCTGATGACCAGGGATTCGTTGCCGAGACCGCCGTACGACGCGGCCCGCTCCTCGGCTTCGATTCGGTTGGCGACGCTGTCCTTGCCGCTGGCGGAGGCCGAGGCGACCGAACCCCCGGTCAGTTCAGCCAGTCGCGCGGCATAGCAGTTATAGGCGTGGTCCACCGCCTTCTGCTCGACGGCGATGATCTCGTCACGTGTGGTGGTGCCCATGTGTATCCCTCCCTTGCGGCGCCTCGAACGAAGGACGCCGCTACGGGCTGCGCCCGTACCCCGGCGAAAGAACTATCAGAGTTCGGTTGGTAGCACCCGGTCAGGGGTGGCCCAATGCCCGGACCAGCTCGCCGACCTCCGTTCGCCAGGCGCGAACCTGGTCGTGCGTGGGGCCGATCTCGTACTGGTGGTAATGGCACCCCAGACACAGGTGAGACCAGACGGCCTTGGTGCGGCGGGCGGTCTCCGCCGCGGTGTAGCAGCGCAGGCAGAGCATCCGGGCCCGCCCTGTGGTCCTGGACAATCCCGGCACCGCGGCGTCCAGTACCTGGCCGACAGCGATCTCCAGGGCGGTCCGCAGGGCCAGGGCCGCTCCACGGTGACGGCCGGCAGCGCTGGCGCCGAGGTTGTCGGCGAGGAGCCGGTCGGCCGTCAGCAGGAGGTCTTCGACTGAGGTGGCAGGACCAGTCATCACGCGGCCACCTCCGGCTTGCGCACCTTCTGCGCCAGGGCCTCGACGTCCTTCACGAAACGGCGCGCGTCAGTGATCTGTGCGCCTCCGGAATGGGCACCCCCTTGGCACTGCTTGATGAGGTACGTCGCCTGAGCTCCGTAGCGGGTGCGCAGTTCCTGGTCGATGTCGGCGGTCCGCCCGATGTCACCGAACAGGGCCAGTGCCGCGATCTTCCTGAACTTGTCGGCGTCGCCGACGGCGGCCTGCAGCGCGTGTTCGGAACCACCGAAGCGGTGATTCCGGATCCAGGCAGCTTCGAGGAAGGCGTTTTCCAGGGCGATACGGCACAGGCTGGGCAGCACATGGGTCCGCGCCGCCGTCGGAAGGCCCGAGGTGCTGACGATGGCCATGGCGTCGGCGAGCGCCTGGGCGACCGGGTCGGTCACGGGCTTGACCGTCACCCTCGACGACGTGCCCCGGTCGACCTCGAACACGGTCACGGGCAGTTCCTGGCTGGCGAAGGCCCGCTGGAGCCGGGTGTCGTGGGTGAAGACGACGACCTGTCGGTACTTGCCGATTTCGGACAGGACCTGGGCGAGTCCGTGAACCTTGGCCGGGTCCATGGACTGCACGGGGTCGTCGATGATGACGAAGCCGAACGGGCTGTCGGCGGTGGCGGCCCGGGGCAGGAACAGAGACAGCGCGAGGGAGTGCTGCTCGCCCTGGCTCATGACGCTGAGTGCCGAGGCCTCCTGACCGTCGACGGAGACGTCCATGACCAGCTTGCGGACGGTGGCCTTCTCGCTGCCCTTCAGGCTCACGGCCTTGAGGTCGATGTTGCTCTCCTGGCGGAGCTTCTCCCAGATCCGCTGCGACTGGTCGGCGAAGCCCTCCATGCGCTGTTCCCGCAGCTCGGCGGCCAGGGCCTTTATCCAGGTGCTCGCCTTCTTGAGGTCACGCAGCCGACCCCTGTTCGCCTCTACGGCACGGGCCTTCTCCGCCCAGCTCGCCAGGCGAGTGACGAGCCTGCGCCAGCGTTCGTCGCGCTTCTCCACCTCCCTGCCGGCCCTCTCCTTGACCGCGGCGCAGGCATCGGCCAGGGGCGCGGCGGTTTCGTGGGTACGCCGGGCGAGTTCGGCGGGATCGCTGATCGTACGGCAGGCGGTCCAGGCACTCCACGGGGCGGTCAGAGCGACAGGGATCCGCGCGGGAGTGTGGACGAGGTCCTGCACAGCCCGAGCGGCCGACCGGAGTTCGCTGCGCGCGTCCGCGGCGGCCGTCGCCTCCTGTCGCAGTGCGGCGATCTGGGCGGTGGCATCCGTGGCCCAGGCAGTGTCCAGCATCCCGTCGGTCCGGCACACGGGGCACGAATCCTCGTCGGGGTGGCGGTCGTTGTGAGCCACTGCTCGCTCGAGGAGTTCTGCACGCTGCAGAGCGTCTTCGGCGCCGGTACCGCGCAGGTCCTCGACGTCGGCGAGGGCCTTGCGCAGCCGGTCCACAGCCGCGCCGACCTGCGCCATGTCGGGTCCCTCTACGTCGGCCTCGGCGTGCAGCTCGGCGAGCAGGCCCTCGTCAGCGCTGGGCAGACCACTGACCAGTGCTTCAAGGGTCGCGAAGTCCGGGGCTCCCATCGTGTCGATGGCCACGAGCGCCTGTACCGCGCGCTCGTCGTCCTCGAGCTCGTACAAGCCCTCCTTGAGGCCCGGCAGCTCCGCCCTCGTCGCCTTCGCCGCGTCGTCGAGCGCCTTGGCCTCCTCGCGGAGCCGGCTGTCGGCAGTGCTGAGCTGCCCCAGGCCGAGGATGGTGGCGATGGCGTCGTACATCTCGGAGGGCTTGCCGCTGATCATGCGGTCCAGGTCGACATACGACAAAAAGGGCCGATAGTCCGTCAGGGCCTGCTTCCAGTCCGCCTGATCGAGGGCCACACGGCCGTGCCCGGGCCGCTTGAGTTCACCCTCGGAGTCGTTGAAGTCCTCGCCCTTCCACGTCCGGGTGAGTGTGCTGCGGCCGGTGTCACCCTCGATTGCGAGTTTCACCTCGATTTCAGGCTTGCCAGTGTCGTGGAGGTTGCGCCAGTTGCGGCTGCGCGTCGCGTCCTTTCCGTGCCACCGCAGGTTGGTGCCGGTGAAGGCCGTCTCGATGCTCTCGGCAATGCTGGACTTGCCGGAGCCGTTGCGGCCGACGACGAGGTTCACGCCGGGCTGGGGGCTGAGCTTCAGCCAGGCACGGGGGCCGATGCCGCGGAACCGAGTGACGGCTACGGACTCGAGGTAGATCCGGCCGGCCTGCGCGGCCGCCCGGGGCTCGCCGTCGCCCAGAGCCTCCTTGAGGATCACCTTCACGGCCTCGGTGAGGTCTGCCGCCGCCAGGCGGGTCTGTACCAGCTCGGCCACCGGGACGGGCTGTTCGACCGGAGCTGGCTGGTCGGGGCTGGGGTGGAGCGCGTTCTGCTCGGGCTGTTCCGTCACGGTCATGGGTGTCTCCTGGGGTCTGGTGCTGATACGGAGGAGGGGTGGGACACCGGCTGCGACCGTGGAGGGTGTGACTCCTGCGCCGCATCCGACGCAGGGAACGATAGGGAGAACGAGGCGGTAGGCATCTTCAATAAATTGATAACCTGGGTTATCAACTACCCGTGAAAGATTGATAGTTGACCGTTCGTGCTGTTCGCATTCATTCGCGCAGCCCTGCCTGTTCCGGCAACGGCTTCACGTGGACGGAGACGGTCTGAGCCCGGTAGCTGGTCGTCCGGCACTCACGGGCGGGTGGCGGCCGAGGGCACGAGCGGCCAAGTTCGCGCAGTTGCTTTCCGGGGATTCCGCCGGTCAACGACGGATGGGATCACCTCTACCTCGGCGTGCATGGCGCGCAGTCGTCGGGCCGAGTGCAGGAGGGAGATCTGGGCGAAGGTCAGTCGCCGAGCGTGAACTCGAGGGCTCCGGCGCGTAGTTCTTCTTCGGTCTGGGTGAGACCACCGCGGTGGGACACCTCGACGGTGTAGAACTTCGACCCCGGGGTGATCTCGGCGACCGTGAACGAGAAAGTGCAGCCCGCCTCGGTCTTCTCCCCGAGACCGAGGGAGCTGGTGGCGACCAGAGTTCCTGCCGCGTCGGTGACGTTGACCTGGGTGCCGAAGTCGATGTCGGAGTAACCGCCCGTGCCGGAGCACGGCTCCCCGTCTTCGAGATCCGCGCCGACGTCGGTGAGGGTGATCGTGCCATCGGTCTCGAACGGTTCCGGTGCCTGTGTCTCCTCGGCCGTGGCGGTTTTCGAAAGGCTGTCACCCTTCGCCCCGACTGTGTCTTCGCCGATGAGAGACACGGTCAGCCAGCACGCCGCCATCGCTGCGGCTCCTGCGCCGACACCGAGGGCCAGGACAGCGCCCCGCGGCAGTCGCGCCCAGCGGGAAGGGCTTGACGGTCCGGCCGGGGCATGGCCCCCGCCCGGTGCGAACGTGGGCATGGCCGGGGCTGGGGTCGCCGGGGCAGGGTTCAGTACGACGGGTTCGGGATCCGGCGTCGGGACGGGAACGTGAGCAGGCGGCTCGGATTCGGACATCGCGGGGCTTCCTCTCGGGATTCGAAACGAGGGCGGAGGCAGGCAGCTGTGAGCGCGGCAGACCCTCCCCGCCCAGTGGGGGAGAGTCGAAAAAGTCGGCGTCAGCCGACCTTCTCCCATTTCAGGCAGCCCTTGGTCTCGAAGTACTCGCCCTTGTTGACCGTCACGCGCGACTGACCGGTGATGTTGTCGTTGGCGATGATCGCCCCGAACTCGCCGGAGGCGTTCTTGTTCCGGGCCCAGTAGCAGCCGAGGCCGAAGTTGTCGTTCTCGGGTCCGGCGGTCTTGTAGGTGCCGGCCTGTATGTCCTCGCCGACCAGGTATTGGCCGTCGCCGTTGATGGCGTCGGGCGGGCCGGGCTTCTTGGTTGGCTTCGGTTTGGCGGTGACCGTCTCCTTGGCCGTCTCGGTGACGGTCACGGCCGGCTCCGGCGCAGGGGCATCGGCGGTCTTGGTAACGGTGACGGCGGGCGCGGGCCGTGTGGAGTCCGCTGCGCTGCCCGACTCTCCACTCCCGCCGATTGCAGCACCGAAGATCAGCGCGCCGAACGCAGTCGCACCATGAGTGAGCCATGCCTTCCGGCGGGACGGCTTCTGCACCGGCGGCTGTGGCGGCAGCGGGGGCGGCACGGCGCCCCAGCTGGTGGCCGGGCCTGTCCAGTCGGGCTGGGCGGCGGGCGGTGTCGAGGGCATGCCAGTCATATCGGGAACCTCCGGATTGTCGCGTGAAGTTCGTCCCACGCGGTGGTGTGTCAGCGGAGGCCAAGGTGTCGTTCATGGATGACAAGAAGAGTGAATGAATGCGATAACCCCGGTTATCAAGCATGTCGGTTGTAACAGGGCCCATCCGCAGTAAGGTTCTGCCACCTGCTCCGTAGCCGGGATTTCCTCCCGGAGCCGACAGGACAAGGCCCGTACGGGAAGGGGGTGGAGACGATGAGCGCTGCGCTCGAAGCGGGATCCCACATCCTGCCCGAGATGCTGGCCTGGCGGATCACATACGCCGAAATCGCCGCCCTCGCACACGTGCAGCGGCCCGTCCCCACCACCTGGAGCCGCAGGCACCTGGACTTCCCCGCGCCCGTCGCCCAAGAGGACGGCCGCCCCCTGTTCGACGCCCGTGCGGTCGTCGACTGGCTGACGACGACCGGCCGCGGCAATGCTGACCCTCGCCGACTGCGCGCCGAGCTGGCCCTGCACACCCTCTCCGCCTGGCGGACCCCCGCGCTGCCCGCATCCGTTCTGGTGGAGGCGCTGACCGCGCTGATCTGCCTGCGCCAGCAGCTCGACACCGCCGTGTCGGGCCAGAGTTGGGACACGCTCCTGACCCGGGCCGACGACCTCGACTCCGAGGACACCTTTCTCCTCGCCGAGCTGCGTGCCGTGCCCGACGCAGACCGCACCGGCCCCGCCCTTGCTGCTCTCGCGGACGAGCTGACCGAGGCCGCCTACACCCCCGCAGAGGCCTTCGACTGGGTCCTGGAGGCCCGCCGCCGCCTCGGCTCCCACGACCTGGCCGCCGACGAGACCACCCCAGCGGTCGTCCGGGCTCTCGCCGCTCTGTCCGGTGTCGACGACCTCGGCGAGGAGTCCGTCATCGCCACCCCCCACGCACGCGCTGGCGACCTCCTCGCCGCCCTGCACGACCGAGCCGCCGAAGGCTCCGGCCATACCTACCTTGCCGCCGACCCTGACCCGGCCCGGGTCCGCCTCGTACGCCGACGGATGCTCGTACGAGGGGTGTACGAGTTCCATCTCGACGTCATGGAGGGCGAGGACCTGTCCTCCTCCGCCGACGAGTGGGGGTACCCGGACCTGCTGGCCTGCGTCCTCCCGTACGAAGGCGCGGAGACCCGCAGCCCGCAGGCCGTATTGGAGCAGGTGCAGGCGCTCACCGACTACCTCGGCAACGGCTCCGTGGCCGTCGTCCTCGGCCCCGCCGACGTACTCGTACGCCCGCTTCCCCGGCACGGCGAGGCCGACCGGCTGCGCCGCTCCTTCCTCCACGAGGGCCTCCTGAAGGCCGCGATCAGCCTCCCCGACGGGGCGTTCGCCTACCGTCCCGGCTACCGCACCGCCGTGTGGGTGCTGTCCCGTACGGCGGAGGCGGAGCGCGCGGGCCGCGTCCTCCTCTCCGACTTCTCGGCGCAGCCGCTTACCGAGCCGGTCCTCGACGTCCTCGCCGAGGACATCGCCATCTGGCGCTCCTCCGGCTGGCGCGGAGACCGCCGGCACGAGCCGCGACACGCCGTGATCGTCCCCGCGAAGGACCTTGACGACCGGCCGGGTACCGCCTTTACCCCGCACCAGCGCCCCGCCGAGGCCCGCTACACCCGCGCGGTCATCGAGCGCCCGGCCCGCATCAGTGACCTGGAGCAGCGCTTGACGGAGCTCCAGGAGCAGGCCCGTCGGCAGCAGGCCGACCTGCGCGCGGCGCTGCGCATCCAGGCCGTCCTGCGCCCCGAGGACCAGCCGGTACGGCGCACCACGGTCCGCCGGCTCCTCGAGGAGCGCCGTCTGCGCCGACGCCCCGGCCACCGCATCGCGCCCGAACACCTCACTTCCGAGGGCCACTACCCGGTGCTCACCCCGGACGAGGTCCTTGGCATCGCACGGCTCGGCAGCCGCCGCATCGACCGCGGTTTACTCCTCACGGCGTACGACCACGCCCAGTTCACCGAGCCCGGCGACATCGTCGTCACCGCCAACCCGCGCTTCGCCGTCCGCGTCGACGAGGAGGGCCTGTCGGTCGTCGCCGCTCCGGCCCGCATTCTGCGTGTCCACCCCGATGCCGACCCACCGGTCCGGCCACGGGTGCTGGCGGCGCTGCTGCGGGCGGCGGCCACGGAGTACGCGCGCACCAGCGGCGCGGTAAGGGCGTCCCGGAGCATTGAGGACCTGCTCATCCCCGACTTGGGGCGAGCCGAGGCAGAGCGCTATGACGCCGCGCTTGCCGAGATCGAGAACCGCGCGGCGCTGTTGCGGGAGCAGTCCGCCGCCCTCGACGACTTGGCCCGCATTACGGCCGCCGGTATCGCCGACGGCACGCTGACCATCCAGAACCTTCCCGGAACCGACGACTGAAGGAGACGGTCTGCCCGATGGCTACCGCTGCGAAAAAGCCCACCGACCAGGCGGAGTTGTTCAACGCCTCCACCGCCAAGGAGATCCAGGCGATCCTGTGGAAGGCCGCGGACAAGCTGCGCGGCTCCATCGACGCCGCGCAGTACAAGGAGTTCGTCCTCGGCCTGATCTTTCTGAAGTACGTCTCCGACGCCTTCGAGGAGCGCCGCACCGAGCTGGCCGAGGAACTCGCCAAGGACGGCATTTCCGAGGACCGCCTCGACGACTTCCTGGAGGACCGCGACGAGTACACCGGCGCCCACGTCTTCTGGGTTCCGGAGACCGCCCGTTGGTCTTGGATTGCCGCCAACGCCAAGAGCCAGGGTGTCGGCAAGCTCCTCGACGAGGCGATGGACGCGGTGATGACGGAGAACGCCTCGCTTAAGGGCGTCCTCCCGAAAATCTTCAACCAGGACCGCATCGACCAGAAGCGCCTGGCCGAGCTCGTCGACCTCATCAGCGACGCCCGCTTCGGTGGCACCGAGGACAAGCCCGCGCAGGACGTGCTCGGCGAGGTGTACGAGTACTTTCTCGGCAACTTTGCCAGCGCCGAGGGCAAGCGAGGCGGCGAGTTCTACACGCCCCGGTCCGTCGTCCAGCTGATCGTCGAGATCCTGGAGCCGTACGAGGGGCGGGTGTACGACCCGGCGTGCGGCTCGGGCGGCATGTTCGTCCAGGCGGCCAAGTTCATCGAGGCCCATCGGGGTCGCGGCCACAAGGCCGACCTCTCGGTTTTCGGCCAGGAGCTCAACGAGCGCACCTGGCGTCTGGGCAAGATGAACCTCGCCATCCACGGCATCGACGGCAACCTCGCCCCCCGCTGGGGCGACACCTTCGCCGAGGACAAGCACCCGGACCTCAAAGCCGACTTCGTAATGGCCAACCCGCCCTTCAACATCAAGGACTGGGCGCGGGACGAGGGCGACCCTCGGTGGAAGTTCGGGGTGCCGCCGAGGAACAACGCCAACTACGCCTGGCTCCAGCACATGGTCTCGAAGCTGGGCGATCGGGGCACAGCCGGCATCGTCCTCGCTAACGGTTCCATGAGCTCCCAGCAAAGCGGCGAGGGCGAGATCCGTCAGGCGATGGTTGAGGCAGACCTGGTGGCTTGCATGGTCGCGCTTCCCTCCCAGCTCTTCCGCACGACCCAGATTCCGGCCTGCCTGTGGTTCCTGTCCAAGGACAAGACCCCGCAGGGCGCGAAGCGTCTGGAGGACCGCCGCGGCGAGATCCTCTTCATCGACGCCCGGAGCATGGGCGAGATGGCTGACCGGACCGAGCGCATCCTGACGGAGGCAGACCTCTCGAAGATCGCCGGGACGTACCACGCGTGGCGGGGTACGGCCTCTGCCCGCGAGGAGAGGCTGACGTACGCGGATGAGCCTGGGTTCTGCTTCTCGGCCCATCTGGAGACGGTCCGCGAGCACGGGTACGTGCTTACACCTGGGCGGTACGTGGGCGCTGTCGAAGCGGAGGAAGAGGACTCGGAGGCAGTGGCGGCGAGGATCGCCACGCTGACGGAGGAGCTGTACGGGTTGTTCGCCAAGTCGGCGGAGCTGGAGAAGACGGTTCGGGAGCAGCTGGAGAGCATCGGATGAGCGAGCTGACGTTGGCGGACCTCTGCGAACTCGTAGTGGACTGCAAGAACCGTACGCCTCCCGCGGCGGCTCCAGGGGAACACTCCGTAGGGTTCGCCATTGGTACACCAGACATCATCAATGGGCGAATTCGACTGTCGGAAGCCAAGCCGGTAAGTCAGGAAACGTTCAATATCTGGACTGCGCGCGCGACCCCTCGTGCGGACGATATTATTCTTACGCGCGAGGCTCCCGTGGGACGGGTTGGCCGCATTGAGGAGGGGATGAATATCTGTCTCGGGCAACGGACAATGCTCCTGCGTCCGAGTAAGCAGCGTTCGGATTCGCGCTTCCTTCATTATTTCCTTTTGAGTCCCACTGTTCAGGATCTCTTGCACGCCCAAGGGTCCGGATCGACGGTAGCGCATCTGCGGGTCGCGCAGGTCCGCGAATTGAGGATTCCTGCAGTTCCGGACGTTGATGAGCAGCGTCGAATCGGTGCGGTGCTCGGGGTGCTGGATGACAAGATTGCGATTAACGAGCGCATCGCGGCCACGGCCGATGAGCTGGCTGGCGCACTCTTCCATGGATGTTCTGAGCGTGCACCTCAGTTGATCACTAAAGTCGCCAACGTTACGATGGGGCAGTCGCCTCCCGGTGAGACGTACAACGAAGCAGGAGATGGACTGCCGTTCTATCAGGGGACCAGAGACTTCGGAATGCGCTACCCGGGGCACCGCGTGTGGTGTACAGCAGTCACGCGCTACGCCTACGAGAACGACGTACTCGTCAGTGTCCGCGCCCCTGTTGGAGAAATCAATGTGGCGACAGAGGAATGCGGCATCGGACGGGGTGTCGCAGCAGTAAGATCCGTCCAGTATCCCCACGTACTTCTGCACGCACTTTCGTCGGATCGTTCCGTGTGGCGGCCGTACGAGGCCGAGGGGACTGTTTTCGGGTCCATCAACAAGAAGCAGTTCTCGCAGCTAGAGCTGAGCTGGCCAGGTGAGCAGCACATCGATGGGCTCGAATCGCAACTCAAGGCACTTGACGATCGTCTCCGTCAGGCCATGGAAGAGTCCCGGACCCTCACCGCCCTCCGCGAGACCCTTCTCCCCCAGCTCATGTCCGGCCGACTCCGGGTCAGAGACGCTGAGAAGATTGTCGAGGACCACGCATGACGGACCGCCCCGACAACGACAACGGAGAGCGCCACCGCCCCTTCGAGTCCGACTGGGAGCTGCTCGCGCTCGATGAGCTCGCCGAGCTGGCCTGGGAGCCCGCCGCTGGCAACGAGTTCGCGCCCGGCTCTGGCCACCGCAAGTCGTGGGACGACCTGATGCTCTACCCCGACCTCCGGGAGGCGGTGGAGCGGCTCAATCCCGAACTCCCCCCGGACGCCGTCCGCGATGCCGTCGCCGCCGCAGCGACCCCGGCCTCGCAGGACACGTACGAGGAGAACCGCACCGCCCACGGATACCTGACGACCGGCATCCGCTCCGTCACGTACACCGACGCTTTCGGTGCCGAGCACAACCCCACCATCCGCCTCGTCGACCTGGACGACCCGGACGCGAACGTCTACCGCGCCCTCAACCAGGTCATAGTCATCGACGGGGAACGCAACCGCCGCTTCGATGTCGTCCTGTACGTCAACGGCCTGCCGCTCGCCGTCCTGGAGCTGAAGCGGGCTGGCGACGAGGATGCCACGCTCCAGACCGCGCACTCGCAGATCACCCGCTATATCGACGAGTTCCCGACGGCCTTCCGCTACAACGCGGTGGTCCTGCTCTCTGACGGCATAACGGCGAAGTACGGCACGCCCTTCACCCCGTACGAGCACTTCGCGCCGTGGAACACGGACGAGTTCGGCGTCCGCGTCGACCCACTCGACGCCGAAGGCATATGGGACTCAGGCCAGAACCTGGCCCTGCACGGCCTATTCACCCAGCCGCGCTTTCTCTCCCTCATCCGGTCCTTCGTCAACTTCGTCCCGCCGAAGCGCATGAAGCGGATCGCGAAGCCGCACCAGTACCACGCGGTGACCCGTGCTGCGGAAGCCGTACGGGAGGCCGCGGCGAGCGACGGCAAAGCCGGCGTCGTCTGGCACACCCAGGGCTCGGGCAAGTCCGAGGAGATGGTCCTCACCACGACCACGGTGATGAAGGACCCGGCGCTGTTGAACCCGACGGTCGTCGTCATCACGGACCGCACGGACCTCGACGACCAGCTGTACTCGACCTTCCTGGAGAGCGAGATCCTCCCGGAGGCGCCGAAGCAGGTCCTCACCCGGGCCGAGCTGCGCGAGGAGTTGGTCGCCAAGCGCGTGGGCGGCATCCTCTTCACCACCCTCCAGAAGTTCGGCCGTACCAAGGAGGAGAAGGAATCCGGCGCGGACCACCCGCTGCTGTCGGACCGCCGCAACATCGTGGTCGTCGTCGACGAGGCACACCGCAGCCATTACGACTCCCTCAACGGCTACGCGCGCCATCTCCGCGACGCCCTCCCGCACGCCACGCTCCTCGCCTTCACTGGCACCCCGCTATCCCAGGCCGACCGCAATACCCGCGAAGTGTTTGGCGACAAGGGGGATTACAACGGCTACATCGACGTCTACGATCTCAAGCGCGCCGCCGACGACGGCGCGACCGTCAAGGTTTTCCACGAGAGCCGCGTCGTCCAGCTCGTCCTGGACAAGGACGTCGACCCGACGAAGATCGACGAGGAGGCCGATCGCATCACCGACGGCCTCGACGACACCGAGCGTCAGCGCGTCGAGCAGGCAGTCGCCACGATGAACGCGATGTACGGTCTGCCCGCCCGCATACGGGACCTCACCCAGGACCTGGTGGAGCACTGGGAGGGGCGGCGCGATCGGATGAAGCCGTTCGTTGGCGTCTCCGAGACTGGCGGCGCGGTCGGCAAGGCGATGGTCGTGTGTGCGACCCGCGAGATCTGCGTCCGCGTCTACGACGCCCTACGCGAGCTGCGGCCCGAGTGGCACAGCGACGAGGTCGACAAAGGCGCCATGAAGATCGTCTTCTCCTCGAACTCTCGCAAGGACCCGAAACGCCTCCTCGCCCATGCCCTGAGCGACAGTCGGCGTAAGACGGTCATCAACCGGGCCAAGGACCCCGACGACGAGCTGGAACTGCTCATCGTCAACAACATGCTCCTGACCGGCTTCGACGCCCCACCGATCCACACGATGTACCTGGACCGGCCGCTCAAGGGCGCCAACCTGATGCAGGCCCTGGCCCGCGTCAACCGCCGCTTCCGCGCCAAGGAGGGCGGCCTCCTCGTGGGATACGCGCCGCTCACCGAGAACCTTCAGCGGGCGATCGCCGAGTACACCGAAGCCGACCAGGAAGACCGCACGCTCGGCCAGGACCTCGACCGGGCGCTGGACGAGCTGCGCAACGAGTACGACGTTCTCACGGACATCCTCCGCGGCTTCGACTGGCAGACCAGGCTGGCCATGCCGTCCAAGACGGCGTTCATCGACGCGGCGATCAGGGCCGCCAACTACCTGCGGGACCCGCGCACGGCGGGCAACGACCCGGAGAAGCTCGACGACCCCCGCCAGACGCTCGGCCGACGCTTCCGCGAGCACGCGCACCGCCTGGAGCGCTTCTACGCGCTGTCCGCCAGCGCCACGAACATCGGTGAGCGCTTCCCCGACCACCCGGCCTGGCGCCGGGACATCCAGTTCTTCGTCGAGGTTCGCGCCTACATGGCGAAGTACGACGCGATGGACCGCGAGGCCCGCGGCTTGCCGGTCGCCCGAGACGTCGAGCTGTACCTCGCGCAGCTGACGTCCTCGGTCGTCGAGACCGGCGGGGTGACGGACCTGTTCGCCGAGGCCGGCCTGGAGACCGCCGACCTGACGCACCTGAACGACGCGCTCGTCGCACAGCTGCAGAACAGCGAGACTCCGCACCTGGCGGCGGAGGCGCTTCGGCGGCTCATCGAGCGGAAGATGCGCGAGGTGACGCGGCACAACATCGTCCGGCGCACGACGTTCTCCGAGCGGCTGCAGGACCTGATGGTGCGGTACATGCGCCAGCAGTACACGAGCGCCGAACTCATCGCCAAACTGGTCGAGATGGCGAAGGAGGTCATGGACGATGCCCGCCGTGGCGAGAAGTTCGAGCCGCCGCTGGACTGGCGCGAGCTCGCCTTCTACGACGCGGTGGCCGACCATGGCACGGCGCGCTCGGTGATGGGCGACGAGGTGCTGGCCGGCATCGCCCGCGAGTTGGTCGCTGAGGTCCGCAGCAAGCTCAAGCCGGACTGGATCGCGCGCGAACCGGTCCGCGCCCGCCTCCGCAGCGCCATCAAGCGCCTGCTGGCCCGCCGCAACTACCCGCCGGACCAGGCCCCCGAGGCCATCAACCTGGTCCTGAAGCAGATGGAGCACTTCGCCAACGAGTGGTCCACGAAGGAAATGAAGGAGGACTGAGCCACGGTTCCCTCTGCCATACGAGCTCACACCAGTCGCTTCTGTGCGGCTGGTGATTGACTTGGCAAGAGAAACGGGCCGCAATATGACGGCCCGTTTCTCTTGATGCGGAGACTGAACGCGGGCTCCGCCTCACTCGTGAGGGACGAAGAGGTATTCGGTGGTGAAGGCAGCCTCCTGAGCGAGTTTGTTGGCTGGCCTTATTCGACCGCTGTCTCGGTACAGATGGAAGATGAAGGCCTCGGCCCTGTTGGCGAAGTCCGTCGCGGGCCGCGTGATTCCACCGTTGATGACGACGACCAGCCGTTTTCCTTCAACCGCTGCGTCGGCATAGAGCTGCTTGACGTCGGAGGTTCCCAGGTCCTTGGACCGCTCCCACCATACGACGTGGACTCCGTCCGAGCTGAATGGTGAGCCGTCAGAGGACGAGAGCTCCATGTCTGTAAACCCCATGGACCGGAGCTGGGTCACGACTTCCGTGACCAGGACGTGGGGGCTGGGTGGGACTACCTCTTCACTGAAGAGCGTGAGTCTTTCCGACTCGTTGTCCCCATGCGTCTCGATCTTGGTAACCGCCTCAGGGCCGGGAGCGAAGACAAACGGGTGGTCCAGGAGTTCCTCGATCACGTCTGCCAAGCGGGTCGTGCCGATGTCGGGTAGCGGCGTCCCGGGTGTGAGGCTCGCCTGCCCGTGAATGAGGTTGTTGAGATCAAGGCGCCACTGGACGCCGTGCTCGAGGTCATGGATGTCAACCATCCATCCAAGGGTGGCTTTGCAGGAGACACGTACCGTCCGAGGGCCACTCCGGACCACGAGGAAGTCGCCCTCGTGCTGCCGAAAACTACGGGCCTCCCATCCCTTCGGCGCTAAGGTAGCCCGCAGCCTGTTGTTCGCCACGACCTGGGCGACGGGGATGCCCTGCCCGGCCAACGCGTCCGCTAGGCGGACGATCTGGCACATCTCCGGTTCGTCCCACTTCCAAGGGCTCACCTCTTCGCGTCTATCTCTCCAAGCGGTGATGCGCTCATGGAAAGCGTCAGCCAGGACGTCCTCGCCCGTCTGTGGATCCCAGATGCGAGGAGTGTCTCCGTCGGCGGGACCGTATATGTGCCAGAACAGGTGGTAGTCGTAGGGGCGACCGAACCTCGTCATCCAGAGCAGAGTCTTCGTGCCGTCGTCCACGGTGACGGTGAGGGCCGTGGCACGATTCCCTCCGACCGACTCCTGCATGCGGAGTCGGTCGTTCAAGTCGGGATGCCTTTCGCGGAGCGCTGACTCGACGCGTTGGTAGGCGAAGAAGGCCCCCATCGCAGACGACATGTCGCCCCACGGAATCTGCATGAACGTCATCAGTCCGAACCCCCTACGTCTGTGGTCAGAGCAAGCCCCATGCCCGGTGATCACGCTAGCGCGGAATTCGGCATGATCGCCCGGAGTCTCTGGAGAGGATGAGGCCCTAGCCGCCCAACGCGGGCATCCATCTTCGCAAGTTCTCTACGGCACCCCTCTATCACTGGCGTGAAGCCGTCCGATACCCACGGGTGCGACCGGGGCCGATCTTGAATCTGAAGGGGATGTCCTGCCGGTCGAGCCGTCAGCGGCACCCTCGGTCTGAGCGTCGCCGCGCGTTACCCGATATGGGGAGAACTCCTGGTCACTAGGAATTGGGACGCCGTTGTGCTGTCTTCTTGGCGACTCGCCGTGTTGGCCCCGACTGGACGCCCGCTGGATCAGGTGGTGTGGCCGGCGTTACTCCCAGAACCTCAGACGCGAAGGTCAACCAGGCCTGCGCGTCGGCACCGTTGAGGTCGTCCGTCCATATGAGCGAGCCGTTCTGTCCGCCGCCTTGGTTGTGCGGAAGGATGCCGTTGTCTGCGTACCAAGCCTTCTTGAGCTCCCACTTCCGGGCATAGTCGGGTAGGTCGAGCATCCCTGCGTGCTCCCAGTAGACCGTGCGGCCATCGCTGGCCGAGATCGTGAAATCGGGCAGGACGACGCGTCCGTCGGCACCGGTGTAAGGCTCCTCGTATTGCCATTGACCTGGTGCGAGTTGGTCGAGGAGGCCAGCGATGATGACCTCGTTCTTCGACGCCATCGGGATGCCGCTCGCTGACACATGCATGAGCTTCCGGTCGAAGCGGCGGGCCGTGCCCTGGATCTCGAGCGCTACCGGGTGCGGCGCGTCGAACAGGTCAGTCAGTCGCCGGGCCGTCTCCGAGCGCCAAGGCTGTGCAAGGTCGCGTAGATCGGAAAGCGTGCCCTCGTGGAGGATGACGACCTTGTCCTTCTGCCTGGTGAGGGCGGTGTACATGAGTTCCCGGGAGACGTTCGCCCGGGCGGGGAGGATGAGGAAGGTCGTGCCGAACTCCGATCCCTGCGACTTGTGGACCGTGACTGCCCATGCGAGTTCCAGTAGGGCGTCATCGGAGTCCGTCGGCCAGTACGAGTACTGAAACCCGGATTGGGAGGAGAACTCAACGTTGAGGCGCAGCTGGGACTTGGGTGTCTTCGTCGCCGGCGTGACGAATCCGATCGCCACGCCGATCTCGCCGTTTGCCACGTAGTTCATTGCGTTCTGCTTGGGCCATGCGTTCAGACGCTTGTTGGTGGTCTGCATGACCTTGTCGCCGCGAACGATCAGCTCGGGTCCGATCGGCTTCGGGATGTTGCCCCGACGGGTGTCTCGTTGTGCCCACATGGTGTCGCTTGACCGGTACGTGCGCTTGATGTGGCGGTTGAGTTCGACTGTGCCGAACGCCCGGGAGCGGCTCGGGGAGAGAATCTGCCAGTCCTCTGCATGTTCACCTGCGCCGACCTGCCAGTTGAGGTACGCGCCGTTGATGGCGCCGCCGTAGGTGAGCGCGAAGGCTCGCGCTGGGTCCGGGTCACCATCGAGCACCAAGTTGTGCTTGAGCTCATCGGTCAGTGCCTCGACGGCAGTTCTGTTGCCCCAGGGCACGTATCGCACGGTGGGCAAGTCAGGGTTGGCGGCTAGCTCTGCCCAGATGGCTTCGTCGCCTGCGCCTCGTGTGTTGTCGCCGAACCAGGCCGCCAGTTCAAGGTCGTGTCGGGTGCCGTGGCTCCCGTCCGCGAGTTGGCGCCGAGGCACCTGGAGTTCGACGTAGCCGGGTGCAACGCGCACCCAGTTACTGAAACTGTCGGGTCGCAGCTTGTTGACGAGGTCTACGAAGGGGCGGCCTGCGCCGATCGGTGGGAGTTGTCGTGGGTCGCCGACGAGGATGAGTCGTTTGACCCCGGTGAAGGAGTCGAGGGTGGCTGCGAGCATCTCCTCGGTGAGCATCGATGCTTCGTCAATGACGACCAACGCGTAGTTGTGTCGTGGTTGCTGGTCTCCCCATACGAGGTACCGGCCGGTCTCTCCGTCGTACCTGTGAGTGGCGCTCAGGTGCGACGCCAGAGTCTTGGCGGGCAGCTTCACCTTGGTTTCCAGCTGGACCTTCGCCTTGCCGGTGGGAGCGAGAAGCAGCACATTGCCCGCGGCGACCCCGGGGTACTCGACCAAGGCGCGCAGCAGCGTGGTCTTGCCGGTTCCCGCTGGCCCGATCAGCACCGAGAGCGAGGCGTCATGAAGGGCCGAGAGGCCGGCGGCCTTCTCGGTGCGAGCGCGCTCCTCCAATTCGTCGAGCTCTCCCGTGACGTTCTGGTTCCGGTCGAGCGCGCTGTCCAACACCCTTCTGGCGTCCGTGACCGGCCCGAGGCTGGCCCTGTTCTCTTGAGTCCTGATCCAGTCCCGGATGACGGAAGAGGTCTCGTCGAACCGTGTGAGCTTGTACGCGGGAGTGCCGTCTGCGAGCGACACGCTTGTCAGGGGTGACCACTCACTCCACTCGTTGATGCCGTCATGGTCCAGATCGAGGCCGGTCAGGATGGTCTTGGTCAGAGCGGGCGGTTGAGCGAGTGCGGCGTCGTTTGCCAGCGCGATAGTCTCGCCTTCCGGTACGACTGTGTCGCCCTGCCGGCCTTGTCGTTCGAGCACGTCGGTCAGCAATGCTTCGATCCGACGTCGATCGAGGTGGCCCTCCAGCTTGACGTCATCGGGAACCGGAGGCTTCCAGGTGACGTGGGCCGGGGGGAAGAGGGCGCGGTCAACGGTCGTGAACGGCACATGCTCCGCGATGCCGTAGGTGCACGTCGAAGCGAAGTACGGGTTTTGGAGCAGGTCCTCGGCCGTCATCTCGACCTCCGTTGCGCCTTCGAGCAGCGTCCGCACCTGGGCCGGGGAGATGTCGAAGCCAGAGAGCAGGCGCAGCACAGCCTGACGCTCTGGCGGCACCTTCTTCCAGATCCTGGCCTGGAGATTGCCGATGTGCACTTTTATCGCACTCGGTGCGCCGGAGGGGTCGGCAAAGACCGTCTGGAGGAGGTCCCACGGGTCGGTGTCGTCCCCCGCCTCTGCCATCACCGCTCGCGCCGCCACGTACGGCTGCTGGACGCCGATCACCTTGAGGAAACCCGGCAGACCGGGGACGGGGCCACGCAGCTGCCAGAGTCGCTCGATCTGTGCCTGAAGCCACTCGCGGCCAGTGTCAGGCAGGTCCACACCCAGTTCCCGCATGCCATCGGCGGCCGACTGCAGCGAGGTGAGCGCCTCAATGGCGGCATCGTCGGACAGGTGCTCGGTGACGTACGAGAACTCGACGACGCGGCCCTCAGGGGCCCACGCGAGCGCCTTGTCGACGTCAATGCCCTTGTCCATCAGGGAGACGAGCTGCTGGTAAGGCAGCAAGACCCCATCGGTCATATCGGCGCGGAGCGAGTGCTCGACAACCGTCTCCCACATGGCGGAACTGAAAGGCGGGTTCCCCGATTGGCTCCACATCGGCGGCGGAGTGACGCGGGTGACCCGTGCGGCGCCCACCAGCAGCCGGTCGGTGCGCTGCTCCTGAAACGGTGAGTGCTTCAGATAGGCGAAGACCAACGAGTCACCCGGGGCGACCGGCTCGAAAAAGGCATCCATGATGGCACGTTGGTTGCCTCCGTCCATCACCCACAGCGGGTTGGAGTTCAGCGCTGCGTCAGCGGCGTCCTCCGCGGCCTGGCTGAACAAGGGGACTCGCTCATGGCCGATCTCCTGCGCGAAGACTTCGCGGTTCATCCAGCGGAAAGGAACCGCCTCGAAGGCGTATCCGGGGAGTGTGACGTGGGTGTCGTGGATCTTTCCCTGTAGTGCACGGTGTTGTCGGTACGGATGCTGCTTGACGACCGTGTAGCCGAGCGGGGACATGAACGTCGCGCGCTCGCTGAGGCATGGCAGCCGGTTCTGATCGAGGGTGTCGATCCCGGCACCGGCGTGGGCGACCTCGAACGAGTCGTCCCGATCCTTGCCGATCGCGGCGAGCAACGTACATGACGAGTTCCCCAACGGGTCGTCGCAGATGAATTGATCCCAGGGGCGGTCCCGCCACGGAACCCTCATCGACACGTGTTGAATTCCGGCCATACAGGAGGTCTATCACCTGGTACCGACACAGTCCGGCTGTCCGACTTTTTGGTTGTTCAGTGCGTTCGCCCGTGCGCGGTCGCGAAACCGGCCAACGCGTTTTTGGAGGCGAAGCTGTACAGGCCGAGCGGCCAATCCGAGCCGTTTGCCCGCGCAAGTCAGCGACAGACCCGCTCTCGTAGAGCCGGACAAACTCGCCGGGTTCGGCGGAGCATCAGCCGACTCGTGCCTCCGGCCGTTGGCGGCTTGACGTGAGGGCTCAGCCTCAGGCGTTCACCGTGGTGGCGCTACCGCTGTGCAGAAGCTGTAAGCCGCCAGCAGGGTATTGCACATGAGCGAAGCGCTCAACCCATCGGCCATTCGAGTGGCCGTGACGATACCATTCGCGTGCGAGACGAACGCGGGACTTGCGCATCGCCTTGCAGTCCCCTATGGAGGTGCCGACGATGGTCTTGCCGCTCGTCCCGCTCGTCATCATCATCGGCAGCGGTATCACGGGAGGCGGCGGCGTGGTGGCGGGCGCCGTCGGTGGCGTGCAGAAGAAGCGTGCTGAAACGCAGATCCGACATCACACGACACGCTACGAGAATCGCCACACCACTCACCTCGCGAAGGTCGACCGAGCGAACGCGGCGCTGCAGTCGCTCGGTCGAGCGCAGGAACGAGCACAGCGCGACGTCATCTTCCGGATGCGAGACTTCCTCGAGCGCCATGCCAAGCAGGTTCGAGCGCATGAGCACCTCATCCTCGACGGAGTCGACGACTCAAACACCACCCGCGTCGTAGGGATGACGAAGCTCGATCCGGATGTCGCGGGTTGGGTCCGAGGCATCGTCGGCTCAGCCGTAGTCGCCGGCGCCACTCCGGTGGTCCTCCGTAAGGCCGTAGCCCAACTGGCAAAGGCCAGCACCGGGAGGCCGATCGCGAACCTCCGCGGAGCAGCGGCAGAGCGTGCAACGCGTGCATTTTTCGGCGGCGGAAGCCGCGCTTCTGGCGGTGGTGGGATGACGCTCGGAGCGACGGTCCTCAAGGTCGCAGCCGTCGGCCCCGGCGTCCTCATTGCAGGCCTAACGATGAAGAATCGAGGAACCAAGGCACGAGCCGAGGCTGACAACCTCCGGACAGCAGTCGACGATGCCATCGCGCAACTCGACGTTCGCGACCAACTCCTCCGTGGAGTGAGGAAGCGAGCGCATGAACTGGACGACATCCTCATTCGGCTGGTTTCACAGGCAACGAACGCCCTTGACCTGCTCGAATCCGAACCCTTCGGCATCGACGCTCACGGCAAGCGTCTCCAAGCGGCTCTGGTCCTGGTCAAGTCGGTGCGGGATGTAGCCACAGCACCCGTCGCTGACGAAGACGGCAACCTCGACACGAACACCGAGCAACTCATCTTCACCTACCGCGACACGCGCAAGGAGACGACGGATGCCTGATCAGAAGGGCTTGCCCAAGGGCACCCCCCTGCCTGTAAAGGCAACCGAGCTAGTAGTCGGGGCGACAGGAAGACTCAGCGCGGCAGACGCGCTCAACGCACTCAACCAACTCGTCAGCGCTGTGCGCGAATCGATCCAGATCCACGAAACGGAGAGCACGAAGCGCGAAAAGCTCAGGACGTACCGGGATACCGAGGTCGCGCGAATCAAGGCGTCCGAGAAGATTCTGCGGGACTACCTCGACCGCGTCTTCGAAGAGCGGCGCGAGACGCACAAGCGACTATTTGACGGCCTTGACCGAGCACTTGAATCTGGCGACGTCGCAGCAATGCAGACCGTCGTGGGGGGAATCGTCGAAGTGGCACGCACATCGCCTCTCGCCATGATCGGCAACCTCGGCGAACTGAGGCGCGCCATGGACGACCCCGACACCGTGTTCGAGTTCTAGCGCGATGTGCCCACACCCCGAAACGCCCGCTCATCGGCATAAGCGGATGCACCACACGGCCGAGGTTGCTGGTAACGGAACGGGCCATGCCGCCAGCCCCGCTGGGCATGCCTACCTGCAAGCCAGATGCAATGCCGGCCCCGCCGCCTAGCCTGGCTGGGAACTGGTTCGCTGGGCAGGGCCCTGGAGTAGTCCGGAAAGGTCGCGTTTGACCTGGTCGGAAGCGGTGGGTGCGCCCCAGCGTGAAGCGAGCACGGCACCTGTGGATCATGGAGTTCTTTACACTACAAGAACCGAAAGGTTGCCGTGCTCGTCGCTCCATCACCGCTCATCTCCCCGGCACCCAGCGTCGTCGCCCCCTGCCTGACGCCCACCGCCCCGCCAGCGCACCGGGCGGCCTGATCCTGCCGGGGGCCCGCTCGACCACCTGACCCAGGTGCCCGATCCCAGGGATCCGCGCGGGGTGTGCTACCGACTGGCCACTCTGCTCGCGATCGGAGTGTGCGTGCTGACCTCGGCAGGTCACAACTCCCCTACCGCAGTGGCGGAGTGGGTTCGTCGATGCAGCCCGCAGGAACTGGAGCGGCTCGGCTGTCCCTTCAACCCGCTCACCGGACACCACCGAGTCCCCGACGAAGGCACCCCGCGCGAGGTCTGCACGAAGGTCGACCCCGTCGCGCTTACCGCCGCGGGCTACGCACGCCTAGTCGCCCTGACATGCCCCGGGCCGACCCGGCTCACCCCGGACGGCGCGCCCGAGCGCGAACAGCGCCGCGCGCACCGCGCCACCACTTTCGGCGGCCCGCCGCCCAAGCCGCGTCGCACCGCGATCGCCGTGGACGGCAAGTGCCTGCGCGGCGCCAGGCGACCCGACGGGAACCAGGTCTTCGTCACCCTCCACGGCATCCCGTGATCAAATCGGATATTCGCGGAACACTCCGGGCCTCTGGGAGTGAAGGTCGCACAGTCGCAGGAGTGCGAGGTTATTCAGTCCGACATCGCCTTCGCAGCCCTTGAGGAAGGAAAGCGAGCGGTGAACTGGGCGACGAGGTCGCGGGCCAGGGTGTCGAGAACCCAGGCCAGTTCGTGGCGGCTGATCAGATCGACGGGTAGCGCCTCGACGCCGTGTGCCGCTCCGAGCAGTGCGCCGGCCACGCAGGCGACCGAGTCGCCGTCCGGCGCTCCGGCGGCGAAGCGCAGGGCGGCGTGCACCTGAGCCGGCTCGGGGAAGGAGGCGGCGACATACAGGCCGCCGAGCAGTGCCGAGGGCGCGGTGGCGTCCGGTGCGAGCTTCGCAAGCCGTCCCGGGTCCGCGGGCTGGTCGTCGGCCTGCAGAAATGTCGTGATGAGCTGCTTGCGCTCGTCGGCGGTCAGGCCACGGTCGTTATCGCAAAGGGCATGGATGCCGTTCATCAAGGCTTGCTGCACCTGCGCCTTCGCGCCGAAAAGCAGGGAATCCTGCATCTCGGGAGTGCTGGTCAGGCAGTGGCTGACCAGCACAGCCGCATGGGCTGCCGCGGATTGCGCGGCTAGGTCGCCGTGCGTGAGGGCAGCGAACTCTCGGGCCGACAGAACGAATTGCTCCGAGCCGAATGCGGCGCCGACTACAGCGATGGGAAGGGTGCGGGTGAGCGCGTGGCAGCCGCGGCTAGTCGTCGTCGGCCTCTCCACGGTGCCCTGCTCGATCTTGGACAGGGCCGCCACCGTTGCCGGTGCTGAACCTCGCCGTTCAGTCAGTACGGGCACCCGGGCGAGCCAGCCGTCCGGCCACACATCGTCGCTGTGGGCCCAGCGCCGTCGCATCCGCTCGACTTCTATCCCCTGCAGGGCGGCCCACCGGCAGTAGGCGTGCCACACCACCGACGGGGGGTGGCAGATGCCCTTGTGGGCACCGCGCACCAATGCGCGGATGGTGCCCTCGGCGGTGAAGCAAGCCAGCTGGGTGCTGACTCCGGCCCGCAGTGGGCCGTCAGCCGGCAGCTTGCCCCGGGCGGCGCCGAGCGTGTCTCCCAGTGCCAGACCGAGCAGCATCCCGCGCACTCGGGAGGCCGCCCCCTTCTGGCTGAGGAATTCCCTGTGCAGCACCTGTTGCGCGTCACGGCCCAGGTCCGGTTCCTCCAGCAGCTGATCGGCAGTGGCATCGTCCAGCTCCGGCTGGTCGAGCCCTCGCTCCCTCAGGAACCTCTTCCGGCGTGCCTGCTGATCGTCCAGGACGGCCTGTCTCTGCTCGGGGGTGACATCGTCGGGATGGACGATCCACTCGATGCCCCCCATCTGGGAGTTCTCGGTGGCGGACCTGGCCGGCAGGGCGTCGTCGTCGCCCTTTGCCCTGTCGCTCGTCTCTTCGTGATCGGCAGCCCTGTCCGTCTCCCGGTGCAGGCTTTGAAGGGAGGTGCCGTGGGCCGGTGGCGGCACGGCCGTGACCGGATCAGCCGCTCCCGCGCACGCGCCGGCCGACTGTCCGTCAGGGTCGGTGCCGGCGGTCAGCTCGTGTACCGCGTCGTGCATCTCTGGGTGGGCGTGGAGCTGCCAGCCGCCGGTCAGCACCCGGCGCAGGTCGTTCAGCGCAGTCTTGGAGTCGGTGCCCGTGGCCAGGTGGCTGTAGAGGGCGGCGACGGCCGGGGTGCGGCTCTGTCCGGCAAGGCAGTGGAGCAGGACCCGCTTGCCCTCCTGACGCAACCGCAGCACCTGACGGGCGGCCTGGTCCAGAACGTAGTGGAGGTTGGCGTTCGCCCCCTGACTGTCCACCAGCCACACGCGGACGTGCTCGACGTCGGTGCCGTTCAGGACCGGGCCCGTACCCATGCGGCACAGCGACACCACGGCCTCGACGGGGACCGGCTCGGCGTCCTGGGCCAGCGCCAGGTTGCCCAGCACCACCCCGGGGTCGTGCGGGTGGGGTATGGCGAAACTGCGGTGGCCGCCGACGGACATGCGGGGCGCGGAGGGCCATCCCTGGGCGTCGTCGCTCCCACCCCGGGCTGTGCGCACCGCCAGCCGGACCAGGTCGGCGCCGGTGAGGCCGGGCCAGCCATGCACGACCTGCTGCCACGCCAGCGGGATGCCGGAGCAGCCCCAGCGCGCGCCGAGCAGGGCGCCCGCGATCGCCGCG
>NZ_JNWJ01000052.1:0-56185 GCF_000716805.1 Streptomyces yerevanensis | reverse complement strand
GACGGCCGTGCGCGAGGGCACGTTGTACGCGACGATCGGCAGATCCGGGAACTCCCGGGCCACCGTCGCGTACCACTGATACAGCGCCTCCTGCGTGGGGCGCGCGTAGTACGGCGTGATGACGAGCGCGGCGTCCGCGCCCAACTCCGCCGCGGCGGCGGTGAGTTCGAGGGTCTCGTCAAGCTTGTGGGATCCGGTGCCGGGCAGGAACGGGACGCGGTCGCCGATCTCCTCGACCGCCGTCCGCATCCCCGCGATCCGCTCGCTGACGCTCTGCGCGCTGGGCTCGCCGGTGGAGCCGCCCAGCGAGATGCCGTGCGAACCGGACTCCAGCTGGAAGCGGATCAGCGCGCGCAGGCTGTCGTGGTCGACGGCTCCGTCCGCGGTGAAGGGGGTGATGGCGGGAGCGATGGATCCGCGGATGGCGGACGGGTCGCTGCGGAATTTCATGTGTGCTCTCCTTGCGTGCTGCGCTGCTTGCGCCACCGCTCGTACATCTCGTGCCAGTCGGGACCGAGGGGATACAGGCCGTCGATGTCGTGTCCGGCGCGCACCTGCTCGGTGATGAAGTGCTCCCGCTGTTCCTGCTCCCGGCAGTCGGTGATCAGGTCCTCGGCCAGTTCGGGCGGCACGACGACCACGCCGTCCGCGTCTCCCACCAGCAGGTCGCCGGGCTGCACGAGGGCTCCGCCGCAGGCGATCGGCACTCCCGTGTCCCACGGCACATGGCGGCGGCCGAGGACGGAGGGGTGGGCTCCGCCGTGGTAGACGGGCAGCCCCAGTTCGGTGACGGCGACGCTGTCGCGCAGGCCCCCGTCGGTGACCACCCCGGCCGCGCCGCGCTGTTGGGCACGCAGGGCGAGGATGTCGCCGAGGGTGCCGGCGGAGGTGTCCCGGCGGGCGTCCATGACCAGCACATGGCCGGGTCGCAGCTGCTCGATGGCCCGCTTCTGGGCGTTCATGCCGTTGCCGTACCGCTTGAACAGGTCCTCGCGCAGCGGCAGGTAGCGCAGCGTGTGGGCGACGCCGACCATCTTCACGTCCGGCTGTGTGGGACGTACTCCGTCGATGGACATGTGCGGCAGCCCGCGACCCCGCAACTGCGCGCTGAGCGTGGCGACCGCGACCGAACGCAGTCCTTGCTCGATGCGTTTGTCGAGCAGTGGCTCGGGGGTGAACGCGGCTCCGTGGGCGGCCTCGCGTTCGGCCGCGTCCGTCCTCGGCATCGCTCCGTACGTCTCCAGGGCGGGCCCGGAGGCGATGGGGTTGCGCAGCCGCCCGGTGGACTGTCCGCTGCCGGTGACCTCGACCTCCACCGTGTCGCCGGGGGAGACGACGGACGCGCCGGCCGGAGTGCCCGTAAGGATCACGTCCCCGGGCTCCAGCGTGACCAGTCTCGACAGATCGGCGACGAGCTGTCCGAAGGGAAAGAGGAGCGTGTCGGTGGTGTCGTCCTGCACGAGTTCGCCGTTGACCCAGGTACGCAGCTGGAGTGCGGCCGGGTCGAGTTGGCGGGCATCGAGCAGCCGCGGCCCGATCGGGGTGAAGCCGTCCGCGCCCTTGGAGCGGAGGTTGGAGCCGCGGTCGGCATACCGCAGGTCGTAGACCCCGGCGTCGTTCGCGGCGGTCACCCACCGCACGTGGGACCAGCCGTCCTCCGGCCGCACCCGCTGGGCCCGGCTGCCGACGACCAGGGCGATCTCGCCTTCGAACCCGAGCAGTTCACACCCCTCCGGGCGGACGATGGCCTCCTTGGTGCCTGCCAGCGACGAGGGGGGCTTGAGGAAGTAGGAGGGCTGGGCCGGGATCCGGCCGCGCTCCTTGGCCCGGCTGGGGTAGTTGAGATGGACAGCGATGATCTTCGACGGAGGGTTCCCCAGGGGGTGCGTCATCAGGAGCGCTCCAGGCTGTGCTGATCCAAGAAGTCCTGGACCTTCGCCTTGTACGGCTCGCGGTCGTACGACTTCACGTACGCGCCGGCCATGCGGACGGGGTCGCCGAAGAAGTAGTACTCGTACAGGGCCTGGCGGCTGGAGAAGGCCGAGATACAGGTGTCCCAGACGAGACGGAAGAGCTTCACGCGCTCGGGGCCGGTGAGGGTGGCCGACTGGAGGTAGGCCTCGATGTCGGCGGCCGCCGGGCCGGTGATGTCGAGTTCGGTCGGGGTGGCCATCAGGCCGGAGGCGCCGAGCTTGCGCAGGATCTGCGGGAAGCGCTGGTAGAGCTTGGGATAGAGGTTGCGGGCGGCGTTGAGGGGGGCCCAGGCCGGGGTCAGCACCCCGTACTCGTTGACCTCGGCGTCGGCTTCCGCCGCGCGCAGGAAGGCGCGCAGCGTCTCCAGGGTGGTGATGATCTCGGCGATGTCCTCCTGGACGTGCTGGAACTGCTCGATGCCGATGGCCTCCGTGAGCAGTGTCACCAGTCCGAGGATGTACTCGGTCTTGGCGGTGGTGCGGGTGACGACCTGGTGAGTCATGTGCACCACGGAGGACGTCTGGGAGTAGAAGCCGTTGCACAGCTCGGCGTCACCGAGCGCGAAGCAGCGCTCGAAGGGCACGTGCACATCGTCGAAGACGACCACGCAGTCCGATTCCTCGAAGCGGGAGGCGAGGGGGTGGTCGTGGCGCGGGCGGTCGTAGTCGAGGGGCTCGCGGGCGATGTAGCGCAGGCCGGGGGTGTCGTTGGGGATGGCGAAGGCGTACGAGTACGGCTTGTCCTCGGGGGTGCCGCGGAGCACGGTCGAGGGGAAGACGAGCATCTCGTCGGCGAAGGGGGCGATGGTGGCGAGCATGCGCGCCCCGCGGATCACCACGCCGTTGTCGTCCTCCTTCACGATGCGTGCCGCGAGCTTGCCGCCCGCCTGCTGGGTGCCCGCCACGGCCCGGTTGACCTGCGGCGGGATCAGCGTGTGCGTGCACAGCAGATCCTCTTCGCGGGCCTTCTCGTAGTAGCGGCGGATGTTCTCGCCGAAGGCGGGGTTGGCCTGGGCGAACCAGTCGGCGGCCGAGGCGAGCGCCATCAGGGAGCTGTTCATGTAGTCGCCGGTGCGGCCCAGCATGCCGTTGCTGTGGTCGGCCCACACCTTGAACGCCTTACGGCGCTTGACGAGATCGTCGGGTGTGCGCGGAGTGAGGAAGGACGTGCCGACCGGCTCACCGGAGGTGGGGGAGGCGTACGTGAGGACGTCCTTGTGTTCGTCGCTGTGCTGGAGGTCGTACAGCTCGGCGTAGGTCCGCACCACGTTGCGGAAAGCGGGGTGCTCCTGGATTCCTCCGGTGAGCGTCTCACCCTGGATGTGCACGGTGGGGCGGGACTGGGAGAGGCGCTCGAGGAATTCCTTGCCGGTGCGTGCGGCCATGGAGGTTCTCCTGGGGAGTGGGGTGGGGCTCGAGAGGGCGGTGGGCCGGGCGGAAGGGCTTCAGAAGAGGTGCTCGATGCCGTCGGTCGACTCGGTCGTGGACGCGAAACGGCTCCAGGCGTAGGTCAGGGCGTCGCCGTCGCGGTGACCGAGGTCGGTGACGCGGCCGAGGACCAGGGTGTGGTCGCCGCCGTCGTACGCGCGCCAGGGCTCGCACTCCACCCAGGCGAGCGGGTCGGCCAGCCGGGGGACGCGCGCGCCCTCTGCCCAGCGGGGCTCCGCGGTGCTCGGGGCCCCGGCGAACAGCCGGGCCAACTGCTCCTGTTCGGCGCCGAGGATGTTCACGCAGAAGGGCCCGTCGGCCAGCTGGTCGTGGCAGCGGGCCCGGCGGGCGACGCTGACCAGGACCAGCGGCGGTTCGGCGGACACGGACGTGAAGGAGTTCATGGTGGCGCCCCGCGGACCGCTGTCGGTCGCGTACGACACCACCGTGACGCCGGTGGCAAAACGGGACATGCAGGCACGCAGCGCGCCGGGACTGGGGGGAGCGAGTGCTTCGGGCATACGAGGTTCCTTCGGATCGATCGCCCCCCACACCATCCCCGTCGACGGAGGCGGAGGCGGAACGGCCGGGGCTACCAGGCCGTGCATCGGGACGCACGGCCGGGAGGAGACCTGTCCCCTGAAGGCCTAGGGGACAAAACACAACAACTATTGCTCAACTACTGCTCAGCGCATGTAATCAATGCTTTGATTAATTGGGGACCGTACCCCCGTCGGCATCTCTGGGGAAGCCCTCGGGCGAAGGTTTTTCACGATCCGGAAACCTGGACGGGGTGCCGACGCGTGCCCGCTTCCCGAGTGCGGTCCGTGATGCCGCCCGACCTGGCCGACCTAGACTCCGACTGTGACCCAGGAACCGGAACCGCTGGATGCCGACCACCTGCACTTCTGGTCGTTCATCGACCACGCCGTCGACCGGGTCTCGCGAGAACTCCCCGGCATCGACCCGCTCGCCATGCGGCTGGTGCTCACCTTCCACCGCGCGGCCAACATGCTCGTCTACGACCTCGAATCCGCCGTACACCGGCCTCGCGGCTGGTCATGGCCCGGCTTCCGAGTGCTGTTCGCCATCTGGCTGTCGGGCCCGGTCGAGGCGAAGAAGGTCGCGGAGCTGTCCGGCATGAGCCGAGCCGCCGTGTCGGCGCTGGTGAACACGCTGGAACGGGACGGCCTGGTGAGCAAGGAGCGCGCCTCCTACGACGGGCGCGCGGTCCAGCTGGGCCTCACCGAGGCCGGCCTGCATGCGATCACCGCTGCCTTCCAGGCGCACAACGCACGTGAACAGGAGTGGGCGGGCGCCCTCAGTGAGGACGAGCAGCGGACCCTCATCGATTTGCTCGGCAAGCTGACCGCGCACTCCGCGCACTTCGACGTACGGCATCGGAACTGAGGGGTTCTCCCAGGGCAACGAGCCAAGGGCGGCTGTACGAGCCCATGGCAGGCGTCCTGCCTGGCGGACGGCGACTGCTTCGCCGCCCGAGCCGCCTGCCCGAGCCGCCTGCCCGAGCCGCCTGCCCGAGCCGACCGCGCTTGCGGCACGGGCGCTCGAAACCGTCGGCCGGCGGCGCCGACTCACTCCAAGAGCGTGACCTGGCGCAGTGCGATGTCCGTGAACGGCTCCAGCCCGGGTGAATGGCGGGAGTGCGGCCCAGGGCGAGTACGGGGTCGACACGGGGTCGACGGCCGTGGGTGTGAGTGCGCGGCGGCCAGGGGCGTACACGACTGACGCAGGTGCGGGGATGTCGGCGATCGCGATCCAGGGTTGTGCCGAGCGGACCTCCATGTAATTATGATCGTAATATAAAGACTTCGGGAGGCAGTCATGGCATCAAATCGGCCGGTAGCACTCGTGACGGGCGCGTCCTCGGGGCTCGGCAAGGCGACAGCGCACGCACTCGTCGAGGCGGGGTTCGACGTGGTCGGGACGAGCCGGAAGACGTCGGGGAGCGCTTCCAGTGGCGGTGTGACGTTCCTCGCCCTCGACGTGACCAGCGACGACTCGGTGAGCAGCGTCGTCCAGCAGGTGATCGAGCGGTTCGGGCGGATCGACGTCCTGGTCAACAACGCCGGGCTCGGCATCGACGGCGCCGCCGAGGAAATCTCCGTCGCTCAGGCGCAGCGCGTGTTCGACGTGAACGTCTTCGGCCTCATGCGCATGACCAAGGCCGTCCTGCCGCACATGCGCGGCCGGGGCCGCGGACGCGTCATCAACATCTCCTCCCTGGGCGGGTTCGTCGGCAACCCCTTCATGTCCGTCTACATCGCGACCAAGCACGCGGTCGAGGGCTATACCGAGTCCCTGGACCACGAGATCCGCGAGCATGGCGTTCGGGTCCTGCGCGTCCAGCCCGGCCCCTTCAACACCCCGTTCGACGCGAACTCGGTGCAAGCCGACACCCCTGTGCCGGTATACGCCCGCCAACGGGCCATCTACGACGAGGTGACACAGGAGCAGCTGAGGGGCGGCGACGATCCCGCCGTCATCGCCAAGGTGGTCGTCGCGGCAGCGACCGACCGGAAGCCGAAACTGAGCTATCCCGCCGGCTCGCTCGCCCCACGCCTCAAAGTGCTGCGCCGCATCCTCCCCGCCCGGACCTTCGACAAGTCCGTGCGCAAATTCAACCGGATGACCGCCGCCTGACGGCCGCGGGCCGGGGACCAGCGTGCGACTCGATCGGCTCGCGCCTGAGAACGATCTCGCGCCTGAGAACGATCACGATGCACGTTGGCCGGCGAGCAACTGCGCGACGGCATCCGTCGCACCGGCTTGATGACCGTCCCCACTCTCGAGGCCGACCACCGGCCGGGCGGCCGGACGATTCCGTACACCCTCCATGAGGGGAAGAAACGAGGACCCGATGAGTACCTTCCACCCCGATCTCGCACGAGGTCGCTTCATCCCCAATGTGTCCGTCGGACGCCTGTCGTCGCGCATCGTGCGGAGCCGGAAGATACGCCCGACCGATCCAGGGACGGGCGTCACGGTTCAAGAGCTGGTCGTGCCCGGGCCGAAGGACGCACCGCCCGTCTCGCTTCGCGTCTTCCAGCCGACCGGCCTGAAGGCAGCGGCTCCGGCGCTGCTCTGGATACACGGAGGCGGGACGATCATGGGCGCACCCGAGCTGGACGACCGTACGAACATCGCCTTCGCCCGCGAGCTCGGCATCACCGTCGCCGCGGTCCGTTATCGACTGGCGCCGGACCATCCCGCACCCGCCGCGGTCGAGGACACCTACGCCGCACTGCGCGGACTGGCCGAGCGCGCGGGCGACCTGCACATCGACATCGATCGCATCGCGATCGGCGGGGCCAGCGCAGGCGGCGGAATCGCCGCGGCCCTCGCGCTGCTCGCCCATGACCGGGCCGAGATCCGGCCGGTGTTCCAACTGCTGCTCTATCCCATGCTGGACGACCGCACGACGACGAGAACCGACCTAGACACCCTCAAGGTGCGCCTCTGGACGCCCAAGAGCAACCGGTACGCCTGGTCGTCCTACCTCGGCGACGCCGTCGCGGGCCCGGACGTCTCCCCATACGCGGCCGCAGCCCGCCGCGAGGATCTCACCGGTCTTCCTCCGGCCTGGATCGGCGTCGGCACCCTCGATCTCTTCCACGACGAAGACGTCGAGTACGCGCGTCGGCTGAGTGACAGCGGCGTCCCCTGTGACCTCGACATCATCCCCGGCGCCTTCCACGGCTTCGACCTGGTGTTTCCCAAGGCCGAGGTCTCGCGGGAGTTCTGGCGCCGGCAGGCACGGGCGCTGAAGGGCGCACTGTGGGCCGACCGTAAGTGAAGGCAGACCGAGTCCACACGTGGGGCGTCGGGGTCGAGTCAGTCAGACGCCACAGGGACCTCGACGCAGACAGCTCGACCGCATCGGCAGCTCCATGACGGATACGGTGACGGATCCGCTTCCAGCCCTTCATCCCTAACGTCGGGGACGCAGGCAATGACAGGGCCCGCCAGGGCGTGACGCCCTGGCGTCCATGAGCCTCCGCCGGACATGACGGTCCGTCGGATTTCTCCGGCAGGCCGTTTCGGCTCCTGCGACTACTTGTGGGAAGGCCGAACCCACGAAAACGTCCCCCCACCAAAGATGGAGATACGGCATGACCGCAGTGGCCGACGGGCTGGATTTCCCGACCAGCCTGGCCTTCGACGACGATCACGGAGTCTATGTGGCCGAGTCGGGGCTGCCGTTCGGCGGTGCCGCGCCGGGCGGCCGGATCTGGCGCCTCGGCAAGGACGGCGCCGACCGCCGGCTCATCGCCGATCAGTTGGCCCCTCCGGTGACCGGGCTTCTGTGGCACCAGGGCTACCTGTACGTGTCCGAGGGCGGTGCCGGCCAGATCACCCGGATCGGTCCCGACGGGCAGCGCACCGTCATCGTCGACGGCCTGCCCGGACCCGGCAACTACCACGTCGACATGGCGGTGGCGGGCCCCGACGACAAGCTGTACTTCGCTCAGGGAGCGATGTCCAACCTGGGGATCATCGGCCTGGACGCCTACGAACTCGGCTGGCTGGGCCGGCTCCCGCATTCGTACGACCTTCCCGGTCTCGACATAGAGCTGACCGGCGTCAACGTCACCACCCACGACCCGCTGACCAGCACACCCGGCGCGCAGGCCGTCACCGGCGCGTTCGTCCCCTTCGGCACCGCCACCCGTCCCGGTCAGCAGATCGGGGCCGCACTGCCCTGCTCCGCGGCCGTCATGCGCTGCGACCTCGACGGCGGCAACCTGGAACTGGTGGCCTGGGGACTGCGCAATGCCTTCGGGCTCGGGTTCCTGCCGGACGGCCGGCTCCTCGCGGTGGACCAGGGAGCGGACGACCGGGGCAGTCGTCCCATCGGAGACGCGCCCGACCTGCTGTTCGAAGTGCGCGAGGGCGCATGGTACGGCTGGCCGGACTTCATCGGCGGGATCCCGGTGACCGACCCCAGGTTCAAGCCCCAGCGCGGCCCCCAGCCCACGTTCCTGCTCGCCAACCACGACCGGCTTCCGCTCCCGGAGCAAGCCGTGCTGGACTTCGAGGCACACGTCGCGGCGACCAAGTTCGCCGTCGCCCCGCCGAGTTCCCCGCTCGCCGGACAGCTGGTGATCACGCTGTTCGGGGACGAGGCCCCGATGACGCTCCCACCGGGCGGACCGAAACTCGGCCGACACCTGCTGATGGTCGACCCGGACGGCTGGTCCACCCGTGGCCTGCCGTCCGAGCCCGACCTGCACCGGCCGATCGATGTCGGATTCGCGCCCGGTGATCCGGCCCTGTACGTCCTGGACTTCGGCGCATTCGAGATGACCGACCACGGTGTCGAGGCCAAGGCCGGGACCGGCCGCCTCCTGCGCTGGGAAGGCTGGGACCGGCCCACCGCCACCGACTGAGAGACGGTCCGCGAGAGCAGTGACGGTCTTCCGGGTGATCGTCAGGTGTTCGTCATCGCCGACGCGACGCGCTCGCTGCCGCACACGCTGCGCCCCGTTCCCCGCCGTGCCGTTCCCCGCAGTGACATTCACGGCTGACGGCGTGCCCCGGTGCTCGACCGGTAGGCCGCCACACGATCCCACTCGCCTCGGAACTCGCTTGCGGCCTCTCGGCCACCCCGATAGAATTACGATCGTAAGGCAATGGGTGATCGCCCTCCTGGCGATGACGCTCGTGACCGGCGCGTCCCGGGCTCGGAAGGGACGGTCGCGCTCGCGCAGGCCGAAAACGTGCCAGACCCTGCTCGTCCAACCCGCCTGTTCGACCCGATTCCACTGTCCGTCACCGGGGCGGAGCCGCTCCGTCCATCCGCATTGGAGAAGCACATGTCTTCCTCGAACGTCGAGACCCGAACGTCGACCGCCGACTTGCACCAGTTTGCCGATGAGTTGATCAGGCAACTCAACCTGCGGGACACCGACGGCGCGTTCGCCCTGTTCGCGCCGGACGCCCGCCTGTACGCCGCCGACGGCACCACCACCGGCGTCGAGGAGAACCGCGCGGTGGTGGCGTCGGTCTTCGACGCGTTCCCCGACATCACCTTCACGCCGGTCCGTGTCGTCGCCGAGGACGATTGGCTCGCGATCGGCTTCATCTGGGCCGGCACGAGCACCCGGCCCTTCAATGGCACTCCCGCCACCGGCCGATCCTTCAAGGTGCTGGAGTTCCGTATGTTCAAGGTGGTCGACGGGAAGATCACCGAGGCTTGGGGCCTCATCGACCTGGCGTCGCTCTTCGCCCAGTTGCAGTCCTGAGAGGGTTGCGTGAGTTGGTGCCTGTTTCACCCTTTCGGGAGGGGCAGGCGGGCCGGCCGTGACGTCGCCGAGTGGCTACGACCGCGGCTGGGTGAACAAGCCCTGCTCGGTCTCGACCAGGATTCCGCGTTCGGTCAGCCGCTTGAGTTTGAGGCGGGTGTTGTTGATGTTGTTGGGCGCGATCTCCATGTCCGTCGCCTTGTACACCTGCCGCGCCCGCAGCGGCGCGTCGGCCGCGGCGAACACCGCCATGATCTGCTGGTAGGCCGGATGGTCCGGCAGTTTCGGGGCCGTCGCCACGACCGCCGACTGCTCGAACACGGGCTTCGTGCGCGAGTCGGGGCCGACACGGTGATCGACTACCGCGCCCAGAACTTCGAGCATCACCTGGAGGTCCACGACCTGGTGCCGGGCAGCCTCGGCGGGGAGAAGCTGGAGAAGTGCTTATGGGTGCTCAAGCCCGGCGGTAGAGCCATCGGGATCGCTGGTCCCCAACCCCGCGTTCGCCCGCGAGGCCGGCCTGAACCCGCTGATGCTCTTGGCCGTCGCAGGCCTCAGCGACATCAGCGACAAGATCCGCAAGCAGGCGAAGAAGCGCGGCGAGATGTACGGGTTCCTGTTCACACACGTCGGCGGCGATCAGCTTCGCCAGATCACCGCTCTCGTCGACCAGGGCGTAGCGCGCCCGGTCGCGGGAAAAGTGTCCGGTTTCGACCAGACCCCGCAGGCGATGCAGTCCCTGTCCCATGGCGGCGTCCGCAGCAAAGCAAGCCATCACCGGCGACTACCGATCCCGCCGCGACCGCGACGGGCGGCCCGAACCGCAC
The DNA here is from genome assembly GCF_000716805.1 of Streptomyces yerevanensis. NCBI lineage: Bacteria > Bacillati > Actinomycetota > Actinomycetes > Kitasatosporales > Streptomycetaceae > Streptomyces > Streptomyces yerevanensis. The sequence continues at coordinate 45,694 of NZ_JNWJ01000052.1, read as the reverse complement.
CGACACAGAACAAGCAAGGAGAAGCCGTCATGAGCACCAACGCCACCCCGAACGAACCCGTCATCACCTCCTACGCGAATGCCCCGGCCCGCACCGTCACCGCCGGCGGTGTCACCTACGCCTACCGCGAGCTGGGGCCCAGGGGTGGCGTCCCCGTCGTCTTCTTCGTCCACCTCGCCGCGACCCTGGACAACTGGGACCCGCGCATCATCGACCCCATCGCCAAGGGCCGTCACGTCATCGCCTTCGACAACCGCGGTGTCGGAGCCTCCACCGGCCAGGTGCCGGACAGCGTCGAGGCCATGGCCGACGACGCCTACGCCTTCATCTCGGCGCTCGGCTTCGACAAGATCGACATCTTCTCCTTCTCCCTCGGCGGCTTCGTCGCCCAGGCCCTGGTGGTGAAGCACCCCGAACTCGTCCGCAAACTCGTTCTCACCGGCACCGGTCCCAAGGGCGGCAAGGACATCGAGAAGGTTGTCGCCACCACGTACTGGGACACGCTGCGCGCCACCTTGACCCGGTCGGACCCCAAGGAGTTCCTGTTCTTCAACCGCGACTCCGTCGGCAAGGCCGCCGCGCGCGCGTTCGTCGACCGGCTCAATGAACGCACCGTCGACCGCGACGCGAAGATCAAGGTCAAGGCGTTCCAGACGCAGCTGAAGGCGATCAAGAAGTGGGGGCTCTCGACCCCCGACGACCTATCGAAGATCACCCATCCCACGCTGATCGCCAACGGCGACAACGACCGCATGGTCCCCTCGATCCTCTCCGAGGACCTGCACCGGCGTATCAAGGGCAGCGAGTTGATCATCTACCCCGACTCCGGTCACGGCGGCATCTTCCAGTACCACGAGGAGTTCTCCCCGCTCGCGGTCGAGTTCCTCGCCCGATGACCACCGTCTGACCAGGAAGAGAAAGGCAACACCATGAGCATGCCACCGGCCGCCGCGCAACTGGACGTGAAGAAGCACTTCACCTCCTCGATCCTGTTGTGGGTGCGCACCGACCAGCCCCGCCAGACCGGCATGGACTACTGGAAGGGCCCGCACTCAGAGATCATCTCCGCAACCCCGGGCATGGAGGAGTACCGCCAGATCCACCTCGCCGAGCACAACCCGGGCCGGTGGCCGGCGACCGAGGGAGTGGAGACCTCGATCCCCGTCGACCGGAAGATCGACGGCGTCGCGGAAGTCACCTTCCAATCGGCGCTTTCGCCCTCACAGGGGCGCAAGCAGACGAAGCTGGCCTACCAGGACGAGATCAACGTGTTCCGCCGCACCCTGCTCTACGCCGGCCCGCCGAACTCATCCCGCTGGTACGACGTCGCAGACCCGGGCGAGAAGGTCGGTGCCCGCGTCCTGGTCTACCTGCGCCGCAGAGACGGGGCCGGTGCGGGTGAGTTCCGGAAGCTCGTCAAGAAGCAGTTCGTGCCCGCACTCGCCGGCACCGGAGTGCTGAAGGAGCTGCGCACCCAGACGTTCCTGCCCTGGATCGAAAAGCTCTGGGACACCCCGAACGTCGCCCACGACAACCCCCACGACCAGCACTTCCACGCCTCCCTCATGCTCGGGTTCACCGACACCGCGGCACGGGACGCCTTCTTCACCGGCAACGTGGTCCAGGACCTGTCCGACCAGCTGGCACCGCTGGTCTCCGCGATCCACGCCTACGACGTCACCGCCGCCCTCACCTACGTCAAGAACGGCGAGATCCTCCCGCACTACCAGGAGTGAGTGAGCGGCAACGGCCGGGAGCAAGACCGCCGGACCTGCTCGGCAACCCATCCGCCTCAGGCGCCCCCGTCGCACTGACGCCCCGTCGCCATCCGCTATCCCGCACACATCTGGAGCCAGATCATGAGCGAGCACAGCACCATCCACTACGAGCGCACCTCACCCCAGGTCGCGAAGATCACCTTCGCTAATCCGCCCGTCAACCTCATCGCCGGCGAGACCGTCCTGCGCCTCATCCAGATCGTCGAGGAACTGGCCACCGACCCGGACATCCAGGTCGTGGTGTTCGACAGCGCCACCCCCGACTTCTTCTACAACCACTTCGACCTGGCCGCCGCCGCCGACTTCCCCGCCCCCGAGGACGAGAACGCGGTGCCGGCCTGGACGGATCTGGTCCTGAAACTTTCCAAAGCGCCCTACATCACCATCGCGGCCATTCGCGGACGCACCCGCGGCGGCGGGAACGAACTCGCCCTCGCCCTCGATCTGCGGTACGCCAGCCGGGAGGAAGCGATCTTCGGGCAGCCGGAGGTCGGCAGCGGACTGCTCCCCGGCGGTGGCGGCAGCGAACGCCTCCCGCGCGCCATCGGACGCGACCGCGCCCTGGAAGCCATCCTCACCAGCGACGACTACGACGCCGACACCGCCGAACGCTGGGGCTGGGTCACCCGTGCTCTCCCCGACAGCGAACTCGACGCCTTCGTCGACACGATCGTCGCCCGGCTCGCCTCCTTCGACCGCACCTCACTCGCCTCGGCCAAAGCCCAGATCAACCGGGCATCCCTGCCCCCGGACGCGGATCTGGTCGCCGCCTACCGCGAGTTCGCCCACTCCCTCACCCTCCCCGGGTTCCTCGCTCGCGCCGCCGAAACGCAGGCCGTCGTCGAGCAGGCCGGCATCGACTTCGAGTACCGCCTCGGGCATTACATCGGCATCGCCAACCAGCAACGCTGACACCTCGCGTTTCCCGGGTCTTTCTCGGATCGCCGGACGTGACCACTTGCCATCGGTCGACGACCGCCATATGGTCGTACGAACGTAAGGCGTACGAACGTAATTCAAAAACCAAGGGAGCTCGTGATGGCGACAACTCGGCCGGTGGCGCTCGTGACAGGTGCCACATCGGGGATCGGCAAGGAGACGGCCAGCGCCCTGGCCGCGGCGGGTTTCGAGGTGATCGGCACCGGCCGCAAGACCTCTCAACTCATCCCGCCCGACGGGGTGACCTACCTCGATCTCGACGTGGCCAGTGATGACTCGGCCACCACCGCGGTTGCAGAGGTGGTCGACCGGTTCGGACGCATCGACGTCCTGGTCAACAACGCGGGCATCGGCTCGGCGGGCGCCGTCGAGGAGAACTCCGTCGCCCAGGCCCAGCGCATCTTCAACATCAACGTCCTCGGTGTCATGCGTATGACGAAGGCCGTCCTGCCGCACATGCGCTCCCAGGGAGGTGGACGCGTCATCAACATCTCGTCCGTCCTCGGCGTCGCCCCCCAGCCCTTCATGGCCCTCTACGTCGCTTCCAAGCACGCCATCGAGGGCTACTCCGAGTCGCTGGACCACGAGGTCCGCGAGCACGGCGTGAGGGTCCTCCTCGTCCAGCCCGCCTACACCAAGACCAGCTTCGACACCAACGCCGCACAGCCCGACACCCCGCTGCCCCTGTACGCGGAGCGACGGCGCGGCTTCGACGCGATGATCGAGCAGGCGATGAAGGACGGCGACGACCCCGCCGTCGTCGCCAAAGCGATCGTCACTGCGGCCACGGACAAGAAGCCGAAGCTGCGCTACACCGCCGGCCCGCTGGCCTCACGCGTCACCACGGCGCGCCGCCTCGTCCCCGCCGGGACGTTCGACAAGCAGATCCGCAAGACCAACCGCCTGCCCGGCTGACATCACGGTCCGGTTCCACGGGCGCCGACTCCGCCCGGATGTCTCGCTGTGTCCGACATCGCTGAGGTCGGAGACGTCAGTGATGTCGCCGAAAGTCCATTGATCAGTCACTCGTTGAATTTGCCAAGGAGAGTCATGCAGCAACGCCAGCAAACGGCCCGGCGCAGTGCATCGAGCGCGAGACGTTTTCTGAAGAGGAACGTCTCCATCGCGCTGGCGGTCACCGCGTCCGCGGCCGTCCTGGGGTCGGCGCCGTCCGCGTCCGCGGGAACGGGACACTCGGGGTCCTCGGGACACTCGTATCGTGGATCCGTTGTCACCGACGTACGCACCGCGGCGACGTTCGACTACGCCGCCGGCGAGATCCCCGAGAACATCACCGCCAACCCCGACGGCTCGGTGACCCTGTCCATGCTCGGCAGTTGCGCGGTGTGCGAGCGCACCCACGGGCCGCAGCTGATGCGTATCTCCGCGTCCGGAGAGCGCACCGTGCTCGTCACCGGGCAGGTGGGTGAGGCGATCAGCGGCAACACCCGTGGCAGTGACGGCACCGTCTACTACAGCGTGTGGGCCCCGGGCAACGCGGCCAGGAACGGCGTGTACGCGCTTGGTCCGGGCGGCAGCCCTCAGCGCATCGCCGCTCTGCCCGCCGACTCGGGCCCCAACGGGCTGGCCATCGATGCGGCCGGACGCACCCTCTATATCGCGGACAGCCTGAAGGGCATCATCTGGTCCGTTCCGGTCTCGGGCGGATCGGCGACCCCGTGGCTGACCGATGCTGCTCTGGCGCCGGTGCCGACCGAAGCCCTGCCGATCGGTGTCAACGGGCTCAGGTTCCACAACGGCGCGCTGTGGGCCAGCAACTTCAACAAGGGAACACTGCTGCGGGTACCGGTCACCGGGACCGGCGCGGCCGGTCCCATCCGCCCTGTCGCGGACGGCCTGCCCAACATCGACGATTTCAGCTTCCTGACCCCCCGCTCCGACGTGGTGTTCGTGGCGCAGAACGGCTCCTCCTCGCAGAACGGTCCGGACAGGGTCGTGGTGGTCTACCCGAACGGCACCTACAAGCCCGTCCTGACCAGCGCGGACGGCCTCGCCTCACCGTCGGCGACCGCGGTTCGCGGCAACAGGCTGTACGTCACCAACGGCGGCGTCCCCGAGCCCCACGACCCGAAACTGCAGACCGGAAGGATCAACTTCACGGCGCTCCTTGCCCACGCGGCACACTGACCCGACCTGACCTGATCAGGGCGGCAGCCGGGGCACACGCCCCGGCTGCCGCGATGGAGGAACGCATCGTGCGGTACGCGGCCGGCCGACTCCGCCCTTCCGTCGGCGGCTCTCCGCCAAGCTTTCGGCGCGGGGCTGGCTCCTCGCTTGCCGCCCTGTATTCCCGGACCGATCGACGGTCCCCTTCTCCCTCCGGAGTTCTCCGTGTTCATCGCCTATGTCGTCCTCGCTGTCGCGGTGTCCCTGCTGCTGGTCTTCTCCGCCGTTCCCGACATCACCCGCGATCCGAAGATCACAGAAGGGCTCAAGGCGCTCGGGGTGCCCGACAGCTGGTTCTTGCCGCTCGGCCTGGTCAAGATCGCGGGTGCTCTGGGGCTGCTCGTCGGTATCGCCTACCGACCGTTGGGCATCGCGGCGGCGATCGGTGTCGTCCTGTACTTCCTGGGCGCCGTGATCACACACCTCCGTGGAGGCGACAAGAAGGGGGCCAGTATTCCGGCCGTCATCATGCTCGTTGCCGTGGCTCCGCTGGTGCTGGGCTTCGCGACGGTCTGATCGTGCTCCACGATCGCGATCGGACCAGCTCACGATCACACGGCGCAGCCACTGCCGGGCACTTGCCTCCAGCGTCCGGGTTGGAGGCAAGTCGCTCCGGGACGGCTGGCGCCGGCAGTGTCCGGGACGACCCACGCCGGCCGCCCGGACAGTCTCGGACTTGCGGGCGGCTACGGCGCGCAGTCCGGGGCGGGGCGCCAGCAGTGCCGATCAGGTGGGCAACCAGTTCTCCTGGCGCGGCACGTACCTGGTGCTCGCTGGGATCCTCTCCGTCATCCATCAGCCCGTGCTCATCGCCAACGGCGAGAGCGACAGGATGGTGCCGACGCCGATCGTGGCATCGAAGGCTGAGTATCTAAAAATAAACCCAAGCGGTTACTATCGCTCCCATGGATGCGTGGACCGAAGTTCTTCAAGACACCGGCATGGACCCCCGACTCGACCGGGACACGTCCAACTGCTCGATCGCGCGGACCCTTGAGATCGTGGGTGAGAAGTGGACGATCCTGATCCTGCGTGAGGTGTGGTACGGCTCGTCCCGGTTCGGTGACTTCGAACGTGTCCTGGGCTGTCCTCGCAACCTTCTGGCGACGCGGCTTCGGATGCTGGTGGAGGAAGGGATCCTGGCGACGGAGACGTACAAGGAGCCCGGTTCGCGGAGTCGGCCGAAGTATGTGATCACCGCTAAGGGCATGGATCTGGTGCCGGCCGTGATGGGGCTGCTGCAGTGGGGTGACCGTTACCGCGCCGACCCGGAGGGGCCGGCGGTGCTGGCGCGACACCGTGAGTGCGGCGCGCACATCGACGTCGAGATTCGCTGCGAGCGAGGCCACCCGGTGCAGGCGAAGGACATCGAGAGCGTCCCCGGCCCGGCCTTTCGTATGAGGTCGCCCGAGTGAGTTGAGGACTCCTCCGTCAGCTTTCCGTAACCCGATGCGGCCGGGCGATCGTCAGGCGTCGAAAACGCGGGCCTGATAGCGGCGCCAGGCGGGGCGGGCGGTGAGGCGCAGCAGCAGACGGATCGGCGCAGGCGCCTTGGCGAGTTGCTGCGCGATGATCTCCGGGTCACCGACCTCCATGAAGAGGCCGAAGACCATGGGGGCCTTGGAGGGCGGCAGGCTTTTGAGGTTGCGTTCGGCGACCGCGTCCCACTCGGGCTGGGTGACGGTGCGTGCGGCGACCGGCAGGAGATGCTTCTCCTCGTCATGCAGGTGCTCCTCCAGCAGGACGAGGAGGTGCTCGACGCGGTCGGCCAGCCGGCTGCGGGCCGCGCTGGTGGGGTTGACTCGCCAGGGCGGAATCAGGGCGGTGACCTCGGCGAGCATCCCGTGCACCGCCTCGTGCTGGGACTGCATCAGGTGCACCAGGGGAGCCAGTTCCTCGGGCACACGCTGCAGCAGCATGGGCCACAGCAACGCGTCCTCGCCCTCGTGATGGTGGACGAGCAGGCCGAGCATCAACTCCAGGTGGTCGGCGAGCACGCCGGCCCGTTTACGGTCACCGTCGTTGACCGCGCTCACCAGTGACGCGCTGGAGCGCAGGGCGCGGCGGAACGCGTCATGTGCCATGACCATGTCGCGAACGTCGGTCAGGCCGGGGCCGTGCAGGGCATCGCCGGACGTGGCGTTCGTAGTCATCAGTCGTCTCCTTTGCCGGGTTGTGCCGCTCGGGCAGCCCTCCCGATGCCACGCCGTGGACGCGCATCGTCGGATGGTTCATGGGCGCCATCTGGATGCGGTCGGCCTGCCGACGACGATGCAGAAGGACTCGGAGCGGACCGTTACGCATGGCCGGCCGTCCTCGCCGAGTCGGGTCGGGTCGGATCTGGTCTGGGGATGGAAGCCGGTGGTCCTCGGTGCGGAGGACCACCGACGGTGACGAGGGTGTTTCTGTTCAGGCGCCGAGGTGCTTACGGAGCCACTGGCCCATCTGCTGGATCGCCTGGTCCACCTCGGGTACGCGTCCGGCGCCCAGGACGAAGGAGTGCTGGCCCTCGGGCATCGGGTGGACCTCGGTGGTGACCTTGAAGTCCGTGAGGCGGCGGCCGAGCTGGGCGCCGTCGTCGGCGAGGGTCTCGTACTCGCCGTAGTGGACGGTCGTGGGGGGCAGGCCGGTCAGATCGGCGTTCACGAGGCTGATCGCGGGGTCGGTGAAGTCCACCGCGGGGTCCTGCAGCCAGGCTCCGCGGAAGAGCTCGAGGGTGTTCCGGCTGAGCATCTTGTCGTTGTCTTCGTTCGCGTCCACCGACGGGTTCTGGATGGTGAGGTCGGTCCACGGTGAGACGCTGACGATCGCGCCCGGGGTGGCCTCGCCCTTCGCGAGCAGGCGCAGCGGCAGCATCACCGCGAGGGATCCGCCGATCGAGTGGCCCGTGCTGCCGATGTTCCGCGGCTCGTAGCCCTGGGAGAGCAGCCACCGGTAGGCGGTCTCGGCGTCGTCGAGCTGCGCGGGGTAGGGGTGCTCGGGCGCGAGGCGGAAGTCCACGACGAGGGAGCGGGCGCCGGCCGCCTTGGCGATGTGGCCGGCGGCCTTGCGGTCCGAGTGCATCGAGGCGGTGACCGATCCGCCGAAGTGGAAGTGGAGCAGCGCCTTGTCGGGGTCGGCGCCCTCGGGGATGGCCCACAGCGCGGGGACGCCGTCCGCGTCGACCTCGGCGTAGGTGACGCCTTCCGGCTCGGTCGACGCCTTGTGGTGCGAGTCGGCGATGTCGCGGACGACGGCCAGGTCGAGGCCGGGTGTGACCAACTTCGCGTTCGTGCTCGCGAGGAACTCCACGAACTGCTGTGCTTCTGGACTGATTCCCATGGTGATATTCCTTTTCAGGGCATGCTGCGCCCTCTTGTCGCGCGCAGTCAGGTCGATGTGTGGGGGCGGCGTCAGCCAGGCGTCCGGTTGAGTTCGCGGGTGCACTGGTCGCGCACGACGCTACGAGTCGGAGCGCTGGAAGCGCATCCGTCACCGCATCCGTCATGGAATTGCCGAACGTGGTTGAACAGGGCGGCAGCAATCCATTACCCGAGTCCGCCGCCGCGGACTTCACCGTCCTGAGGTGTCGGGGTACTCGGCTGGAGTCGGGGCTGACGTTCGCCGCACTGCACGAGTTGCTGTGGCCGGTGACGGAGCGGATCAGTGCGCTCCCGGAGCCGCAGGCCAACGCCTTGAACAGGGCGCTCGGGATGAGCGGCGACGTGGCGGACCGGTTTCTGATCGGCGTGGCCGTACTGACGCTTGTCGGCGAGCTGGCCGACAAGCGGCCGGTGTTGTTGGCGCCGGAGGCGATGTGACTCAGGGGAGCTGTGGGTAGAGCACGGAGACGCCTCCGGCCAGTGCGGCCTGCGCCTGGCGGGAGGCGTCGTCCGCGACGATCTCGTAGGCGCCGGCGGCGATGCCGTCGACGGCGATCTGCGCGATGTCGGCCGGGTCGGACTTGGCCGCGTCGACGGCTCGGACCATGTCGGTGTCCATGTAGCCGACGTGCAGGCCGGCCACGCGGATGCCCTGGCCGGCGAGCTGGAGGCGCAGGGCGTTGGTGAGCGACCACTCGGCGGACTTGGCGGCACAGTAGGCGCCGAAGTCCGGGAAGCTGACCCAGGACAGGCCGGACAGGACGTTCAGTATCGCCCCGCCGCCGTTGGCCGCGATCTGGGGTGCGAAGGCGCGGGTCACCGAGAGGGTGCCGAAGTAGTGGGTGTCCATCTCCAGGCGGACGGCGTCCAGGTCGGCGGTCAGCAGGTCGGCGCCGGTGGACGATCCCGCGTTGTTGACCAGGATGGTCACGTCGCCGGTGGCCTTGGCGGCGGCCGCGACGGAGGCGGGGTCGGTGATGTCGAGCGCGATCGGCCTGACGCCCGGCAGGTCCACCTGGTCGGGGTTGCGGGCGCCGGCGTAGACGGTGGCGCCGCGGCGGAGCAGCTCGGCGGCGAGGGCCCGGCCGAAGCCACGGTTGGCTCCGGTGACAAGGGCGGTGCTGGTGGAGAGGTCCATGGGGGTTCCTGGTGAAGTAGGTTTATTGAAGTACGATCGTAATCCTAAACAGGAAGAGTCGATGAGCGCAAGCGGTCTGCGCAGAGAGGGTGCGCCCCGCCTCTGGCGCGCCGACCGTGCCCACGACCAACGACCAACGACCAACGACCAACGCGAAAGGGGCCTGCCGTACGCACGGCAGGCCCCTTTCGCGGTCCATCGAAGGTGGAGCCAGAGCTTGACGATCACCTTTCCGACGTATCTCGCCCCGCATCAGCGCGAGGAAGGCGTCCAAGGTGTTGTCGAGGCCCTCCCTCACGGTCTCGCGGTAGCGGAGCTTGCCGGTGGCGAGCCGGCCGCCGCCTTGAACGTTGATCGGTCGACACGACGGGGTCTGTGACACCTGGCGGGACGTGGCGTGGCCAGGTCAACGGCACCGCCCCGAACCGCGCGCACGGTGCGGGACGGAAGCGGCGTCGACGGAATGGGGTCGCCGGCGGCAGGATCCGCAGCTCAGGCCACGGGCGCCGCGGGCTGGGTGACGAGGGAGGCGTCACCGCCCTGGACGGCGTCTCGGGCGCCGGTGGTCGCCTCGTGGGGCACTCCGAGGGGGATTGCGCTGACGTCCGACAGGCGCGCGAACTGCTTCGGGGTGAGCTGGACGTCCAGGGCGCCCAGGTAGTCGTCGAGCTGGGTGAGGTTGCGCGGACCGATGATCGGCACGAACGAGGTCGACGCCTGAGCGGCACGCTCACGCAGCCAGGCCACCGACACCTGGGCGGGCGTCGCGCCGGTCTCCTCGGCGATGGCCAGGACGGTGTCGACGACGGCGGTCTTCTGGTCGGTGCTCTCGGTGTGCACGAGTGTCTTGAGATCGCTCAGCCGTCCCTCGGCGCTGCGGCGGTACTTGCCGGTGAGCAGTCCACCGCCGAGCGGGGACCACAGGGCGGCGCCGAGGCCCAGGCTCTCGGCCATCGGCAGCAGTTCGCGGTCGGGGGTCCTCTCGACGAGGCTGTACTCGATCTGGATGCCCGTGACCGGTGCCCAGTTCTTCAGGTCCGCGAGGGTGGCGGCACGGGAGACGCGCCATGCGGGGAAGTTGGACAGGGCGGCGTGGAGGATCTTGCCGGAGCTGACCAGGTCGTCCAGTCCGCGCAGGATCTCCTCCATGGGTGTGAGGTCGTCGGGGAAGTGGACCCAGTACAGGTCGATGTAGTCGGTGCCAAGGCGCTTCAGGCTCGCCTCCAGCGAAGTGACCATGTTCTTGCGGCTGTTGCCCGTCCTGGAGATGCCGGGCTGCGGAGTGGCTCCGTTGGTGAACTTGGTGGCCAGGACGAAGTGGTCCCGGTCGGCGGCGACGAACTTCCCCACCAGTTCTTCGGACTCGCCGAACTGGTAGCCGTCCGCGGTATCGAGAAACGTACCGCCGGCCTCGGCGAACCTGTCGAACATCCGGCGAGCCTCGTCCGGCTCGGCACCGGCACCCCAGCCGGTGCCGAAGTTCCCCGTGCCGAGTGCGTACTCGGAGACGCGCAGTCCGGTCCGTCGTCCGAAGGTCGTGTAACGCATCAGGTCTCCTTGGTGCTGATTTCGCATCGACGGTCGGGGCGGGCGGTGGCCTGTCAGGCGCAGGTCCGGACGTTGGCCCGGCCGGGGCGTGAAGGGGGCGCCGAGTGCGCCCTGGACGGGTGCGGCGCCGGCGAACCACCCATCCGCGTACAGCGTGATGCGGGGCGTGGCTAAGTAAGACGATCGGTCTACTTAAGTCTCCACCGTAGCTGGCTCACCGGCTTATGTAAAACGATCGGTATCCTTAAGGGTGTGACCGAATCTCACCCCGTACGTCGGCGTCGTGGGCGTGGCGCCCGGGAACGGATCCTCAAAGCGGCGACCCAGCTGTTCACGGCGCAGGGGGTCAACGCGACCGGGATGGACCAGCTGTCGACCGTCGCCGAAGTATCGAAACGCACCCTCTACACGCACTTCCCGAGCAAGGACGAGCTCGTCGGGGCATACCTGCAGTCCCTGGTGGACGCTCTCCTGCCCGTCCCCCCGTCGCCCGACCGGCCGACACCGAGCCCACGTGAGCAGCTCCTCGCCATCTTCGACTGGAAGCGGCCGGAAACCACCGCTCCGTTCCGGGGATGCCCGTTCCTGAACGTCAGCGCCGAGGTACCCGACCCCGGACATTCCGCCCACCAACTGGCCGCGGCGTACAAGAGGGAGTTCGCCCGCCGCCTCACGGACATCGCACGGCAGGCCGGCGTCGACGACCCGGAAACCCTCGGTGAGCAACTGGCGCTGCTCTTCGACGGCGCGGCCGCACGCGGTACCGCACTCAACAGCAGCCACACCGCCGCGTGCGCGCGATCCATCGCGGAGTCGTTGGTCGATGCCGCCCTCGTCGGCGTCGGCCCGGCGTCTCCGTGATGAGGCCGGTGACGTCTTCTCAACGTCACTGGCCGGCCTGTTCCTCCCAGGGCTCGGTGGACGAGCCGGTTCTCTCCTGTTCAGGACCTGCGGTGTGCCTGTTCCAGGGCCGTACGGATCTCCTTGGCGTCGGCCGGCTTTCCCGGGTCGCGGGGCCAGGGCAGTCGGGGGTCCGACAGGTAGGGGAGGACGTAGGCGGGGCTGCCCTCCTGGACGCGCCAGCTCTCGGTGGTGGTGCCGGCGTCGGCGGTGTCGTAGCCGAGACGGTCGAGCAGAGCGGTGACGGACTTCTTGGCCGTGTCGTCGTCGCCGGAGATGGGGAGCGCGCTGCGGTCGGGGGACCCGGCGGGGCGGGCGAGGGAGATGAGGTGCTCGAAGTAGATGGTGCTGAACGTCTTGACCGTCCGTGCGCCCAGCACGTACCGCTGGAACAGCTCTCCCGCGGTCAGGCTGCCCGTCTCCAGTTCGGCGATGACGCCGTCCCGGAGTCGGTAGTAGTTGTTCGCGTCGATGACGGTCTTCCCGGCGAGGGCGTCCGCGGGCAGGTGGGGTACGGCGCTGAAGGGGACGGCGACGAGCGTCCAGTCGCCGGCCGCGGCGGCCTCCGTCGAAGTGGCCGCACGCACCCGGGGGCCGAGGCGGTCGGTGAGATGTCGCAGGGTCTGGGGGCCGCGCGAGTTGCTGAGCACCACGTCGATGCCCGCGTCGACGGCCAGGCGCGCCACCGCGCCGCCGATGTTGCCGCTTCCGATGATGCCGAGGGTGTGGTTCATCGCTGTTCCTTGTGGTGAGGGCCCGCGTTTTCGGGCGTAACCCGTCGGCGCCCGCAGACCGTGGCGGGTGTGCAACTGCGGTCTGCGGGCGCGGAAGTGTTCCGGTGCGCGGACGGATGTCCGGTGTGGGGGCTGCGCGGGGCGGTCAGTGGCCGGATTCGAGTCGTTCCTTCAGGGCCCTGCCGTAGCTTGCGCCGTTCTCCTCCATTTTGGCCCGGTTGGGCTCCACGGCATCCACAGCGGCCGGGCCGCTGAACTTCTCGGAATCCGTGACTCGCGTTCCGCCGTCATGCGGGTCGAGGAGGAAGGAGTGTTCCCCCGTGACGACCCCGGGGACGCCGCCCTCCCAGGCAAGCCGTCGCGGTGCCTCGTAGTGGAGGACCGTGAAGTCGTACTCCCCGTCCATCTCGGATCCGTTCGACAGACGGGCCCGCAGCAGGGTTCCGGGCAGGACTTCGGCGGGCACTTCGACGAAGCTCAGGTCGGGGTGCCACTGTGCGTATCCGGCGAAGTCGGTCAGGACCTTCCACACCTCCTCGGGGGAAGCGGCGATGTCGGTGACCGTGCTGATGACGGGATTGTTGTCCATGTTTCTCAGACCTCCGTACGGTTTTCGAGGATGATCTTGCCGCGGGCGTGGCCACCGGCCAGCAGCTGCTGGGCCCGGGCCGCCTGGGCGAGGGGGAAGGTGTGGCCGACGTGGACGGTGAGCTTGCCCTCTTCGGCGAGCTCCACCAGCCGGGTCAGGTCATCGCCGTCGAGGCGGAGGAAGACGTCGATGGTGCCCGGGTAGTCGGCAGCGGACAGGGTGATGGAGGCGACCCGCGCCCCGAGGGCGGCGATCGCGTGCGTCGTGGCCAGGGAGCCACGCCCGGCGGTGTCGAGGACCGCGTCGACCCCGTCCGGGGCGATCTTCCGCACCTGCGCGACGAGTTCGTCGCCGTACCGTACGGGCGTCGCGCCCAGGGACTCGATGAATGCCTGGCTGGCCTCGGAGCCCGTCCCGATCACCCGGGCGCCCCGCGCGGCGGCGATCTGGACGGCGAGGTGTCCCACGCCGCCCGCCGCCCCGTGCACCAGCACGGTGTCGCCGGAACTCACCTCGAGGCTGTGCACGATGGCCTGGTAGGCGGTGAGCCCGGCGACCGGCAGTCCGGCGGCCTGGGCCCAGCTCAGGTTCCTCGGCTTGCGCGCGAGCTGGCGCGGTTCCGCCGAGATCTTCTCCGCGTAGGTGCCGTAGTGCATGGCCTTGTCGCGGACGAAGCCGATCACTTCGTCGCCCGGCCGGAATCCCGTCGTCGCCACTCCGGCCTGCTCGATGACCCCGGCCAGGTCCCATCCGGGGGTCACCGGGAAGAGGGAGTCCACGAGGGGATCCGGGGCTCCGCTCTGGAATCCCAGATCCGCCGGGTTGAGCGCGGCTGCCTCGATTCTCACCAGCACGAGATCGGAGAACATCTTCGGATCCGGAACATCGACGACTTCCAGGACCTCGGGTCCGCCGAAGCTCTGGTACTGAACGGCTTTCACAGCTCTGCCTTTCATGTGGCGTGCGGGTCGGCACGGCGTAAGCACCTCATCCGGCTGAGGGCCGGGGGCGCACGACCAAGCTGACCAGGGCCTCTACGGCGGAGCAATGACTGTCTGGGCAACGGGTAATACCTTGGATGCATGAATCAGCTGGAGACCCGGGAACTCGCCTACTTCGTGGCCGTGGCCGAGACGCTGCACTTCGGCCAGGCCGCGGAGCGCCTCGGCATCACCCAGCCGCCCCTGTCCCGGGCCATCGCCCATCTGGAGAGGCGCGTGGGCGTCCCACTGCTGGAACGCACCACGCGGAAGGTGAGACTGACCGCCGCGGGTGAGGTCTTCCTGACCGAGTGCCGCACGCTCCTGGCGGCCATGGACACCGCCGTACGCAAGGCGCGCAAGGCCGCCGAGCAGCAGCGGGTCACCATCGCGGCACGCCCCGGCTCCGGCCCCGGCGTCCTGCCCGCCCTGCTCGCCGCCGAGGCGCAGGGCCCGGACGGCGTGCTCACCGACGTCGTGTTCACCTACGACGAGATCGGCGCCCTTCAAGACGGCACCGCGGACGTCGCCCTCATGTGCCAGACGGTTGCCACCCCCGGCCTCGAAATGATCGAGCTCGGCCCGGAAAAGCCGGTCGTCCTGCTCCCGGCAGGTCACCCCCTGGCCGAGCGCCCGTTCCTGACACTCATCGAGGTGGAGGCACTGCCGGGCTACGAAGCTCACCTGCCGAACGAGGCACTGGACACCATGGTCGACCGCGTCGCACTCGGACAACTCGTTGTCGTCGTCGGCGACAGCGTCCGCGGCCGCCTCGGCGAATCCGTACGAGCCGTGCCCGTCCACGGGTACCCGCCCACCCAACTGGTGCTGGCCTGGCTCCCGGACGCCCGCCCGGCCACCTCCCGCCTCACCGCGACCGCCCACGCAGTGCTGGCGGGGCGCACACCGGGACCGTCGGCGTCGGCGAGCACTGACCCCGAGAGTTCTGCCGACGTGGAAGTGAGTGGAGACGGCGAGATCGAGCGGTCGGCGGGGTGGCCGGCTCCGGCGCCGACGGCACCGTAGTGCTCGACGGCCGTGCGGGCGCGGCGGATGTCCCCGCCGACGCGGTCATCGGCTTCGTCACAACGTCTCGATGGCGCCCGGGATGCCGGTCTGCCCAGGGTCGGCTCACCAGGCATACGCCTGTGGGGCTTCCCCCGGCCCCGGCCAGATGCGGTCGAGTCGTTGCACAACCTCGTCGTCCAGTTGCACGGACAGTGCGCCGAGGTTGGACCGCAGTTGCTCGCTCGTCGTCGCTCCGGTGACCGTGGTGGAGACGGCAGGGTTGTGCAGCAGCCAGGCCAGCGCCACATGCGCCGGGTTCGCGCCCAGCTCCCGGCACAGCCCCTCATACGCTTCGAGCTGGTCGCGGTGTGCTTCGATGCGCTCCAGCATCGATTCATCCTGGACGTGTCCCTCGGCGGCGGATTCGAGGACGCCGGTGAGCAGGCCGGCGTGCAGCGGGCTGTAAGGGATCAGTCCGATTCCGAGGTGGCGCAGCGCGGGGACGAGCTCGAGTTCCACGGCCCGTACGGCGAGGTTGTACAGGCTCTGTTCGGAGGCCAGGCCCATGAAGTGCCGTGCGGTGGCGGCTGACTGGGCGAGGGCCACGTCCCAGCCGGCGAAGTTGCTGCTGCCGACGTAGCTGACCTTGCCCTCGCGTACCAACTGCTCCATCGCCTGCCAGATTTCCTCCCAGGGCGTGGCCCGGTCGATGTGGTGCATCTGGTAGAGGTCGATGTGGTCTGTCTGGAGTCGCCGCAGGCTCGCCTCGCACGCGCGCCGGATGTGGTAGGCGGACAGTCGGCGGTCGTTGGGGCCCAGTCCCATCGGCTGGTACACCTTCGTGGCCAGGACGATGTCGTCGCGGCGCCCGCTGCGCTTCAGCCACCGGCCGATGGTCTCCTCGGAAACGCCGTACCCCTTGGCCATGTCCGCTGTTTGCGGGCCGCCGTAGACGTCGGCGGTGTCGAAGAGGTTGATACCCGCCTCGATCGCGGTGTCCATGACCGCGAAACTGGTCGATTCGTCCACGGTGAAGCCGAAGTCCATCGTCCCGAGGCCGATCCGGCTGACCAGCAGGCCGGAGCGGCCCAGGTGGCCGTATCTCATCTCGTCGCTCATGCACGTACCGTCCTTTCGCAAGGGATGCCCGGTCCGGGCTACGGACGAGCAGAAGAGGCGGCAGCACCCGAAAGGGCTGAGGTCGTCGCAGGCATACGGGGTCCGGCCGCGTCGTACGGCCGGGCGGGCTGAGTGCCACGGCATCCAGGGAACTCTCGTTTCGCGCGGGCAACCAGTTGCTGATGAACCATGTACTGGCAGTACATCCCTACGGCCGCGAGGACGTCGTACGGTCAGGAGCGTGGACAACCGTGACGAAGTCCGCGAGTTCCTCACCTCGCGGAGAGCCAAGATCACCCCGGAGCAGGCCGGGCTGCCGGCCGGCTCCCGGCGCCGCGTACCCGGTCTGCGCCGCAGCGAAGTTGCCACGCTGGCCGACGTCAGCGTCGACTACTACGGCAAGCTGGAGCGCGGCAACCTGGCCGGTGTCTCCCCCACGGTGCTCGAATCGGTAGCCCGCGCACTCCAGTTGGACGAGGTCGAACGGGCTCATCTGCTCCACCTGGCCCAGGCCCAAGAAGGCTCCGACACACTCGCCCGCCCCCGGTCACGTTCCAGCCGGCAGCGGGCCCTGCCCAAGAGCCTGCAGTGGGCCTTGGACGCCGTCACCGCCGGGCCCGCGTTCGTGACGAACGGCCGCCTGGACCTGCTCGCCGCCAACCAGCTGGCCCGCGCCTTCTTCGCCGACATCTACGACAGCGACACCCAGCCGCCGAACATGGCCCGCTTCCAGTTCCTCGCCCCGGCGGCCCGCCGCTTCTACCCGGACTGGGACCTCATCGCGGACATGACCGTGGACGTGCTGCGCACCGAGGCCGGCCGCAACCCCCACGACAAGGACCTCCACCACCTGGTGGGTGAGCTGTCCACCCGCAGTGACGCCTTCCGCACCCGCTGGGGCGCCCACAACGTGCGCCGTCACGGCACCGGCGTCAAACGCTTCCACCACCCGGTCGTCGGCGACCTCACCCTCGCCTGGCACGGCTCGGCCGTGGACGACGAACCCGGCCTCACCCTCCTCATCTACACCGCCGAACCCGGCTCACCCTCCGAAGAAGCCCTGCGCCTCCTCGCCTCCTGGGCTGCCTCCCAGGACGGTGCCGCCCCTGCCGACCGCCTCTGGCGACATAGCTGATCTCGCCGGAGGCGTCGGTCAGGCGGTGGAGGGCGACGCCTGCTGCTGTGGCTGCCATGACGACCCGCACGGCAGCCCGTTCCGCGATGCGATGACGGCGGGCACCCCCAGCGGCCGCGCCCCCGACGCCTATAGCAAGCAGGCGGATGCCCGGCCGGGTCGCCATAGTGCATGGCCGACTGACCGCATCTGGTGATGAGGACGACAGACCACCCAACTTGCATCTGACGTTAGCGTCAGGTTTTAGCGTGGTGGCTGTCGGTGCTCCGCAGCTCACTGCGGACATCGTCTCCCTGGACCAAAGATCTTCCGCGCCTGCTGCGAGCAGGTGCGGCTTACCGGAGGAAGACTCATGCGTGCAGTCGTTTACCGTTCGCTCGGCGGCCCGGACGTCGTCGAGGTCGCCGAGGTCGACAAGCCGGTTCCGGGCTTGAGCGAGATTCGCGTCAAGGTCCAGGCGTCCGCGCTCAACCCGACCGATGTGGGGGCCTGGGCCGGAGGCTTCTTCCCGGCTCCGCCGGAGGGGAGCGCCTATGGCCTCGGCTGGGACATCGCCGGCGTTGTCGACGCCGTCGGCCCGGGTAGCCACTGGACGCCCGGACAGCCTGTCATCGCGTTGAGCTACGGCGTGCCCCTGGGGCTGAACCGGGGGCAGGCCGAGTACGTCGTGGTTCCTTCCCATTCGATCGCCGCGGCGCCCGCGGGTGTCGACCCGGTCCACGCCGCCACCATCCCTCTCAACGGCCTGACCGCGGCCCAGTCCGTCGAGCTGCTCGGTATCCAGGCGGGCCAGACCGTGCTCATCACCGGTGCGGAGGGGGCGGTCGGTGGCTACGCGGTGCAGCTGGCGAAGCGCCGGGGGGCCGTGGTCATCGCGAGTGACCTGTCGCCCGATGGCGAGTTCGCGACCAAGGTGGCAGGGGCCGACATGTACGTACCGGCGTCGCAGGAGCCGGCCGAGGCCGTCCGCAAGGTGCGTCCCGAAGGGGTCGACGCCGTTCTGGACACAGCCATGCTGGGGCAGGCCGTCATCGGGGCGGTGGCGGACGGCGGCAGGTTCGTGACCACGCGGCTCGACGCTCTGCCCCAGACCGAGCGGGGGATCCGGGTGCTGCTGACACAGGTCGGCCCGGACGGAGCGATGCTCACGACGCTGTCCGATCTGGCCGCGGCGGGAGACCTGGCATTGCGCGTGGCCGAGACCTATCCGCTGCAGGAGGCCTCGCAGGCTTACGCGCGCGTGACCAGGGGTGGGCTCCAGGGGCGCGTCGTCCTCACCATGGACTGAGTGCGACGCCCTCTCGTACGGCTGTGACGCGGCAGGCCGCCTCAGACGGTATCGGGGAGGCCGGAGCGTACGGGATAGCAGTGGTGGGGGTGGTTGGGGTCCGTCGCCGCAGCGATGATCTCGTCGAGGCGGGCACGCACTTCCGTCAGGTCGTTGATCTGGCGGTCGACGCGGGCCCGCTCAGCGATGATGCTCTCGACGAACTCGTAGGTCACTTCGCCCTCGTTCATGCACCGCGGCAGGACCTCGCGAACGAGCCTGCTCGACAGGCCGGCGGCGTACAGCTGCTGGATCATCCTGACCCGCTCGACCGCGCCGTCCGGGTACTGCCGCTGCCCCCCGCCGGTGCGCGTGGAGGCGAGCAGCCGCTGCTCTTCGTAGTAGCGCAGCGCCCGAACGCTCACTCCCGCCTGTTCGGCGACCTCTCCGATCCGCATGGCTGCTCCTTGCCGGCTTCGCGTCACGCCAGGGCTACATCTGACGTCAGGGTGAGGTTTTAGCGTAGCTGATGGCGAAATCACGAACCTCCTGTCTCCTTCGGTAGACAGCGTGCTGAGTAGTCGCGTGACGTCCGTTTCGTGATCACCCGAGGCCGAGGAGTGCGAGGGCACGGCGCGGGTCGCGGGCGTTGCGGCGGGGGCCTGCCGCGATGTTCTTCACTCCGGCGGTGCGGAGGGCTCCGATGGCCAGGTTGCGCCCAGGCGGTCCGGGACCTCCTCGGATACGACGTCGGAATGCTCGCGAAGCTGGTCAAGGCCAGTCGGGTCAATGAGCGAGTGCGTCGGGCATCACCTCACTTACCGCGGAAATCGCTCGTCCGAGACCTCCATGGCCTGGATGAGCGCGCCGTCGGGGTCGTAGAACAGGAAAGAACGAGTCCCGGCGTATGGGGACCAGATGTAGTCGGTCTGAAGCTCGTGACCAGCGGCCTTGACGCGCTGAAAGAGGTCATCGATGTCGGGCACGTCGATCGCCAGTTCCTTGATGCCTGTCTTGCCGTAGCGCAGGTACTCGTCTGGAGCCTTGGTGGAGAGCGGGTTGGCCGCCTGCTGCAGTTCCAGCGCCGCGCCGGAGTCGTCGGCGACAACCACGATCCGGGTCGCCGCGTTCTTCACGCCCAGAATGTCGTCGAGCGTCGAGCCGTCGAACCAGTTTCCGGGCTCGGTACTCTCCGCTATCACGTTCTTGAACCCCAGGAGGTCTTGATAGAAGGGCAACGATCGGTCCAGATCGCTCACGATGATGCAGATGTGATTGAAGCTCACGATTTTCCTCTGTGGACTGGGGGAGCGGTCGCCACAGGCACTGGTCCGGCGATACTGATGCAGACCGGTCGGCGGCCAACTCCCAGCACTGGCCTGCAACTTCAGCCACAACGGTAAAACCTGACGCTAATGTCAGATGCAAGTCCGAGTTTGGCCCGGCTGCACCTTTAAGGGATTGCCGGGATTCAACACGCCAGGTGACGCCGTGTTGTCCTCACGCGTCGATCGCGAGGTCTTCCAGCGGTTTTGAGCAGCAGAGCAGGATCTTGTTCTGGGTGATCTCGCGTGGCCGGATGCCTCCGTTGTGCTGCATGTCGACGGAGCCGGAGAGCAGGGTCGTCTTGCAGGTGCCGCACATGCCCTGCGCGCACGAGGCCGGCAGGCTGAGGCCGGCTCGGGACGCGGCGGCGAGGAGCGAGGTGTCGGCGTCGCACTCGATGGTGCGTCCGCTGCGGGTGAACTCGACCTTGAATCCGGCACTTGTGTCGGCGGCGGTCGAGGCGTCGGCCGCAGCGGTCGGCGTCTCGAAGGTGAAGCTCTCCTCGTGGTAGTGGTCCATGTCGAGGCCCGCGTCCGACAGCATGCGCCGTACGGCGGCCATGTAGGGGGCGGGTCCGCAGGTGAAGACCTCCCGTTCGTGGAGGTCCGGCGCGACCTGTCGGAGCGTCTCGATCGTCAGTCGGCCGCGGTATCCGCCCCAGGGGGCGTACGGGCGGTCCTCCTCGCAGATGTGGACCACCCGGATGTTCGGCGCTGTCGCGGCGATGAGGTCGAGTTCGTGGCGGAAGACGATGTCCGCCGGGGTGCGGGCGCTGTGCACGAACACCACGTCGGCGGGGTCGGCCAGGTCGTACAGCGTCCTGGTCATCGCCATCGACGGCGTCACTCCCACGCCCCCGGACAGGAAGAGGTACTTGGGCGCCGGATGCCGGGCCGTGGAGAACTCGCCGAGCGGTCCGTGCGCCCGCACGGTGTCGCCGGGCTTGAGGTGGTCGTGCAGCCAGTTCGACATGAGTCCACCCGGTACGCGCTTCACCGTGATCGAGAGTAGGAAGGGGCGGGTGGGCGGTGAGGAGATGGTGTAGCAGCGCTGGACCGGTCGACCGTCGATGTCGAGGGCCAGTGTCAGGAACTGGCCCGGCTCGTGCCGGAACAGCCGGGGTTCGGCGTACTCGAACACGAACGTGGTGACGTCGTGCGTGAGCGGGTGAACCTGACGGCACACCAGCAGTTCTTCGGTCTCGGTCATCGCTGCCGCTCCAGGTGTGACAGGTGTGCCTTGAGCCGGGTCACGTACCAGTTGACGAACGCCTCGACGTCTTCCTCCGTCGGGCCGTACGGGCCCGGCAGGTAGGCCGGGCTGCTGATGCCCTGGTGGGCGCGGGCGACGAACGCCGCGTCCTGGTCGTTCGTGGCCTTCCACACCTTCGTCAGCGTGTCGAGGTCGTAGTCGATCCCCTCGACGGCGTCGGCGTGCACGAGCCAGGTGGTGCGGACGAGGGTGCGGTCCGGGGAGAGCGGGACCGCCGTGAACGTGATCGCGTGATCGGCCATGACATGGAACCAGGAGTTGGGCTGCAGGTGCATGGACAGCCGGCCCAGGCGGGCCGTGGGGAAGTCCGCCAGCAGGCGCTTGCACGCGGCTGTGCCGTCCGGGGTGTAGGACTCTCCGGCCTGGTCGAGGGGTTCGCGCTGGATACGGAAACCCGTGGTGCGGGTGTCCAGTTCCTCGATCGCGGCGTAGGGGAGGCCGAGGGATTCGTAGGTCCTGCGGGCGTCGGCGTCGGCCCGCTGGAAGCGCTCGTAGGCAGGGCGCAGCGCAGGAGGGATGTCCTGCTCCTGGTAGCCGTAGATCGGGAAGTAGCAGGCCTGGAGTTCCGGGTGGCCAGTGCAGTGGTAGCACTCCCGGTTGTTCTCCAGGGTCAGCTTCCAGTTGCCGTTCTCGACCAGGTCGATCTGCGTGGCGACCTTCGCCTTGGCCAGGTTGTGCGGTGCGAGGTACGGCTCGACGCGGGCGGCGACCTCGTCGAAGTCGTCGGGCGGCGTCTCGGCCAGGCAGATGAAGACCAGCCCGGCCACCGTGCGCGCGTGCACGGACCGCAGCGAGAAGCATTTCGGGTCGAAGCCGGGCACCTGGGACTCGGCGTGCAGCAGTCTGCCGTCCACGCCGTACGTCCACCGGTGGTACCCGCAGACGATGTTGCCCACCGAGCCGCGCTCCTCGTTCAGGATGCGCGCGCCGCGGTGGCGGCAGACGTTGTGGAAGGCCCGTACGTCCTCGTCGTCGTCGCGGACGACGATGACCGAGTACGGCCCGATGGTGACGGTCACGTAGTCGCCGGGCTCGGGAAGCTCCGCCTCGGCGGCGACGAACAGCCAGTGCCGGGCGAAGACCGCCTCGATGTCGAGGCCGAAGAACTCCTCACTGACGTAGAACGGGGCTTCGAGGCTCTGTCCGAGGGGACGCCGGGCAATGAGGTCGGCGGGGGAGCGCACCTCGGCGGCGGGTGTCACTGGGTTCATCTCATCTCTCCGGCAGCGCTCAGGAATTGACGTGGGGTCAGAGGTGCTCAGACCGGCAGGCACAGCCGCAGCGCGTCGTAGATCGCGGCGTGGATGTTGCGGGCTGCGACGGCGTCGCCGATGCGGAACAGCTGGTAGCGGCCCGCCTCGTTGCGGACCACCGACTGTTCCTCGTGCGCCAGCAGGGCGCGGTGGTCGACCTCACCGAGGTTGGTCGAGTCGGGGAGCAGCTCGAAGTACAGCTCGTCCATGGGAAGCGTTCCGTGCTCCACGATCACGTGGTCCACGATCCGTTCGGTCTCGGCCTCGGTGTACTCGCTGTAGAGGGTCGCGGCGAGCCGTCCGTCCTCGGTGCGGCGTACGGAGCGCAGCCGCTGGGCGAGCGTGGTGATGACGTCGTGTGCGGTGAACACCCGCAGGTAGGCGGGGGAGTTCATGCTGCCGACGTCGGGGGCGAGGGTGCGCTCCGGAGTGACGTACTCGATCCAGGCGCCGGATGTCGTGAGGACCTCCACGGCGTCCATGGCCGGGTAGCCGCCGTGGTCGTCGTAGACCAGGATCTCGCCCCGCGGGCGCCGCAACGAGCCCGTCATCACGTCCCAGGTGTCGAAGACCAGCCCCTCGCCCTTGGTGAGGAAGCTGCGGTTGGGCATGCCGCCGGTGGCGACGATCACGAGGTCGGGGTGTTCGGCGAGGACGTCGTCGGCCTCGGCATACGTTCCCAGGCGCAGGTCGACGCCGAGGTGCTTGCACTCGGCGAGACGCCAGTCGACGATCTGGATCAGGTCGCCCCGGCGCGGGTTCGACGCGGCGAGCCTGATCTGCCCGCCGGGCTGGTCGCTCGCCTCGAACAGGACGACGTCGTGGCCGCGTTCACCCAGCACGCGCGCCGCTTCCAGACCGGCCGGACCGCCCCCGACGACCACTGCCTTCCTGCGGCGGCCGATGGTGGGGGAGATGAGGTGCGGTACGTGGAGTTCGCGGCCGGCGGCCGGGTTGTGAACGCACTTGGTGTCGCCGGAGTCGTAGATCGCGTCGAGGCAGTAACTCGCCCCGACGCAGGGCCGGATGCGGTCCTCCTGGCCGGCCTTCACCTTGGCGATCAGGTGTGGATCGGCGATCTGCGCGCGGGTCATGCCGACCAGGTCGAGCAGCCCTTCGCGCAGGGCGTGCCGCGCAGTGGCCACGTCGGCGATGCGTGCCGCGTGCATCACGGGGATGGAGAGCCGTCGCTTGACCTCGCCGGTGAAGTCCAGGAACGGCCCGAGCGGGGTGCCGATGGATGGGATGGCCTTGGCCAGGGACGCGTCGCTCTCGATGGAGCCGTGGATGGCGCTCACGAAGTCGATGCCGTCGGCGGCGTACTGCTCGGCGGCGGTGAGCGCCTCGTCGAAGGTGAGACCGTGGAGACCGCTGAGGTGCGCCTCGTCGAGCGACATCCGGATGCCGACGACGAAGTCGGGGCCGACGGCTTCGCGGACGGCCCGGATCACCCGGCGCGGGAACGCCATGCGGTTCTCCAGGCTGCCGCCCCACTCGTCGTCGCGGTGGTTGGTCGCGGGGGACAGGAAGCTGTCCAGGAAGTGGCCGTACGCCTCCAGCTCGATGCCGTCGAGGCCGCCCTCCCGGCAACGAAGCGCCGCGGCGGCGTAGTCGGCGACGATCCGGTCCAGGTCCCAGGCCTCGGCGGCCTTCGGGAAGGCACGGTGCGCGGGTTCGCGCAGCGGTGAGGCGGAGACCACCGGCAGCCAGTCACCGGTGAAGTTGCTGGTGCGGCGCCCGAGATGGGTGACCTGGCACATCACCGCCGCCCCGGCCTCGTGCACGTCGTCGGCGAGCCGGCGCAGCCACGGCACGATCTCGTCGCGGTACAGGAGCAGATTGCCGAACGCGGGCGGACTGTCGGGGGAGACCACCGCCGAGCCGCCGATCATCGTCAGGCCGACCCCGCCCCGCGCCTTCTCCAGGTGGTAGGCCCGGTAGCGGTCCTTGGGCATGCCCTCCTCGCCGAACGCCGGTTCGTGGGAGGTGCTGACCACACGGTTGCGCAGGGTGAGGTGCTTGAGCTGGAAGGGCTGGAGCAGAGGATCCAGGGTGGTTGAGGGCACAGCCGCTCCTCAGGGACGCGCCGGACGGTGATTTCGCTTGGTTTCGCTATGCGAAACGACACCGTGATACGAGACAGATAGTGAAGCTGGGAATCCCCAGCCGTCAAGAGCCCCCTGTCTGTCTCGGTCCGTCTCGGTCTGTCTCGCCGCGTGGCCCGGATCGGCGCCCGGCTCAGCCGCGCTTCACGTACCCCCGGCGCCAGGAGATCTTCGTGCCGGCCTTCATCACCTGTTCCGCGAGGTCGGGAACGGTGTCCTCGTTGATCCGGAAGGTCGGCCCGGACAGCGTCACGGCCGCGATGACCTGGCCGTTCAGGGAGTGGATCGGAGCGGCGATGGCGGCAAGGCCTATCTCGTGCTCCTCGCTGGTGGTGGCGTAACCGCGCTCGCGGACCGCTTCGAGCTCCGCCGCGAGACGCACCGGGTCGACGATGGTGTGCGGGGTGTACTGCTTCGGCCGCTTCGCGAAGATCTCCGCGATCTCGTCGGGGGTCATGTGTGCCATGAAGAGCTTGCCTGCCGAAGTGGCGTGCATCGGGGAGCGCCGGCCGACCCAGTCGATGCTCATGATCGCCGAACCGATCGCCTGGTCGATGCTGATCACGTCGTCGCCGTCCTGGATCGCGACGTTCACGGTGTCGCCCACGGCCGCGGCCAGCTCCTGGCAGACGGGGTGGCTCAGCACGGCCAGGTCGTTCACCTTGCTCGCGCCGCCCGCGAGTTCGACCATCGTGTACCCGATGCGGTACCGCCCGCGCTCGGTGTCCTGCTCGACCATGCCCCGTGACTCCAGGGTCGCCAGCAGCCGGAACACGGTCGACTTGTGGATGGCCAGTTCCTCGGCGATCTCGGTCACGCCGCTGGGGCCCTGCTTGGCCAGCACCTGCAGGATCGACACCGCCCGGTCGACGGACTGCACCGAGTGATCACGTGGGCGGCTGCCGTTGCTGGTCATGGCGGAAGAGTAGTCGAGCGGCAGAAGCTGCCGGCGAGCCTCTGGCCACCTGGTTCCACCCCGGTGTCACGGCCGCATGGTGCGCCTTCCCATGACAGTCGTCCGGGGTTAATTCGCCGTTTCCTTCCTCCAAGGGCCTTGACGGGTCGCCCGGCGCGGGGACATGGTTCGTACCGCATTGCACATTAGTTTCGCATTGCGAAACAACCTCGACCTTTCCGCCCCGCGCGGACCCCGGAGGTGGGGCACGGTGATTGAGGCATCTCGGCTGAAAAAGGTGTACGGCTCGGTATCCGACGGAGTGCACGCGGTCGACGGCGTGACGTTCGACGTGGCGCCAGGAGAGCTCTTCGTGATCATGGGGCTGTCGGGCTCCGGCAAGTCGACCCTGCTCCGCATGCTCAACCGGCTGGTGGAGCCGACCTCCGGTGAACTGCGCATCGACGGCCGCGATGTGCCGGCGATGGGCGACGCGGACCTCCGGGAGCTGCGCAACCGCAAGGTCAACATGGTCTTCCAGCACTTCGCGCTGTTCCCGCACCGCACGGTCCGAGAGAACGCCGCCTACGGCATGCGTCTACGGGGAGTCGCCGAGTCCGAGCGGCTCGATCGCGCCGACTGGGCGCTCAGGACAGTCGGCCTCGGTGACCGGGGCGACGCCTACCCCGGTGAACTGTCCGGTGGTCAGCGGCAGCGTGTGGGTCTGGCCCGCGCGCTGGCCACGGACGCCGAGATCCTGCTCATGGACGAGCCGTTCAGCGCGCTCGACCCGCTGATCCGCCGCGACATGCAGGACCTGCTGCTGACGCTGCAGCGGGACCTGCGCCGCACGATCGTCTTCGTCACCCACGACCTCAACGAGGCGATGCGGCTGGGCGACCGGATCATGGTCATGCGGGACGGGCGCGTCGTACAGCTCGGAACCGCGACCGACATTCTCCACACGCCCGCCGACGACTACGTCCGCGACTTCGTCTCCGACGTCGACCGTTCACGCGTGCTGACCGCGAGCGCCATCATGCGCGAGCCGCTGATGACGGCGAGCGCGGACGACGATCCCCAGGACGTCCTGAGGAGGCTGTCGAACGTCGAGGCCGCGGGGGTCTACGTACGGGATTCCGACGGGCGCATCGCCGGAGTGGCGCGCGACGACCTGCTCGCCCAGGCCGTCCGGGACGGCCGTACGTCCGTGCGCGAATGCCTGGTCGAGGAGTACGAGCGGACCGGCCCCGACACCCTGCTCGTCGACCTGTGCCCGCGGGTCGGACGGCACACCGTGCCCCTTGCCGTCACCGACGACGACGGCCGGCTCCTCGGCGTCGTCCCTCGTGCGGCACTCCTCACGGCGTTGTCCGATCCCCGGAAGTCGGACGCGACCGCCCCCCGGAAGGAGGCGGCCCATGTCTAGCCCCTTGTTCACCATCGACCTCGGTACGCCGGTCAGTTCCGCCGTCGACTGGCTCACACAGCACATGGGCGGCCTCTTCGACGCCGTCTCCTCGGTGATGACGGAGCTGGTCAACGCCGTGCTCTTCGTACTCACCGCACCGCACGCGCTCGTCGTGACAGCGGTGTTCACGGTGCTCGCGTTCCTCGCCCGCAAGTGGGGCTTCGCCGCCTTCACCGTCGTCGCCTTCCTGCTCATCCAGGGCATGGGCCTGTGGACCGAGGCGATGCAGTCCCTTGCCGTCGTCCTCGTCGCGTCCGTCCTCGCCGTGGCCATCGGAGTGCCGATCGGCGTATGGGCCGCCCGGGGCCCGGTGGCCAGCGCCGTAGTCCGGCCGGTGCTCGACTTCATGCAGACCCTCCCGGTGTTCGTCTACCTCATCCCGGCCGTCTTCTTCTTCGGCATCGGCCTCGTCCCCGGAGTCGTCGCGACCACCGTCTTCGCCGTACCGCCCGCCGTCCGCCTCACCGAACTGGGCATCCGGCAGGTCGACAAGGAAGTCGTCGAGGCCGCGCACGCCTTCGGCGCCAAGCCCCGCCAGATCCTGCGCGAGGTCCAACTCCCGCTCGCCCTGCCCTCGATCATGGCCGGCGTCAACCAAGTGATCATGCTGGCCCTGTCCATGGTGGTCATCGCCGGCATGGTCGGCGCCGCCGGCCTCGGCACCGTCGTCGTCCGCGGCATCAGCCAACTCGACGTGGGCGTCGGCTTCCAGGGTGGACTGGCCGTCGTCTTCCTCGCCATCTTCCTCGACCGCGTCACCGGCGCCCTGGCCGCGCCGAGGCGACGCCGTCGCCGCAAGAACAGCACCCGGCCCACCCCGGCCGCCGACGCCACATCCGCTCCCGTCCCCGCCCCCGAACCCGCCGTCGCGGCTTCGGCGTGAAGATTGCCCAAGAACAGGAAAACCGCTCATGAACCGCACCTCACGCCGCTCCCGCGGCTCGCTCCTCCTCGGCTGTATCGCCGTCGTACTCACCCTGGTCACCACCGCGTGCAGCGGAGAGACGGCGAGCGTGGACTCCGGCTCCGGCGGGGGGAGCGGCGACTCGAAAACGGTGAAGATCGCCGTCGTCGAGGGCTGGGACGAGGGCACCTCCGCCACGTACCTGTGGAAGGAGATCCTCGAAGAGAAGGGCTACAAGGTCGATGTCCAGTCACTGGACATCGCCAGCGCTTTCACCGGCGTCGCCAACAAGCAGGTCGACCTCTACCTCGACGCCTGGTTGCCCAGCACCCACGAGTCGTACTGGAAGAAGCTCGGATCCAAGCTGGAGGTCACCTCCACCTGGTACGAACCGGCCGACCTCAATCTGAGCGTCCCCACATACGTCAAGGACGTCAACTCGATCGCCGACCTCAAGACGCACGCCTCCGAGTTCGGCGGCCAGATCGTCGGCATCGAGGCGGGCTCCGGCCTGATGCGGCTCACCCGTGAGAGCGTCATGCCCGCCTACGGCCTCAAGGACGACTACCAGCTCACCGAGAGCAGCAGCTCCGCGATGCTCTCCGCGCTGCAGAACGCCATCGCGAAGAAGAAGCCGATCCTGGTCACCCTGTGGCGACCGCACTGGGCGTACGCCAAGCTGCCGCTGAAGGTCCTCAAGGACCCCGAGGGCGCATACGGCGACCCCGACAAGGTCCAGGCCATCGCCCCCAAGGGCTTCGCCGCCGACCACCCCGAACTGGCCGGCTGGCTCAAGAACTTCAAGCTCACCTCGGCCCAACTGGGCAGCCTCGAACTGCTGCTCCAGAAGAAGGGCTCGGGCCATGAGCAGGAAGCCGCGAAGGAGTGGATCGATGAGAACAAGACGCTGGTCGACTCCTGGCTGAAGTGAGCCGCACAGGAAGACCGTGACGGGTGGTTCGGACCGGTCTTCCTCAGGGGTACGCGCGTGCAGGACGGACGGTCTTCGTCGCTCGACCAGCCCGCCTCAAGACGCCGGTACGCGCGTGAACCGCCCCGCCACCCGCAAGTCCGCCTCGATCGCGTCCACCGTCGTACGCAGCTGAGGCAGCACCTCCGCGACGCACTGCTCCGGCGTGCGTCGTGAGCTGTGCATGGCGACGTTCACCGCCGCCACCACCTTGCCCGTGCGGTCGCGGACCGGGACCGCGATGGAGCGCAGGCCCTCCTCCAGTTCCTCGTCGACCAGGGCGTAGCCGTCCTCCCGTACGCGGTCCAGGGCGGCCGTCAGCGAGGAGGGGTCCGTGAGTGTGCGCGGGGTCAGGGCGGGCACGGTGGGCGTGGGGCGTTCGGCGGGGGGCAGGTCCGCGAGCATGACGCGGCCCAGGGACGTCGCGTACGCGGGCAGACGTGTGCCGATCGTGATGTTGGCGCTCATGATGCGACTGGTGGCGACGCGCGCCGTGTACTGGATCTCGTCGCCCGCCAGGACCGCCAGGGACGCCGAGTCGTGGAGCCGGCCCGCCAGTCCGGCCAGGTGCGGTGCCGCGATCTGCGGGAGCGTCGTGCGGGACAGCGGCGGAAATCCGAGGCCCAGGACACGGGGCGTCAGCGCGTACGTCCGGCCGTGCGAGGTGACGTATCCCAGGTGCTCCAGGGTGATCAGCGCCCGGCGAGCCGTCGCGCGCGCGAGCCCCGTGGCCCGCGCGACCTCCGTGAGCGTCAGTTCGGCCCGCCCCTCGCCGAACGACGTCAGCACGGTCAGCCCGCGCGCCAGCGACTCGACGAACTCCCGGCCCAGCTCCTGCTTCGACGCCCCCGTCCAGACCGCGAGGCCCGACGGAGCGGCCGGAGAAACGGCCGGAGGAACGGCCGGGGCCGCCCGCAGATCCCGTTCCATGGCCCGCACCGTCTCCCGCAGCCGAGGCAGCAACGTGGCTTGCAGCGAGTCCGCGGTGTGCCGGCTGGTGTGACTCACCACGCTCACCACACACGCGATACGCCCACCGCCCTGACCCTGCACGCCGCGCACGGGCATGGAGAGGGCGACCAGACCCGGCTCGATCAACTGGTCGTCGAGGGCCCAACCCCGCGTACGCGCCTCGGCCACCCGCCGCTCGAAGTCCTCGTCCCCCAGGGGGTGTTCACCGGCATCCACCTCGCGAGGCCTCTTCGGCCCGGCCGCCGGACCCGCTTGTCCTGCCGGGGGGCCGGGGGCCGCCCCCCGGGAAGACACAGCGCGCGGCGGCAACGCCGGAAAACCCCGGTCCTCGGGATCCGCGGCCCGCCGCTCGCGCCACCGCGCCCAGTCCTCGTCAGTCCACTCCGTGGCGAACAGCGGCCCGGGCGCGGTGCGTTCGGCCGGCAGCAGATCGCCGATCCGGAAGCTCAGCGACATCGTGCGCCGCCGGGTCGCCTGGTGGATGAAGCGGATCCCGTCCCGGTCGGCGACCGCCAGCGACACCGACTCGTCCAGCTCGTCCGCCAGCGCGTCGGCCCGCGCGTCCAGCAGCCGGGGCAGCCGCAGCGCGGCCAGATACGCGTTGCCCAGCTCCATCAGCCGCGGCGCGAGCACGGTGTCCCGACCGTCGAGGCGTACGTACCCCATGCGCTCCAGCGTCGCCGCGATCCGGTCGACGGTGGACCTGGCAAGGCCCGTGGACCGCTCCAGGCCACTGAGACTCGACGTCCCGCCCGCCTCGGTGAGCCGGCGCAGCACGGCGATCCCGCGCATCAGCGGGGCGACGGCTTCCGCGGGCACGGGCTCGTCGGCGCCGGGGTTGCCGGGCGCCGGCGTGAGGTCTGTCGATGGCATGGGCTCTCGGGTTCTCGGGCGGGCTCTCGGGTTCTCCGTGACGCTGTCCGGAACACCGTAACCACCGCCGACCACCCGCCACCCGTCCCAGCCGGAGCCGCACCACCTCCCCGCCGCGCGCCGTACACCCGTCACCGGCGCGTGACGCGCACCCGCTGCTTCCCGTCCCCGTCCATCTCCCCGACCCGGATCCGGATCCCCGCCCGCACGTCCTTGAACTGCCGCCCCGGCCCGAACGTCGCGTCCGACAACTCGGCATGCACGTTCGGGCTGCGCGTGCACCCTCCGCTGTCCTTGGTGGAGTCGACCACGTGGATGGGGCCGCGCCCGGTGTCGACGTCCGCGTTCACCTTGTAGACGAGTACGCCCGACTTGCAGACCTCCTCGTCATTGCCCCCGGGGGTACGCAACTCGACCGCGTACCCCCGCTTCGTGTCGATCGGCACGAAGACCAGCTTGGCGCCGCCGCGTTCCGGCAGCGGGGTCAGGACGTGCTCGGTCGTGCCGGGCGTGGCCACGCAGGCGACCTGGTCGTTGTCGAGCCAGCCGAGCTTCCACTTGTGCCAGCCCAGCAGATCGTTACCGGCCCCCCAGTCCTCGCTCATGATGTCCCAGTGCCCGACCGCGCCGCCCCCGTCCTGGGTGTAGAGGTCGGGCAGGCCGAAGACATGGCTGTTCTCGTGGGGGAGTACGCGATAACCGGTCTTGGCGTACGAGCCGGAGCCGTCGTCCTGGCGGCTGTAGATGAAGGACGCGTTGGCGAGGGGCGTGCCGTCGGCGACCGGCGCCTCCGCGTTGCCCGAGAAGGTCACCGACAGGACGGTGTCCAGGGCGGAGGGGCCCGCGTTCGGGGTGACCAGGACGTTCAGGAGGTCGTACGCCTTGAAGTCCACCTTCGGATCGGCCACGGCCACGAGGTCCTCGACCAGCTCCCGGTACGCGGGATCGAAGGGGGCGCCGCGTTCCAGCCCGTACTCCTTGAAGGGCTTGGGCATCCGCAGCCAGTGGCCGACGGGGGCCTCGGGGCGATAGACGAGACGGCCGTACGAACTGGTGCGGAACCAGCGGGTGGTCTGCGGGAAGAACTCCCGGTAGCGGTCGAGCGCGCTGCCCCGGCCGGGCGCGTCGGAGAAGTCGACCATGAGGTTCAGGGCCCGGACGGTGCCGGTGGAGCGGGCGTAGCCGGGCGGGGTCGGGATGCCCTCCGACAGCTGTACGTCCACCGAGCCGCTGATCATGCAGGGGCCGAGCGCCGCAGGGCGTGCCGTCGTTCTCGGTCCCGCCGCCGTCGCCGAACCGGCCGGCAGCCGTCCGCTTCCCGCCGAGGTGCTGACCACCAGCGTCAGCAGCGTCACCGAGGCGAGGGCGACGCCGCGGCTGCGCGGGCGTATCCGACGGCTGGTGGGCTGCATGCAGGGGGCCTTTCGCTCCAGGCAGCCGGCCGTGTCTGGCTGCACCCTGTCCGATCACCCTGTGTCGCCCGCTGAGGGGGCGCGCGCTGGAGGAGACCGATCGTGGGAGGCCGTCCGGAGAGGCGCGGTGAGCGATGTGACTCGGGTCACAGAAAGAAAAGGGAAGGGCGGGAAATAACCGGGGATCGTTTCCCCGTTTAGCCATGTGTCCGAGCGAAACGGGGAGCAAGTCCCCGGATCGCACAGCAACTCCCGAGGAGTACGCCGTGACCACCGTCGCCCCCGTACAGCACAAGGCGCCCCGGCCGCGCGCCGACGCCCTGCGCAACCGGGAGCGGATCGTCACCGCCGCCCGCGAGATGTTCGTCGAGTTCGGGGCCGATGTGCCGCTCGACGAGATCGCCCGCCGGGCCGGCGTCGGCAACGCCACGGTGTACCGCAACTTCCCGGACCGCGACGCCCTGGTGCGGGAGGTCGTCTGCTCGGTCATGGACCGGGTCTCCGAGCAGGCCGAGCAGAGTCTCGCCGCGAGCGGCGACGCCTTCGAGGCCCTGTCTCGCTTCGTGCACGTCTCCGCCGACGAGCGGGTCAGCGCGCTCTGCCCGATGATCTCCAGCACTTTCGACAAGCACCACCCGGACCTGGTCGCCGCGCGCGAGCGACTCGAGCAGCTGGTCGAGTCGCTCATGGAGCGCGCCCAGAAGGCCGGGCAGCTCCGCACCGACGTGGGTGTCGGAGACGTGTTGATCACCATGGCCCAGCTCTCCCGGCCGCCCGCCGGCGCCGGATGCCTGAGCCTCGACCCCTTCGTACACCGTCATCTGCAGCTGTTCCTGGACGGTCTGCGGGCACCGGCCCGCTCCGAACTGCCCGGCACGGCCGCGACCATGGAGGACCTGCGACAAGCATGACCGAGCAGTCATGACCGATTAGTTCGGCGCCCAGCGCCAGTCACCACTCGCAGCGCGCAACGCGCACAGAGACAACGCGCACAAAACTTCCGGCCGTCACCGACGAAGACGTCACCGACGGGTCGTCCCTTCACCTCATCCTTTTTTCGCTACGAAGTCCCGGAGTGGGTATCCCCATGTCTGAAACAGACCAGGCCACCGCCGCCAAGGCGCCGGCAGCCGATCCCAACCGCTGGAAAGCGCTGACCTTCATCGCGCTCGCCCAGCTGATGGTCGTGCTCGACGCGACCATCGTGAACATCGCCCTTCCCTCCGCCCAGCAGGACCTGGGGATATCGGACGGCAACCGGCAGTGGGTCGTCACGGCCTACGCCCTCGCGTTCGGCGGTCTCCTCCTCTTCGGCGGCCGGATCGCCGACCTGTGGGGCCGTAAGAACGCCTTCGTCGTGGGCCTGATCGGCTTCGCCGCGGCCTCCGCGCTCGGTGGCGCCGCCACCAACGAGGCGATGATGTTCGGCGCCCGCGCCCTCCAGGGTGTCTTCGGTGCGCTGCTCGCGCCCGCCGCGCTCTCCCTGCTCGCCGTGATGTTCACGGACGCCAAGGAGCGCGCCAAGGCGTTCGGCATCTACGGTGCGATCGCCGGTGGCGGTGGCGCCGTCGGCTTCATCCTCGGCGGTGTGCTGACCGAGTACATGGACTGGCGCTGGACGTTCTTCGTCAACATCCCGTTCGCGATCGCCGCGGCGCTCGGCGCGTACTTCGTCATCCGTGAGCCGGAGGGCGGCCGCAACCGCAACCCGCTCGACATCCCCGGCGTGCTGCTGTCCACCCTGGGCCTGGTCGCGCTGGTCTACGGCTTCACCCGCGCCGAGTCCGACGGCTGGGGCGACTCCGTGACCGTCGGCATGTTCGTCGCGTCCGCGGTCCTGCTGCTCGCGTTCGTCGTCACCGAGGCCAAGGTCAAGGCCCCGCTGCTGCCGCTGCGCGTGATCACCGACCGCAACCGTGGCGGGGTGTACCTCTCGCTCGGTATCGCGATCATCGCGATGTTTGGCACGTTCCTGTTCCTGACCTACTACCTGCAGATCGTGAAGGGCTACTCGCCGATCAGCACCGGCTTCGCCTTCATGCCGATGATCGTCGGCATGATGGTCGGCTCGACCCAGATCGGCACGCGTCTGATGACCCGCGTTCCCGCGCGGCTGCTGATGGGCCCCGGCTTCCTGGTCGCCGCGGTCGGCATGCTCCTGATGACGCAGCTGGAGATCGGCTCGTCGTACGCCTCGATCATCCTGCCGGCGATGCTCCTGCTCGGTCTCGGCATGGGTACGGCGTTCATGCCGGCCATGTCCCTGGCCACCCTGGGCGTCGAGCCCCGGGACGCCGGTGTCGCCTCCGCGATGGTCAACACCTCGCAGCAGGTGGGCGGTGCGATCGGTACGGCCCTGCTGAACACGATCGCCGCGTCGGCCACGACCTCCTACATCGCGGACCACATCGGCTCCGCGACCTCCCGCTCCCAGCAGCAGCTGGTCCAGCTTCAGGGCCAGGTGCACGGCTACACCAACGCGATCTGGTTCGCCGTCGGGATGCTGGTGCTCGCCGCGGTCATCGTCGGCACCCTCGTCAACGCAGGCAAGCCCGACATGACGGCGACAGCCACCGGAACGGGTGACGAGGCCGAGGACGAGCTGCCGGTCCCGGTGATCGCACACTGACGGGACGGCGCGGGGTCACCCACTGACCCTCGTACGTACGCAGTGGTGGGGACGACTTCGTACGTACGAATCCGGGATCTGCCCCGGCTCCATGAGCGGTGGAGCCGGGGCAGATTCATGCCTTGAACGAATGCGATCTCAACGAAGCCAGGGCAGATCCGCGCCGGCGTCCTTGGGCTGAAGGCCTTCGGCGATGATCTGCAGGGCCTCGCCGAAGGCCTTCTGCTGGTCCGGGGAGAGCCGGTTGAAGACGGCCCGGCGGACGGCGTCGACATGACCCGGAGCGGCCTGCATCAGGACCTTCAGGCCCTGGTCGGTGATGATCGCGAACTGTCCGCGCTTGTCCGAGGGGCAGTCCTCGCGCCGCACCCAGCCGTTCTTCTCCAGCCGGGCAACGGCATGGGAGAGCCGGGACCGCGTGATCTTCATCTTCATCGCGAGTTCGGTCATCCGCAGCCGCCTGTGCGGTGCCTCACTGAGACACGCGAGCAGAACGTAGTAGATGTGCGGCATCTTTGCGTCGCGCTGGAGCTGACGATCGAGATGGTCCTCAAGGAGTGCGGTGGCGTGCACATACGCACGCCAGACGCGCTGCTCCTCCTCGCTGAGCCAGCGCGGCTCTTCGGTGTGTGCCGTGTCCATGTACCTACTGTAGACGACCCCTCCTTGAATTTTAAACGAAAGAGAGCTATTGTCCTTTTCAGATAAGTTGAGCATTCAAGTATGAGACTCAAATCAAGATCAACTATGAGATCCCGGAGGGGAGCCGCCGCCATGTCCGCCGCCACCGAGGAACGTGCCGTCCCCGAGCGCATGCCCGCGCTCTACCTCTCGCACGGAGCCCCGCCGCTGGCCGACGACCCCGTCTGGCCCGGCGAACTGGCCGCCTGGTCGGCCGACCTGCCGCGCCCCAAGGCGATCCTCATGGTCTCCGCCCACTGGGAAGAAGCCCCGCTGGCCCTCGGCGCGGTCGAGACCGTCCCGCTCGTCTACGACTTCTGGGGCTTCCCCGAGCACTACTACCGGGTCCGCTATGAGGCTCCCGGCGCCCCCGAACTCGCCGAGTCCGTACGCAAGTTGCTGCGCGCCCCCGGCATCCCGGTGCAGGACATCCCCGACCGTGGCCTCGACCACGGGGCGTACGTCCCGCTCGTCGAGATGTTCCCGGCGGCCGACATCCCCGTACTCCAGATCTCGATGCCCACGCTCGACCCGGTCCGCCTGATGGACATCGGCCGCAAGCTGGCACCGCTGCGCGACGAGGGCGTCCTGATCGTCGGTTCCGGCTTCTTCACGCACAACCTCGCGGCCCTGCGGCACACGGGCGGCGGAGTCCCCTCCTGGTCGAGTGAGTTCGACGACTGGGGGCGCAGGGCCCTTCAGTCAGGTGACATCGACGGGCTGCTCGACTTCGAGCGCAAGTCCCCGGCAGGCCGCCTCGCCCACCCCCGCACCGAACACTTCGCCCCGCTCTTCGTGACGATGGGCGCGGCGGACGCGGTGGGCGAACTGAAGGACCAGAAGTCCGTCATCGAGGGCTTCTGGGTGGGCATGGCCAAGCGGTCGGTGCAGTTCGGCTGAGGGCTGTTCCTGGTACGGGGAGAGCCCCTAGAGTTCTTTCTCGTACCAGGCCACGTCCCAGTACCGTCCGAACTTCCGCCCGACCTCGCGATACGTGCCGACGTACCGGAAGCCGAAGCGCTCGTGGAGCCGTACGGACGCCTCGTTCGGCTGGGTGATCCCCGCGTACGCCCGGTGCAGGTCCTCCAGAGCCAGATCCTCGAACAGGGACTTGTACAGCAGCGTGCCGATGCCGCGTCCGCCCGCGTCGGGGGCGAGGTAGATGGTGACCTCGACGGAGGTGCCGTAGGCGGGCTTCACCCTGTAAAGGCTGGATGTGGCGTAACCCAGAATCAGCTGTGAGTCCACCTCTACGGCAACCTTCAGGCGGTGCGGACCGTCTTCAGGGTGGGAGAGCAGCCAAGAGCGGCGTTCTTCCGGAGTGAAGACCGCGGTATCGAAAGTGATGGGCGTCGCGCGTACGTAGTGGTTGTAAAGGTCGGTGAGGGCTTTGAGGTCAGCCTCGACTCCCGGCCTGACCAGCACCTCTGTACGTTCCGACGACATCTGCCCTCCCTTTGTGGCGGAACAGGGTACTGCAAGATCAGAAAATTTGAGGGGCTGGTTGGGAATTCTGTCCGGATTCCAGTCGTTGAATCCATCGGAGGCAGGGCACCCGGAAGGGTGGCCGAACCCCACAGATGACCCGCAAGCCACCACGTAAGGGAGCACGCATGGCAACCCGTGCCGTCGCCCGTCGCAAGTCCGCCTCCGGCGAGACCGACGTGGCACGCAGCGCTCGCGCGGGCGAGATCGCCGACCGCGACCTGGTCGGCATGTACCTCGACGAGATCGCGCGTACGCCGCTGCTCGACGCCGCCAAGGAGGTCGAGCTGTCCCAGATCATCGAGGCGGGTGTGTTCGCCCAGCAGATCCTCGACGGCGAGGTGACCGACGCCAAGGCGGAGGCCTCCCGTGAGGAGCTGGAGGCGCTGGTGGCCGACAGCGAGCGGGCCAAGGACATCTTCATCCGGTCCAACCTGCGCCTGGTCGTCGCGGTCGCGCGGCGCTATCCACGCAGCGGCCTCCCCCTGCTCGACCTGATCCAGGAGGGGAATGCCGGGCTGGTGCGCGCGGTCGAGAAGTTCGACTACCGCAAGGGCTTCAAGTTCTCGACGTACGCGACCTGGTGGATCCGTCAGGCCATCACGCGCTCGATAGCCGACCAGTCGCGGACCATCCGGCTCCCCGTCCACCTGGTGGAGGAGCTGGGCCGGATCCGCCGTGTGCAGCGCGAGTTCAACCGCGAGCACGGCCGGGAGCCGGAGCCTGCGGAGATCGCGGCGGAGCTGGGCTCGAACCCGGAGCGCGTCATCGACGTGCTGGACTGGGCCCGCGACCCGGTCTCGCTGAACATGTCGGTGGACGACGAGGGCGACACGCAGTTCGGCGACCTGCTCGAGGACACCTCGGCGGTCTCGCCCGAGCAGTCCGTGCTCACGCTGCTGCGCAGCGAGGAGCTCGACGACCTCATCGGGCGGCTCGACCAGCGCACGGCCTCGATCATCAAGATGCGGTACGGCATAGAGGACGGCCGCGAGCGCACGCTGACCGAGGTCGGCAAGGAGCACGGCCTCACCCGCGAGCGCATCCGCCAGATCGAGAAGCACGCGCTGCTGGAGCTGAAGAAGCTGGCTCGGCAGACCGGGTTCGACGCGGCGGCGTAACGCCTCACGGCAACGCTTCTCGATGGCTCGCACACCGGACCGAATACGCCTGCATCAACCGCTTGAGCCTGGGCACAAGCCTTCAGGGCCCAGAGCTCCCAGACCAAGTCCCGACGCTATCCCCCCCGGCGCCGGGACTTCCCCAGAGCCGAGCCTCCGGCGCCTCTCCCCCTGGCGCCGGGGCTCGGCTCGATCTCTGCGAGAGGCGGGGACAAGCGAAGGGCCACCCCGGACCTGAACCCCGGGGTGACCCTGTGGACACATTGTGTCACGAGGGCGGTCTCTGTGGCCCATACCAAGTGAGCGGGACTGGTGAAGCTCCCTCACCTCGGGGCTGGTGGAGTCCTCTGACCTCCGGCCGCCGCCCGGCTCAAGCGGCCCCCCAACTCCCGTACACACTGCACCAGTTCCGCCGGTTCATGGACCGTGAACTCGCAGTCCACCATCGCAAGCCGCACCGCCATCCACTCCACCGAGTCGCCCACGGCGGCCCGGAGCCGGCAGCTGTGGTCGTCCAGGGGCTCGGGAGTGCCGAGCCACTTGGGCAGGCGGGCCGCGATGAACTCCGCGGGCGCCGCGAACGTCACCTCCAACTCGTACGTCTCCTGCCGCCGGTACATCGACTGCCGCAGATACTCGGCCGCGCTCCCCGTCGGCAGCTCGCGCGGCGCGAAACGGGCGCCCGTCGCGAAGGGCTCGGAGACCCGGTCGACGCGGAACGTACGCCAGTCCTCGCGGTCGAGGTCGTACGCGACGAGATACCAGCGGCGGCCGGTCGACACCAGACGGTACGGCTCGGTCAGGCGCTTGGAGGGCGTGCCGTCCCCCGAGCGGTAGGCGAACCGCAGCCGCTCATGACCCGCGACCGTCGAGGCCATCACGGTCAGCGTCTCGGGCGCGATACTCGCCCCGTCGCCGCTGGTCAGGGGAGTGGTGGCGGCCTGAAGCGTGGAAACCCGGTGGCGCAGCCGGCTCGGCAGGACCTGCTCCAGCTTGGCGAGCGCCCGTACGGAGGCCTCGTCGACGCCCTCGACGGCGTGCCCGGCACCGGCCCGCAGCCCGACCGCGATCGCCACCGCCTCCTCGTCGTCGAGCACGAGCGGCGGCATGGCCTTCCCCGCGACCAGCCGATACCCGCCGTCCGCTCCCATCGTCGCCTGCACGGGATACCCCAGCTCCCGCAGCCGGTCGACATCCCGCCGTACGGTCCGCCGCGAGACCCTGAGCCGGTCGGCGAGCTCACCGCCGGGCCATTCGCGCGGGGTCTGGAGCAAGGAGAGGAGCTGGAGGAGCCGGGCCGGGGTGTCGGTGGTCATGGGATGTCTCCCTCTCGGCTGTGGTCTTCGGCTGTGTTTTCGGCTTCTCCGAGGATGCCCGACCACTAGGACATGAACTGACCTACTGGGCCTCTAACTTCGAAGCATGACCTCAACCGAGACCCCTCTCAACAGCCCGGCCACCACGGCCGACCGGCGACGATGGATCGCCCTCGCCATCGTGATGACCGCGGCCTTCATGGATCTGGTCGACGTCACGATCGTCAACATCGCGATCCCGTCGATCCAGCGGGACGCCGGCGCGTCGGTCAGCCACATCCAGTGGATCACGGCCGGATACGCGCTCGCCTTCGCCGCAGGCCTGATCACCGGCGGGCGGCTCGGCGACATCCACGGCCGTAAGCGCCTCTTCCTCATCGGCATCGGCGGATTCACGCTCGCGTCGGCACTCTGCGGATTCGCCGTGAACCCCGAGATGCTGGTCGCCTCCCGCATCCTCCAGGGCGGTATGGCCGCGCTGATGGTGCCGCAGGTGCTGTCGATCGTGCACGCCACCTTCCCGGCGCATGAACGCGGCAAGGTGTTCGGCCTGTTCGGTGCGGTCGTCGGGCTCGGGGCGGTGTCCGGTCCGCTGCTGGGCGCGCTGCTGACCGAGTGGAACCTGTTCGGCCTTGAATGGCGGCCGATCTTCCTCATCAACCTGCCGGTGGGCATCGCGGGCCTGATCCTCGGCCGCCGCTACATCACGGAGTCCAAGGCCCCGCAGGCCCTCAAGCTGGACCTCGTCGGTGTCGCCCTCGTCACCCTCGGCCTGCTGATGCTGCTCTACCCGCTGACCCGCGGCCGTGAGCTGGGCTGGCCGATGTGGGGTTACGTCTCGATGGTCGGCGCGTTCGTGGTGTTCGGGGCGCTGGTGGCGTACGAGAAGAGGAAGACCGTGCGAGACGGTTCGCCGTTGGTCGAGCTCTC
The DNA here is from genome assembly GCF_000716805.1 of Streptomyces yerevanensis. Taxonomy (NCBI): domain Bacteria; kingdom Bacillati; phylum Actinomycetota; class Actinomycetes; order Kitasatosporales; family Streptomycetaceae; genus Streptomyces; species Streptomyces yerevanensis. The sequence continues at coordinate 5,395 of NZ_JNWJ01000052.1, read as the reverse complement.
CCTCTTCAAGGTCAAGAGCTTCGCGGCGGGCATCGCGGTGCAGACGGTCTTCGGGATCGCGCTCGGCATCTTCTTCCTGGTGTGGACGTTCTACATGCAGACCGGCCTCGGTTGGGGCGAGTTGCGTGCCGGCCTGACGGGCGTCCCCTTCTCGATCGCGGTGTCGATGGCGGCCGGGCTCTCGGTGCAGAAGCTGACGCCGCGGTTCGGGCGCAAGGTGCTCCAGGCGGGCGCGCTGCTCATGGCCATCGGTGTCCTGATCTACATCTGGGAGTCCGAGCGGTACGGCCTGTCCATCGCCCCCTGGCAGATGGCGCTTCCCCTGGTGGTCATGGGTGTGGGCATGGGCCTGATCGTCGCCCCGCTGACGGACGCGATCCTCTCCGAGGTGCCGCGCGAGCACGCCGGCTCGGCGTCCGGCCTGATCAGCACGGTCCAGCAGATGGGCAACGCGCTCGGGCTCGGCCTGGTGTCCGTGGTCTTCTTCGGCACGATGTCCGACCACCTGCCGCGGGCCGAGGTGGGCGCGGCCTTCGTCGATGCCTTCCAGAACGCGCTGATCTGGGTCGCCGCGGTGATGACGGCCATCTTCCTGCTGATGTTCGCCCTGCCGAAGCGGCCGGCTCAGCATGTGGAGGGCGACGAGACGACGCCCGCCGTCGCCGTGGACAAGGAGCCCGAACTCGTGGGCTGACGCCGCCAGTTCAAGCTGATCCTGCTCGAGCCGTCAGGCCCGGTCCCTCTCTGGGGCCGGGCCTGACGGCTGTCCCATGTGCCGCCCATGCCCCGTCCGTTCCCTGCACCCGAGCTCCCGGCGCCTTCTCGTCGATGTCCGTTCATGCCCACTTTTACGTCCGCGCCCGTTTACATGGCTGAAATCCGGGCGTACTCTACGAGTGAAACCACATGTTCGGGCATGAACGGAGGTGAACGGACATGTATGCACCGGAGCGACAGCAGGAGATCCTCCGGCTGGCGCGTGACGGTGGCCGCGTGGACGTGGTGTCGTTGGCCGAGGAGTTCCAGGTCACGGCCGAGACGATCCGGCGGGACCTGAAGGCGCTGGACCGCGCGGGCCTCGTGCGCCGGGTGCACGGCGGTGCCATCCCGGCCGGCCGGCTCGACTTCGAGCCCGATCTGGCCGAGCGGGAGACCACCGCGGCCGACGAGAAGGACCGCATCGCGCTGGCCGCGCTGGCCGAACTGCCCAGCAACGGCACGATGATTCTCGACGCGGGCACGACGATCGCCCGGCTCGCCGGGGCCCTCCCGCTGGAGGCGACGCTCACCGTCGTGACACACAGCCTCCCCATCGCGGCCCGCCTCGCCGACCATCCGGGCATTCAACTCCACCTCGTCGGGGGGCGCGTACGGCACCGTACGCGCGCCGCGGTCGACGCCTGGGCGCTGCGGGCGTACGGCGAGATCCGTGCCGATGTCGTCTTCCTCGCCACGAACGGCTTCTCCCTCGAGTACGGACTGACCACGCCCGACCTCGCCGAGGCCGCCGTGAAGCGCGCGGCCCTCGGTGCCGCGCGCCGTGTGGTGCTGCTCGCCGACTCCGCCAAGCACGGCCAGGAGCACTTCGCGCGCTTCGGCGCCCTCGACGACGTGGACGTTCTGATCACCGACAGTGGGCTGAGCCCTGAAGACGCGACCGCTCTCAAGCGCGGCGGCACGGAAGTGGTGCGTACATGATCCTCACGGTCACCCCCAATCCCTCGCTCGACCGGACCTACGAGATCCCCTCGCTCGACCGCGGCGAGGTCATCCGGGCCACCGGCGAACGCATGGACCCGGGCGGCAAGGGCGTCAACGTCTCGCGGGCGGTCACCGCGGCCGGCCGGCGCACCGTCGCCGTACTGCCGCTCGGCGGCGCCCCCGGCTCCCTCGTCGCCACCTTGCTCGACGCGCAGGGCATCGAGGTCGCGCCGGTCCCGGTCGCCGGGGCGACGCGCTCCAACATCGCGCTCGCGGAGGCCGACGGGGTACTCACGAAGATCAACGCACCGGGACCCGAACTCACCTCCACCGAGGAGGAGTTGCTCCTGGAGACGGTACGGACCCAGTCCCGTGACGCCTCCTGGATCGCCTGCTGCGGCAGCCTGCCGCGCGGCCTCGCCCCGTCCTGGTACGCCGCACTGGTCGCCCGAGCGCACGCCGCCGGCACCCGGATCGCACTGGACACCTCGGGGCCGGCACTGCTCGCGGCCCTGCGGGAACGCCCCGACGTCGTCAAGCCGAACGCCGAGGAGCTGGCGGAAGCGGTCGGCCGCCCCCTCGCCACCATCGGCGACGCGGTCAAGGCCGCCGAGGACCTGCGTGAACAGGGCGCCGGTGCGGTGCTGGCCAGCCTCGGCGCGGACGGGCAGTTGCTCGTCGAGGCCTCGGGCGTGTGGTTCGGCAGCGCCCGGGTCGACGTGGTCCGCAGCAATGTGGGCGCGGGCGACTCCTCGCTCGCCGGTTTCCTGATCGCCGGCGGCAGCGGCCCCGACGCCCTCGCCTCCGCCGTCGCGCACGGCGCCGCGGCCGTCCAGCTCCCCGGCAGCGTGATGCCGGGCCCGGCCGACCTGGACCCCTCCGCCGTGACTGTCACGTCGGAGGTTCCGGTGGATCGCGTACTGACGGAGCCGGTGTCATGAACTTCCGTACCGCCACCGCTGGTTCAGCCTGTACGACCTGTGCATCCCGTGCGTCTCGTACGACCTCTGGATCGGCCCTGAAGCGGCGGGGCCTGCCCCTCCCCGCCGCAGCCGGGGGGAGGCGGGGTTTCCCCGACCCCGCCTCCGCCTTCCCCGCTGACCTCGGCATATGTGACACTTCCGGCAATTCAGTCACGGCTGAGTGCGACACATCTGAACCCAGCCCGTCTGAACCCAGCCGGTCTGAACGCACCACCCCCGTCCCCGCCCATGACTTTCCCCGGGCGATACGCGTGCGAAGGAGCCCGCGATGAGCGAGATGATCACCGCGGATCTGGTCGATCTCGACCTGTCCGCCGATACGAAGGAAGCGGCGGCGCGCGCCCTCGCCGAGCGCATGGTGACCAAGGGCCGGGTGACCGACCTCGAAGGCTTCCTCGCCGACGTGGCCGCCCGCGAGGCCCAGATGCCGACCGGCCTAGACGGCGGCATCGGCATCCCGCACTGCCGCAGCGAACACGTCACCGAGCCGACGCTGGCCTTCGGGCGCAGTGCGGCCGGGATCGACTTCGGCGCTCCCGACGGGCCCGCCGACCTGATCTTCCTGATCGCCGCTCCGGCCGGTGCCGACGACGCCCACCTCACGATCCTGTCGTCGCTGGCCAGGCAGCTGATGAACACCGAGTTCACCTCCGCGCTGCGGGCAGTGGACGACGCGGAGGGGGCAGCCGCCCTGATCCGCGGGAACGAGCCCGCGGTGGCGGCGCAGGTCGCCGGCACGGCGGGCAGCACCGAAGACTCCGCGGCCCCGCCGGCAGGAGCGGCCTCCACCGAAGCCGCCGCGGACACCTCGGCACCGGGTACGACCACCGAGGACGGCCCGGCCCCGGAGAGCGGCGGCTCCGATGAGGGCGAGGGCGCCCGGCCGTTCCGTATAGTCGCCGTCACCTCCTGCCCCACCGGCATCGCGCATACGTACATGGCGGCCGAGGCGCTGGAGAACGCGGGCCGCGAGAACGCCGACGTCGAGGTCGTCGTCGAGCCGCAGGGCTCGGCGGGCTTCAACCGGCTCGACCCGGCCGTCATCGCCGCCGCGGACGGCGTGATCTTCGCGCACGACGTGCCCGTACGGGAGAAGGACCGGTTCGCCGGGAAGCCGACCGTGGACGTCGGCGTGAAGGCGGGCATCAACCGGCCCGCCGAGCTGATCGCCGAGGTCCGGGCGAAGGCCGAGCGCGGCGAGGCCACCGCGGCCGCGAGGCCCGGCGGTACGCCGGTCGAGCGGACCGGAGAGCCCGGCGAGGGCTACGGCTCAAAGCTCCGCAAGTGGCTGATGTCCGGCGTCAGTTACATGGTCCCGTTCGTCGCGGCGGGCGGTCTGCTCATCGCCCTCGGCTTCGCGATCGGCGGCTACCAGATCAACGAGGCCAAGTCGGTCACCGAGCACTTCGACTGGGGTCAGGTCGACAGCTGGGGCGCGCTGCTGTTCCAGATCGGTGGAGCGGCGTTCGGCTTCCTCGTCCCGGTCCTCGCCGGCTACATCGCCTACGGCATGGCGGACCGACCAGGACTCGTGCCCGGCTTCGTCGGCGGCGCGATCTCGGTGACGATCGGCGCGGGCTTCCTCGGCGGTCTGGTGGCCGGTCTGATCGCCGGTGGTGTCGTCCTCGGCATCCAGCGCGTGAACATCCCGGCTCCACTGCGCGGCATCATGCCGGTGGTGGTGATCCCGCTGATCTCCTCGGCGGTCGTCGGATTCCTGATGTTCGTGGTCATCGGCAAGCCGATCGCCGAGGCACAGGAGGCCCTGACCGACTGGCTGAACGGCCTCACCGGCACCAACGCCATCCTCCTCGGCGTGCTGCTCGGCCTGATGATGTGCTTCGACCTCGGCGGCCCGGTCAACAAGGTCGCGTACACCTTCGCGACGGCCGGCATCTCCGTGGCGGCCCCCAGCGACTCGGCGATGAAGATCATGGCGGCGGTCATGGCGGCCGGCATGGTGCCCCCGCTGGGCATGGCCCTGGCCACCACGATCCGCAAGAGGCTGTTCACCAAGGCCGAGCAGGAGAACGGCAAGGCGGCCTGGGTACTGGGCGCCTCCTTCATCTCCGAGGGAGCGATCCCCTTCGCGGCAGCGGACCCGCTGCGGGTCATCCCGGCCTCGATGGCGGGCGGTGCGGTCACCGGCGCCCTGACCATGGCCTTCGGCTCGACCCTGCGCGCCCCGCACGGCGGCATCTGGGTCACCTTCCTGATCGGCAGGCCCTTCCTCTACCTCCTGGCCATCGCAGCCGGCACGGCGGTAACGGCGGGTCTGGTGATCGCCCTGAAGGGCATGCGCAAGACCAAGCCGGCGGGCGAAGCCGAGACGCCGGAGGTGGCGGCTTCAAAGGCCAAGGAGCCGGTGGCTGCCTGACCTCCACGAGACGCGCTGTGGCCCAGGACGCAAGTCCTGGGCCACAGCGCGTCGGACGTATGTCGGGTGACGGTGCGTCGTGGCTGGTCGCGCCCACGCGGCGGAGCCGCAAATTGACACAGCCCCGCGCCCCTGAAAAGCCTGCGGCTCCACTCACCCCCAGCCACGACGTGCCCGCACTTGCCCTCCGGCGGGAGGGGTCGTGGGCCGGTGCGTCGTATGCCCGTCGCTTAGGTCCGGTCTCGGAGAACCCGCACCCTGTACCAGCTAAGGGCCGTATGCCCGCCCTGCGACGGGCTGACGCACCGGCCCACGACCCCGCACCCCCCACCCA
>NZ_JNWJ01000051.1:0-61437 GCF_000716805.1 Streptomyces yerevanensis | reverse complement strand
CCCGGTGGTGATGGTCAACGCCTACCGGCAGCTGGCCGCCCAGTGCGACTACCCGCTGCACCTGGGCGTGACGGAGGCGGGCCCCGCCTTCCAGGGCACGATCAAGTCGGCGGTGGCCTTCGGGGCGCTGCTCTCCGAGGGGGTGATGGGCTGCGTCGTGAACGGTCCTGGTGAGGCGAGGGAGGCGGACCTGGGGGTCGCCTCCGGCAACGGCAAGGGGCAGATCTTCGTGAAGGGCGAAGTCATCAAGACGGTGCCCGAGTCGAAGATCGTGGAGACCCTGATCGACGAGGCCATGAAGATCGCCGAACAGATGGAGGCGGACGGGATCGCCTCCGGGGAGCCTTCGGTTTCGGTGGCGGGCTGACGGGAGGCGCGGCGGGGGGAGGCCCCCGCCAACGGGCGGCGCCGCCAATATTCGCCAGGTACAGTGCGGGGAATCAGCAGATCCCAGGGTGAGGCCCCCGTACGTGTTGACGCAGACCACCACCAGGGTCCTCGAACCGAGTGACCTGGACGCCGCGCTCGCCGTCCTCGACCGCGAGCCGGTCGTGAACGCCTTCGTGACCTCCCGGGTGCAGATCGCGGGCCTCGACCCGTGGCGGCTCGGCGGCGAGATGTGGGGCTGGTACGAGGACGGCATGCTGACGTCCCTCTGTTACGCGGGCGCCAACCTGGTCCCGATCTGCGCCACCCCCCGCGCCGTACGCGCCTTCGCGGACCGGGCCCGTCGCGCGGGCCGCCGCTGCTCCTCCATAGTCGGCCCGGCCGAGGCCACCGCCCAGCTGTGGCGGCTCCTCGAGCCGAACTGGGGCCCCGCCCGCGAGGTCCGCCCCCAACAGCCCCTGATGGTCACCGACCGGGTGCCCTCCGACATCGCCCCGGATCCGTACGTCCGCCGCATCCGCAAGGACGAGATGGAAACGATCCTGCCCGCCTGCGTGGCGATGTTCACCGAGGAGGTCGGCATCTCGCCGCTCGCCGGTGACGGCGGGCTCCTCTACCAGGCCCGGGTCGCCGAACTCGTCGGCTCCGGGCGCTCGTTCGCCCGTCTCGGCCCGGACGGCCGGGTGATCTTCAAGGCGGAGATCGGCGCCGCGACCCCACAGGCCTGCCAGATACAGGGCGTCTGGGTGGCCCCCGAATACCGCGGCCAGGGCCTCGCGGCCCCCGGCATGGCAGCCGTCCTGCGCTATGCCCTCGCGGACGTGGCCCCGGTCGTCAGCCTGTACGTCAACGACTTCAACACGGCGGCGCGGTCGACGTACCGCAGGGTCGGCTTCAAGGAGATCGGCGCGTTCATGAGCGTGCTGTTCTGAATCGTCCTGTTCCAGAGCGCGCTGTTCTCGGGGCGAGCCCCGAAAGGGGCGCAGCCCCTCAGGGGCGCGGGGCTGTGACATTTGCGGCTCCGCCGCGCGGGCGCGACCAGCCACAGACGACCCGCACCCGAACGACAACCGATCTCACCCGGCTCAACCCAGCGGAGCGCAAAGCACAGGTAGTCTCCGGGCATGCTTCGCATCCCCGGTCAGGGCCCCCGTACGCCCGACGACGTCGTCATCGGCCCGTTGGATCTGGCCGCGCGGATCGATGAGGCGCTCGCCGTGCAGGCCGTGGCCTTCGGGCTCGGCGCGGACGAGATCGCCGTACGGCGGCAGATCGTGCTGCGGCATCTCACCTACCCCGGCGCCCGCGCACTCGGCGCCACCACCCCCGGCGGCCGGCTCGTCGGCTTCGTCTACGGCATGCCCAACGACCGTGCGCACTGGTGGTCCACCGTCGTCGAGCCCTATCTGCGCAGCCAGGGCCACGACGCCTGGCTAGACGACTCCTTCGTGATCACCGAGCTGCACGTCCACCCGCACTACCAGAACCGCGGCATCGGCCGAGCCCTGATCACCACCATCACGGACGCCGCCACCCAGCCCCGCTCGATCCTCTCGGCCATCGACACGGACAGCCCGGCCCGCGGCCTCTATCACTCACTCGGCTACCAGGACCTGGCCCGCAACGTCCTGTTCCCCAGCGCCCCGAAGCCGTACGCGGTGATGGGTGCCCACCTTCCCCTCCGCAGGCGCTAGCTGCCGGGGCGCCAATCGATTTCCACCCCCCGGTACCGCCCGGCTAACCTCCTAGCCATCACCCTTATCCGGCAGGAGTTAAGAATCATGGCCCAGGTCCAGCGCATGTCCCGGTTGATGGTCAAGACACTGCGCGACGACCCGGCGGACGCCGAGACGCTCAGCCACAAGCTGCTCGTCCGCGCCGGTTACGTGCGCCGCACGTCGGCCGGTATCTGGACCTGGCTGCCGCTGGGCAAGAAGGTCCTCGAGAACGTCGCGCGTGTGGTGCGCGAGGAGATGGACGCCATCGGCGGCCAGGAGGTTCTGCTGCCCGCCCTGCTGCCGCGTGAGCCGTACGACGCTTCGGGCCGCTGGGACGAGTACGGCGATCTCCTCTTCCGCGTCAAGGACCGCAAGGGCGCCGACTATCTCCTGGGCCCCACACACGAGGAGATCTTCACCCAGATCGTCAAGGACCAGTGCTCGTCCTACAAGGATCTGCCGGTGATCCTCTACCAGATCCAGACCAAGTACCGGGACGAGGCCCGCCCCCGCTCCGGTGTGCTGCGCGGCCGTGAGTTCCAGATGAAGGACTCGTACTCCTTCGACACCACGGACGAGGGCCTGGTGGAGTCGTACGGGCTGCACCGCGAGGCGTACCAGAAGATCTTCGCGCGCCTCGGTCTCGACTACCGCATCGTCTCAGCCGTCTCCGGCGCGATGGGCGGCTCGGCCTCGGAGGAGTTCCTCGCGCCCGCCGCGGCTGGCGAGGACACCTTCGTGGACTGCCCGGCCTGCGACTACGCGGCCAACACGGAGGCGGTCACCTTCGCGCTCACGCCGGTCGAAGGCGTCGAGCACGGTCCGGTCGAGGAACTGGACACCCCCGACACCCCGACCATCGAGACCCTCGCCGAGCACCTGGGCGTGCCGGCCTCCGCCACCCTCAAGAACCTCCTCGTCAAGGTCGACGGCGAGATCGTCGCCGTCGGCGTCCCCGGCGACCGCGAGGTCGACCTCGGCAAGCTGGGCGAGCATCTGGCTCCGGCGGTGGTGGAGTTGGTGACGGCCGAGGACTTCGTGGGCCGTGCGGATCTCGTACGCGGTTACGTCGGCCCGCAGGGCCTGGACAAGGTCCGCTACATCGCCGACCCGCGCGTGGCGCCGGGTACGGCCTGGATCACGGGCGCGAACAAGGCGGACAAGCACGCCCGCAACGTGGTCTGCGGCCGGGACTTCGAGGTCGACGACTACCTCGACGTGGTCGTCGTCGAGGAGGGCGACCCCTGCCCCGCCTGCGGCACCGGCCTCAAGATGGGCCGCGCCATCGAGATCGGTCACATCTTCCAGCTGGGCCGCAAGTACGCCGACACCTTCCAGCTCGATGTCCTCGGCCAGAACGGCAAGCCGGTTCGCGTGACGATGGGCTCGTACGGCATCGGTGTCTCACGTGCGGTGGCCGCGCTGGCCGAGCAGTCGGCGGACTCGCAGGGCCTGTGCTGGCCTCGCGAGGTGGCCCCGGCCGATGTGCACGTCGTCGCCGCAGGCAAGGCCCTGCAGACCGAACTGGCCCTCGACGTCTCGGAGAAGCTGGGCGCGGCGGGCGTACGCGTCCTGGTGGATGACCGGGCCGGCGTCTCACCGGGCGTCAAGTTCACGGACTCCGAACTGATCGGCGTCCCCCAGATCCTGGTGGCCGGCCGCCGCTCGGCCGAGGGCGTCCTTGAGCTCAAGGACCGCCGCACCGGGGAACGCGAGGAGCTGACGGTGGCCGAGGCCATCGCTCGCCTGACGGCGTAACGGGGGGCTGTGTGCGGGAAGTTCGCGGCGGGGCGAGCCCCCTCACAGCCAGCCCGCGAACTCCAGCAACAGCTCAGCGTCCTGGACCCGCCCCACCCGCCGGGCCCGTACCCCCGACTCGACGGCCCGGAACAGCGTCCACCCCCGCAGCCGCTCCTGGTCCACGTCCAGGGACTCCGCGAGACGCTTCACCCGGCGGCGTGTGGTCGAGGCCCCGGCGGGCGAAGCGATCAGGTCCTCGACGCGGTCGCGGACCAGGCGGGCCAGATCGAAGGCGCACTCGCCGACGACGGGATCGGGACCGACGGCCAGCCAGGGGCTGCGTTCACCGGCGAGGACCTTGCTCTGCCGGAAGGTGCCGTGCAGCAGACGCTCCTCCGGCGGAGCCGCGAGCAACTGCTCACGGGCCGCGAGCGCCGCGTCGACCAGCGGCAGCGCCTCCGCGTCGGCACTCGCCCGCATCGCATCGGCCTGCCGTCCCGTCCGCTCGGCCACGGTCTCGAAGGCGTACCCGGCAGGCGGCTCGACCCACAGCCGCCGCAGCGTCCCGGCCGCCTCCAGCATCGACTTCGCCTCGGGCAACGACCGCACGGACAGGTCGGGATGCAGCCGCTCCAGGAGCAGCACACCACTGGTCGAGGGGAGCCCGGAGGACTCGAGGAGCCGTACCGCGCCCCGTCCGTCCCAGTGCGCGAGCGCGGCCCGCTCGCTCTCCGGCCGCGCTCGCGGCGGCGCGAGCTTGAGGACGGCGGGGGTTCCGTCCGGCAGCCGCACCAGCACCACAAGACTGCTGCGCCCGCCGGGCACCTGCACCCGCTCCACGGTCAACTCGCGTACCGCGACGGCTTGTCGAGCCGTCTCGGGCAGCTTCTCCAACCAGTCGTCACCGGCCGGTGACGACTCGCCGAGCGCCCTGACGAGCCGCTGCGGCGGTTCGAAAGCCATACGCGAGTGTTCCCTTCCGACGTGCTCGACGTGAACGACTGTTACGTGCGGGGTGTTGTCGGCACCGCGGCCGGGGCGGCCCGTTCGGCGAGACCAGGGAAGGCTACGCTCCCGCCACGCCAGCGTGCCGCCCGCACCGCCGCCTCCCGCAAGGCCTGAGCGGCATCGCGCCGCCGCGCACCTTCGGCGGCCCGTACGACATCCGAGTACACACCGGCCACCCGCTCCTCCAACTCGACGGCGAGCCGCACAGCCGCGTCCGCGTCGGTCACCGGGAACGGCAACGCGTACGCGGCCGCCGCCGACTCCGGCTTCCCGTCCAGGTCCCGCACGGCCCGCACGAGCCCGTCGCGCCGGGCCCGATGCGCGTCGTACGCCGCCTGCGCCTCAGCCTGCCGCTCCTCGCCCACCTTTCCGCCCACGACCCCGTACCCGTACACCGCGGCATGCTCGGCACGCAGCGCGGCCTGCACGGCCTTCAGCTCGACCAAGGCCGCCGCCTCCCCGGAACTCCAGGAACTCTGAGACCCGCTCACTTCCTACCCTCCGCCAACAAGTACACGTGCACCGCACCGGCCGCCGCCACCGAGGCCAGCAGCCGAGCCAGCTCTCCCGGCACCTCCTCCAGCGCCTTCGTACGCCGGTCCGCCAACGCCCGCTCGGCCGAGGCCAGTTCGGCGAGGGCGTCCTCCTCGCGGGCCGGAACGCCTGCGGCCGGAGCACTCGCGGAAGCAGCGGGAGACGAAGAAGCCGAAGACGCCGAGGCACTGGGTGTGGCAGACGCCCGCTTCCCGCCCCCGAACGCCTCCGCATGCCGTACGACCTCCGCCCGCAGCGGCGACAACCGCGCCGCCAGCGCCGGATGCGCGGCGAGCACGGCCTCGTACCGCGCCGCGAGCCCCTCGCTGTCGCGTGCCGCGCGCGCGCGTGCCCGATCGGCGGCGGAAGTGCTCCCCTTGGTGGTCTCGGAGGAGGAGTCGGAGGCGGAGCAGCCGGTGAGCAGCGCGGCTCCCGCACCGGCGGCTGAGGCGAGCAGGCTCCTTCGGCGCGGCCCCGAGGGCGAGCGCGACGGCGGGGTGAACGACAAGGCAGACGTCCTCGGCAGGCTCGTACGAAAGGAAGGGCGGCGACCGGAGTTCCGGGTGCGCCTGCCCCGGATCAAGGTAACCCGCGGTGATGCCGGTGGAACGCAACACCCTCCTGGACCCGATACCCTTTGACCTGACACGCGACCTACCCACAACAGCACACGCGGCCGAGGAGTCACCCGGATGAGCACCACCCAGAGCGAGAGGCTGCGAGGACTGCTGGAACCGCTCGTCAGCTCCCAGGGACTCGATCTCGAGGAGATCGAAGTGGACTCGGTCGGGCGTAAGCGTGTGCTGCGCGTCGTCGTCGATTCCGACGAAGGTGCCGACCTCGACCAGATCGCCGAAGTGAGCCGCGTGCTCTCGGCGAAGCTCGACGAGACGGACGCGATGGGCGAGGGCGAGTACACCCTCGAAGTGGGAACCCCAGGTGCGGAGCGCGAGCTCAGGGAACACCGTCACTACGTACGCGCCACCGGCCGGCTGGTGAGGTTCCAGCTGACCGAGGGGGGCGAGCTTCTCGCCCGGATCCTCGAGGTGGACGACGAGGGCGTGGACCTCGAAGTGCCCGGTGTGAAGGGGCGCAAGGCCACCGCCAGAAGGCTCGCCTTTGAGGACATCGCCAAGGCGCGCGTCCAGGTCGAGTTCAGCCGCAAGGACAAGAAGGAAGAGGAGGCGTAGCCGTGGACATCGACATGAGTGCCCTGCGGGGCTTGGTACGGGAGAAGGAGATCTCCTTCGACCTGCTGGTCGAAGCGATCGAATCGGCCCTCCTCATCGCGTATCACCGCACCGAGGGAAGCCGCCGCCACGCACGCGTGGAGCTCAACCGCGAGACCGGCCATGTGACCGTGTGGGCGAAGGAGGACCCCGAGGACCTCGAAGAGGGCCAGGAGCCCCGCGAGTTCGACGACACCCCGACCGGCTTCGGCCGCATCGCCGCCACCACCGCCAAGCAGGTCATCCTGCAGCGCCTGCGGGACGCCGAGGACGACGCGACGCTCGGCGAGTACGTGGGCCGCGAGGGCGACATCGTCACCGGCGTCGTCCAGCAGGGCCGCGACCCGAAGAACGTACTCGTGGACATCGGCAAGCTGGAGGCCATCCTGCCGGTGCAGGAGCAGGTTCCCGGCGAGACGTATCAGCACGGGATGCGGCTGAGGTCGTACGTCGTCCGGGTGGCCAAGGGTGTGCGTGGGCTCTCGGTGACACTCTCCCGGACGCACCCCAATCTGGTGAAGAAGCTCTTCGCCCTCGAGGTGCCGGAGATCGCCGACGGATCCGTCGAGATCGCCGCCATCGCCCGGGAGGCGGGGCACCGTACGAAGATCGCTGTCCGGTCCACCCGTTCGGGCCTGAACGCCAAGGGTGCCTGCATCGGGCCCATGGGCGGCCGTGTGCGAAATGTCATGGCCGAACTGAACGGCGAGAAGATCGACATCGTCGACTGGTCCGACGACCCGGCCGACATGGTCGCCAACGCGCTCTCCCCGGCCCGGGTCTCCAAGGTCGAGGTCGTCGACCTCGCCGCCCGCTCCGCGCGCGTGACGGTGCCCGACTACCAACTGTCCCTGGCCATCGGCAAAGAAGGGCAGAACGCCCGGCTCGCCGCCCGGCTGACCGGCTGGCGGATCGACATCCGTCCGGACACGGAACAGACCGGTGAGCAGGCCGGGGACCAGCGGGGGGAATAGATCACGCCTCCCGGTCGCTGAGATCACGACAGTTTTATACGCGGCAACCGTTCGATTCATGCCCCAAAGGGGTGAGGTCGGTGCGGGGAGGTAGACTTGATTGTGTCTGGCCGGACGTCAGCCCGAGCATGCCCTGAGCGCACGTGTGTGGGGTGCCGGGAGCGAGCGGCCAAGGACGATCTGCTGCGCATCGTGGCGATCGAGGGCGCCTGCGTCCCCGATCATCGCGGTACGCTGCCCGGCCGGGGTGCCTATGTACACCCCGCCCTGGTCTGTCTCGATCTGGCGGTGCGCCGCCGGGCGTTCCCACGGGCGCTGCGTGCCCCGGGACCGCTCGACACAAAGGCGTTGCGCCTAGCCGTCGAGAAGACCGTTGCCGAGAAGGCAACACCGTAAGACGTGTCGCACGGAACCCCGTGCGGCCCTGGTACCCCGCGAGTTGGAAGTAGGTCGAGATTGCGATGAGCACTCGATGAGCACGCGATGAGTACGCCCATGAAGTAGCGACGGTCCGGACGCAACCCGGACCTAAAAGGAGCGAAGTGGCTAAGGTCCGGGTATACGAACTCGCCAAGGAGTTCGGGGTTGAGAGCAAGGTCGTCATGGCCAAGCTCCAAGAACTCGGTGAATTTGTCCGTTCTGCGTCTTCGACGATCGAAGCGCCCGTAGTACGCAAACTGACTGACGCCCTCCAGCAGGGCAACGGCGGCGGCAAGCCCGCCCCGCGCAAGGCCGCGCCCGCCAGGCCGGCCTCCCCCTCTCCGGCGCAGGCCGCCCGTCCGGCTGCCCCGCGTCCGCCGGCCCCGAAGTCACCGGCCGCGGAGAGGCCCGCGGCTCCGGCCGGTGGGCCGGTCACTCCGGGTCCGCGTCCGACGCCGGGTCCCAAGCCGCCCGCGCCGAAGCCCGCTCCGGCGTCTCCGGCTCCGGCCGCGCCCGAGTTCACGGCGCCTCCTGCGGCACCCGCGGCACCTGCGGCATCCTCAGGTCCCGCGGCTCCCGCAGGTCCGCGTCCGGGTGGTGCCCGTCCGGGTGCCCCGAAGCCGGGCGCTCGTCCGAGTGGTCCCGCTCAGGGCGGCGGTCAGGGCCGTGGTGACCGCGGTGACCGTCAGGGCGCTCCGCGTCCGGGTGGTCAGGGCTCGCGTCCGGGTGGCCGTCCGGCCGGCCCGCGTCCGGGCAACAACCCGTTCACCTCTGGTGGCTCCACCGGTATGGCGCGCCCGCAGGCGCCCCGTCCGGGCGGTGCACGTCCTGGCCCCGGTGGACCTGGCGGCCCCGGTGCCCCGGGTGCTCCGCGTCCCCAGGGCGCGGGCCAGGACCGTGGTCCTCGTCCGCAGGGTGGTCCCGGTGGCGCTCCGCGTCCCGGCGGCGGCCCCGGCGGCAACCGTCCGACTCCGGGCGGCATGCCTCGTCCGCAGGGTGGTCCCGGTGGCGCTCCGCGTCCCGGTGGCGGCCCCGGCGGCAACCGTCCGAACCCCGGAATGATGCCGCAGCGTCCGGCTGCCGGTAGCCCGCGTCCCGGCGGCGGTGGCCCCGGTGGCCGCGGTCCCGGTGGCGGCGGTCGTCCCGGCGGTGGCGGCGGCGGTCGTCCCGGTGGCGGCGGCTTCGCCGGTCGTCCCGGTGGCCCCGGTGGCGGTGGCGGTTTCGCCGGTCGTCCCGGTGGCCCCGGTGGCGGTGGCGGCGGTTTCGCCGGTCGTCCGGGTGGTCCCGGTGGCGGCGGTGGCCGTCCCGGCTTCGGCGGTCGTCCGGGTGGTCCCGGTGGCCGTGGTGGCACGCAGGGCGCCTTCGGTCGTCCCGGCGGTCCCGCGCGTCGTGGCCGCAAGTCGAAGCGGCAGAGGCGCCAGGAGTACGAGGCCATGCAGGCCCCGTCGGTCGGCGGCGTGATGCTGCCTCGCGGCAACGGACAGACCGTCCGCCTGTCGCGCGGTGCGTCCCTCACCGACTTCGCGGAGAAGATCAACGCCAATCCGGCGTCGCTCGTCGCCGTGATGATGAACCTCGGCGAGATGGTCACTGCCACGCAGTCCGTCTCCGACGAGACCCTCCAGCTGCTCGCCGGCGAGATGAACTACGTCGTCGAGATCGTCAGCCCGGAGGAGGAGGACCGCGAGCTGCTCGAGTCCTTCGACATCGAGTTCGGCGAGGACGAGGGCGGCGAGGAGTTCCTCGCGCCGCGTCCGCCGGTCGTGACCGTCATGGGTCACGTCGACCACGGTAAGACCCGACTGCTCGACACCATCCGCAAGACGAACGTCGTCGCGGGCGAGGCCGGCGGTATCACGCAGCACATCGGTGCGTACCAGGTCGCCACCCAGGTCAACGAAGAAGAGCGCAGGATCACCTTCATCGACACCCCGGGTCACGAGGCGTTCACCGCCATGCGTGCCCGTGGTGCCAAGTCGACCGACATCGCGATCCTCGTGGTGGCGGCCAACGACGGTGTGATGCCCCAGACGATCGAGGCGTTGAACCACGCCAAGGCGGCCGGTGTGCCGATCGTGGTCGCGGTCAACAAGATCGACGTCGAGGGTGCCGACCCGACCAAGGTGCGCGGTCAGCTCACCGAGTTCGGTCTGGTGGCCGAGGAGTACGGCGGCGACACGATGTTCGTCGACATCTCCGCCAAGCAGGGCCTCAACATCGAGAACCTGCTGGAGGCCGTGGTCCTCACCGCGGACGCCTCGCTCGACCTGCGGGCCAACCCGGAGCAGGACGCGCAGGGTATTGCGATCGAGTCCCACCTCGACCGCGGCCGTGGTGCCGTCTCGACGGTCCTGGTCCAGCGCGGCACGCTGCGCATCGGCGACACGATGGTGGTCGGCGACGCGTACGGCCGTGTCCGGGCGATGCTCGACGACAACGGCAACAACGTCGAGGAAGCGGGTCCGTCGACCCCCGTCCTGGTCCTGGGTCTCACCAACGTCCCGGGCGCCGGCGACAACTTCCTCGTCGTCGACGAGGACCGTACGGCCCGTCAGATCGCAGAGAAGCGTGCCGCTCGTGAGCGGAACGCCAACTTCGCCCGCCGGGGTGTCCGGTTCTCCCTGGAGAACCTGGACGAGGCCCTCAAGGCCGGTCTGGTGCAGGAACTCAACCTCATCATCAAGGGCGACGCGTCCGGTTCGGTGGAGGCTCTCGAGTCCTCGCTGCTCCAGCTCGACGTCGGTGAAGAGGTCGACATCCGTGTCCTGCACCGTGGTGTGGGTGCGGTCACCGAGTCGGACATCGACCTGGCGACCGGCTCCGACGCCATCGTCATCGGCTTCAACGTCCGCGCGGCCGGTCGTGCCTCGCAGATGGCGGAGCGCGAGGGCGTCGACGTCCGCTACTACTCGGTGATCTACCAGGCCATCGAGGAGATCGAGGCGGCCCTCAAGGGCATGCTCAAGCCGGAGTACGAAGAGGTCGAGCTCGGCACGGCGGAGATCCGCGAGGTCTTCCGCTCGTCCAAGCTGGGCAACATCGCCGGTGTGCTGGTCCGCTCCGGCGAGGTCAAGCGCAACACCAAGGCGCGGTTGCTGCGCGATGGCAAGGTCATCGCGGAGAACCTCACCATCTCCGGTCTGCGTCGCTTCAAGGACGACGTCACCGAGATCCGCGAAGGGTTCGAGGGCGGTATCAACCTCGGCAACTTCAACGACATCAAGATCGATGACGTCATCGCGACGTACGAGATGCGGGAGAAGCCCCGCGGATAACACGGGTGCCTGAGGTTGGCCGGCGGGGTTCCGCCGGCCAACCTTCCCGTTTCCTGAGGGCTCCGCCCCCAGACCCCCGTATCGGCCTGAACGGCCTCGTCCTCAAACTCCCCCACTCTCGGCTTCGCTCGAGCGGGGGGACCCCCACGACGGGCTGAAAATCAGCCCCTCCGGCGTTTGAGGAGCGGGGGTCCGGGGGCTGGCCCCCGAAACGGGGTCCGGGGCGAAGCCCCGAAGGGGGTCTGGGGGTGCAGCCCTCAGCGGGGTCCGGGGCCGACCCCGGGACGGGTAGGGGCGGCGGGGGCGAAAACCCCGTCGAGCCGAACCGGCCCCCCGTTGTACCGTTCTCGACGTCCCTGCCAAGAGCTTGGCGGGTCATCTACCCCGTACCGGCGGGACATCCGGACACACACATGTACGTGGGGACTCTGTCCTTCGATCTGCTTCTCGGCGACGTACGGTCGCTGAAGGAGAAGCGTTCCGTCGTCCGGCCGATCGTGGCGGAGCTCCAGCGCAAGTTCGCGGTGAGCGTGGCGGAAGTGGGCGATCAGGATCTGTATCGCAGGGCCGAGATCGGCCTTGCGGTGGTCTCGGGAGACACGGGGCATCTGACGGACGTACTGGACCGGTGCGAGCGCATGGTCGCCGGCCGGCCGGAGGTGGAGTTGCTGTCCGTACGACGGCGGCTGCACGGCGACGACGACTGACCGTGCACGACGATGGACTGTGCACGCGGACACCCGCGGCACACGCGGATACGCGGAACAGGCAAGAAAGAGGGAGACGGACCAGTGGCCGACAACGCGCGGGCGAAGAGGCTGGCGGACCTCATCCGAGAGGTGGTGGCCCAGAAGCTGCAGCGCGGGATCAAGGACCCGCGGCTCGGTACCCACGTCACCATCACGGACACCCGGGTCACCGGGGATCTGCGGGAGGCGACCGTCTTCTACACGGTGTACGGGGACGACGAGGAGCGGGCGGAGGCGGCAGCCGGCCTGGAGAGCGCCAAGGGCGTGCTCCGCTCGGCCGTCGGGGCTGCGGCGGGCGTGAAGTTCACGCCGACCCTGAGCTTCGTGGCGGACGCCCTGCCGGACACCGCCAAGACCATCGAGGACCTGCTCGACAAGGCACGGGCCTCGGACGCGAAGGTACGCGAGGTCTCGGCCGGCGCCAGCTTCGCGGGTGACGCGGATCCGTACAAGAAGCCGGACGAAGAGGACGAGACGCCAGAGACGGACGGCGACGCCCCGGCATGACCCAGAAGAACAACCGGACGCCCGACGGCCTGGTCATCGTCGACAAGCCGTCGGGCTTCACTTCGCACGACGTGGTCGCCAAGATGCGCGGGATCGCGAAGACACGCCGCGTCGGACACGCCGGAACCCTCGACCCCATGGCGACGGGCGTCCTCGTCCTCGGCGTGGAAAAGGCGACCAAGCTTCTCGGCCATCTCGCGCTGACCGAGAAGGAGTACCTGGGCACGATTCGGCTCGGGCAGACGTCCGTCACCGATGACGCCGAAGGTGACATCACGGCCTCCGCCGACGCCTCGGGTATCGTCCGGGACGCCATCGACGCCGGGATCGCCAAGCTCACCGGCGACATCATGCAGGTGCCGTCCAAGGTCAGCGCCATCAAGATCGACGGGGTGCGCTCGTACAAGCGGGCCCGCGAGGGTGAGGACTTCGAGATCCCGGCCCGGCCGGTCAAGGTCTCCTCCTTCTCCGTGTACGACGTCCGGGGCGCCGTCGCCGAGGACGGCACGCCCGTACTGGACCTGGTCGTCTCGGTGGTCTGCTCCTCGGGGACGTACATCCGTGCGCTGGCCCGCGACCTCGGCGCCGACCTGGGTGTCGGCGGCCATCTGACGGCGTTGCGCCGCACCCGTGTCGGCCCCTACAAGCTCGACTCCGCGCGCACGCTCGACCAGCTCCAGCAGGAGCTGACCGTGATGCCTCTGGCGGAGGCCGCCGCGGCCGCGTTCCCGCGCTGGGACGTGGACGCGAAGAGGGCACGGCTGCTGACGAACGGGGTCCGGCTCGAGATGCCCGAGGTGTACGCGGGGGCCGGCACCGTCGGGGTGTTCGATCCCGAGGGGCGGTTCCTCGCGCTGGTGGAGGAGCAGAAGGGCAAGGCGAAAAGCCTGGCCGTCTTCGGCTGACCGGGACTGACCGGCGGGGTGCGGCCTGTCACAGGGCCCATGCCGATGCGGGGCGAGGGGGTGCGGCATGGCACCCTGGGACCTGCGTATGAGAGACCTGCGTATGAGGCGATCGGTACGCAGCCAATACGGACACGGGTTCTACGAGGAGCGGTCACAGTGCAGCGCTGGCGTGGCTTGGAGGACATCCCCCAGGACTGGGGGCGCAGCGTCGTCACCATCGGCTCGTACGACGGCGTGCACCGCGGGCATCAGCTGATCATCCGGCATGCCGTGGAGCGGGCACGTGAGCTGGGCGTTCCGTCCGTGGTCGTGACGTTCGACCCGCACCCGAGCGAGGTCGTGCGCCCCGGCAGCCACCCGCCGCTGCTCGCCCCGCACCACCGCCGAGCCGAACTGATGGCGGACCTGGGTGTCGACGCCGTGCTCATCCTGCCCTTCACCACCGAGTTCTCGAAGCTCTCGCCCGCCGACTTCGTCGTCAAGGTCCTCGTCGACAAGCTGCACGCCAAGGCCGTCGTGGAGGGCCCGAACTTCCGCTTCGGCCACAAGGCCGCCGGGAACGTGGCGTTCCTGACCGAGCAGGGGAAGACGTACGACTTCGAGGTCGAGGTCGTCGACCTGTACGTGACCGGCGCGGCCGGGGGCGGCGAGCCCTTCTCCTCCACGCTGACCCGACGGCTCGTCGCCGAGGGCGACGTCGAGGGCGCGCGCGAGATCCTGGGCCGCCCGCACCGGGTCGAGGGCGTCGTCGTACGCGGTGCCCAGCGCGGCCGTGAGCTGGGCTTCCCGACCGCCAACGTCGAGACGCTCCCGCACACCGCGATCCCCGCCGACGGCGTCTACGCCGGCTGGCTGCACACCCAGGGCGAGGCCATGCCCGCCGCGATCTCCGTCGGCACGAACCCGCAGTTCGAGGGCACGGAGCGGACCGTCGAGGCGTACGCCATCGACCGCGTCGGACTCGACCTGTACGGCCTGCATGTCGCGGTCGACTTCCTGGCCTTCGTCCGCGGGCAGGCCAAGTTCGACTCCATCGAGGGGCTGCTGGAGACGATGGCTCAGGACGTGAAGCGCTGCCGGGAGCTGGTGGAGGCGTACGAGGGGGAGTAGGCGGCTGTTGTACGTGGCTGGGGGCGTCCGGTGCCGGTGAGGGCACCGGACGCCCCCAGCCACGTATCGACCACTCGACTACGGCCGCACCTGCTCCACGGCCTCCGTCCGGACGACCCGTGCCCAGTGGCAGGCCACCTGGGTCCGGCCGGCTCCGGCCAGTACCGGCAGGTCCTGTTCGCGGCAGGCGTCCGCGACTGAGGCGCGTTCGGCCTCGCCGCTCGCGAGGATCTGGCAGCGGGCGTGGAAGCGGCAGCCGGAGGGGATGCGGGAGGGGTCCGGGGGTTCGCCGGTGAGGACCACCGGATCGCCGGGTGCCTCCGGCAGGACGGACAACAGGGCCTGGGTGTACGGGTGTTGGGGTGCCGTCAGGACCTGCTCCACCGGTCCCGTCTCCACGATCCGGCCCAGGTACATCACCGCGACCCGGTCGGCGATGTTCCACGCGAGGCCGAGGTCGTGCGTCACCACGAGGGCGGACAGGCCGAGTTCGGTGCGCAGACGTAGTAGGAGGGCCAGGATCTCGCCGCGTACGGAGGCGTCGAGGGAGGCCACCGGCTCGTCGGCGACGATGAGTTCGGGCTCCAGGACGAGCGCGCCCGCGATGACGACGCGCTGCCGCTGGCCGCCGGACAGTTCGTGCGGGTAGCGGAGGAAGAAGCGCTCGGGTGGACGCAGCCCGGCTCGGGAGAGGGCCTCGGCGACCGCCGCCCGCTCGTCACCCGCGTACCTGTGGATACGCAGGCCCTCCGCCACCGCGTCGTACACCGTGTGCCGCGGATTGAGCGAGCCGCTCGGATCCTGAAGGACCAGCTGAACGCGTCTGCGGTACGCCTTGAGAGCCCGCGAGGAGTACTCGAGGGGCCTGCCCGCGAACGTGACCCGGCCCGCGGTCGGCGGAACGAGCCCGAGCAGCGAGCGCGCCAGCGTCGTCTTGCCGCAGCCCGACTCCCCGACCAGCGCGACGATCTCCCCGGGCCGGATGTCGAGGTCGACCCCGTCGACGGCCCGGGCCTGGGCTGCGCCGTGGCGACCGGGGAAGGTGACGTGCAGACCTTCGGCGCTGAGGAGGGGCGCCGTCCTGGAGGGCGGGGGAGGAGTGGTGCTCGTCATGGCGTACTGCTCCTCGCTTCTCCGGCGGCATCTCCGGCGGGTTCTCCGACGGCTTCGCCTGCGGCGGGTGAGCTGGCGGCCTCGGCCGACGCCGCGCCGGACTGTCCGTCGGGCCCGGCCGGCCCCGGCGCCCTCACGTGGACGCACGCCGCTCGGCGTGCCGGGCCCGCGTCGCGCAGCGGCTGGTCCTCCGTGGCGCACATGTCCAGGGCCTCCGGGCAGCGTGGATGGAACGTGCAGCCGGAGGGCAGCGCAGCCGGATCCGGAGGGTCGCCCGGCAGGCCGCGTGGCGCGAAGCGCGAGGCAGGGTCGCCGATTCGGGGGAACGCTGCCGACAAAGCCCGGGCGTACGGATGGTGGGCGTTCTCGTAGACCGACTGCGCCGGGCCTTCCTCCACCACCCGGCCCGCGTACATCACCGCGAGCCGGTCGCAGGTGTCGGAGAGGACCGCGAGGTCATGGCTGATCATGATGAGGCCCAGGTCCTGTTCGGCGACGAGCTGTTCGATGAGGCGGAGGATCTGCGCCTGGATCATCACGTCGAGCGCCGTGGTCGGCTCGTCCGCGATGATCAGGCGGGGATCGCAGGCCAGCGCCATCGCGATCATGACGCGTTGGCGCTGGCCGCCCGACAGCTCGTGCGGGTACGCGGACGCGCGTGCCGCCGGAAGGCCCACGTGCTCCAGGAGTTCGCCGGCCTTCTTGCGGGCGCCCGCGGGCGTCGCCTTCCTGTGCAGCAGGATCGGCTCGGCGATCTGGTCGCCGACGCGGTGCACGGCGTTGAGCGAGTGCATCGCGCCCTGGAACACGATCGAGGCACCGGCCCACCGGACCGCCCGTACCCGCCCCCACTTCATGCCCAGCACGTCCTCGCCGTCCAGGAGAATCTCCCCGGACACCCGCGTCCCGGACGGCAGCAGCCGCAGCAGCGCGAGCGCCAGCGTCGACTTCCCGCAGCCCGACTCACCCGCGAGGCCGAGCTTCTGGCCCGCGTCCACGGTGAGGTTCACCCCGCGCACGGCGGCGGCCCCACCTGCGTACGTCACTTCCAGGTCGCGTACCTCCAGAAGCCTCAACGGGCCACCCCCAGCCTGGGGTTGAGAACGGACTCGACCGCACGCCCGCACAGCGTGAACGCGAGGGCGACGACGGCGATCGCGATACCCGGCGGGACGAGGTACCACCACTTCCCGGAACTGACCGCGCCCGCCTCCCGCGCGTCCTGGAGCAGCCCGCCCCAGGAGACCACCGTCGGATCGCCGAGCCCGAGGAATGCCAGCGTGGCCTCGGCGAGGATCGCGGAGGAGATGATCAGCGTCGTCTGGGCCAGCACCAGCGGCATGACGTTCGGCAGGACATGGCGGGACATGATGTGCCAGTGACCGCCGCCGAGCGCCCTGGCGCGTTCGATGTACGGCCGCGACTCCACGGCCAGAGTCTGCGCGCGCACCAGCCGGGCTGTGGTCGGCCAGGTCGTGACGCCGATCGCCAGGATGATCGTGCTGAGCGAACGGGACATCACGGTGGCGAGCGCGATCGCGAGCACCAGCGTCGGCATGACCAGGAACCAATCCGTGATCCGCATCAGCACGGTCGCGTACCAGCCCCGGAAGTGCCCGGCGGTGATCCCGATGAGTGCCCCGATCGCCACCGAAAGCACGGCCGCGAGCAGCCCCACGAGCAGCGAGACCCGCGAGCCCCAGACCACAAGACCGAGCAGACTGCGCCCGAACTGGTCCGTGCCCAGCGGGAATTCGGCACTCGGACTCTCCAGCGGCCCGCCCGGCGCGTCCGTCACGCTCTGCACATCGGAGCCGATGGTCAGCGGCGCGGTCAGCGCGACCAGCGCGAAGAGCACGAGGGCGGCCAGCCCGAAGAGACCGGCGCGGTGCGAACGGTACTGCTTCCAGAAGCGGGCTGCCGAGTGACGGCGGCGCTGCCGGGCGAGTGCGCGCGGACTCGCCTTCGCAGCCTGAGGCGGGGGAGTTGCTTCGGTTGTCATCGGCCCACCCGGGGGTCGAGCAGCGGATAGATCAGGTCGGCCAGCGTGTTCATCACGATCACCGCCGCCGCGAAGATGAAGAACAGCCCCTGGACCAGGGGGAGATCGGGCACGCTCAGCGCCTGGTAGAAGAGCCCGCCGAGGCCCGGCCAGGAGAAGACGGTCTCGACGAGGATCACACCCGCGACGGTCCGCCCGAGATTGACGAAGATCAGCGTCACGGTCGGCAGCATCGCGTTCGGCACGGCATGGCGACGGCGTACGAGATCGTCCCGAAGTCCCTTGGCCCGCGCGGTCGTCAGATAGTCGCTGCCCATCTCGTCCAGCAGCGCGGACCGTGTGACGAGCAGGGTCTGCCCGTACTCCACCGCGACCAGCGTGATCACCGGCAGGACCAGGTGATGGGCGACGTCGAGGACGTACGCGAAACCCTCCTCGCCGCCCGACTCCATGCCGCCGGTCGGGAAGAGGCCCGGAATCGGGCCGATGCCCACCGAGAAGACGATGATGAGCAGCAGCCCCAGCCAGAACGACGGAATCGAGTAAAGGGTCAGCGCCAGACCGGTGTTGAGCCGGTCGCCGAGCCTGCCGTGGCGCCAGGCGGCACGCGTACCGAGGAAGACGCCGAGCGCCGTGTAGAGGACGAACGCCGTGCCGGTGAGCAGCAGCGTGTT
Source organism: Streptomyces yerevanensis (assembly GCF_000716805.1). Taxonomy (NCBI): domain Bacteria; kingdom Bacillati; phylum Actinomycetota; class Actinomycetes; order Kitasatosporales; family Streptomycetaceae; genus Streptomyces; species Streptomyces yerevanensis. The sequence continues at coordinate 43,089 of NZ_JNWJ01000051.1, read as the reverse complement.
CGGCAGCGCCTCGGTGATCTTGTCGATGACGGGTGCGTTGAACTGGTACGAGGTGCCGAGATCGCCGGTGAGCGCCTTGCCGCAGTACTCCGTGAACTGCTGCCACAGCGGCAGATCAAGGCCGAACTCCCGCCGGTAGGTGGCGAGTTGCTCGGCGGACACCTGGCGCCCGCCCGTCATGTACTTCACCGGGTCGCCGGGGATCAGCCGGAAGAGGAAGAAACTGGTGACGAGGACGGCGAGCAGCGAGACGGCGGCGCCGCCCACCTTGCCCGCCACATACCGCAGATACGCGGTTCTCGTGCGCGCCCGTGGCCCGCGGACCGACGGCCCGGCCTCGGCGGGGCCGTCGGTCTTCTCGACCAGCGAGGGTGTCGCTTCAGCGGTCATCTCAGTCGTGGGACTCTCACTCGTTGGTCATTCGCGGTCTTCGGTAGTGGCACGACGGCGCATCGTGAAGAACGCCCCGGCGCCCGCCAGGACCACGACCCCCGCGACGATGCCGATGATGACGCCCGCGGAGCTCGACTCCTCGGAGGCAGCCTCGCCGTCGGCGGCCGGAGTCGCCGACCACCAGCCCCAGTAGCCGTCCTGGCCGTAGATGTTCCCCGCGTCCTGAGGCATCGTCATGATCGACTCGATCTGGTCGGTGCGATAGGCCTCGACCGCGTTCGGGTACGCCATGACGTTCATGTACCCGGTGTCGTACAGCCGCGACTCCATCTGCTTGACGAGGTCCGCCCGTTTGGCGGGGTCGTACTCGGCGAGCTGCTTCTCGTACAGCTCGTCGTACTGCTTGTCGCAGATGAAGTTGTCCGTCGCGCCGGTGTCCTTGGGGGTGGCCGGGAGTGCGGCGCAGGTGTGGATGGACAGGACGAAGTCCGGGTCGGGGTTGACGGACCAGCCGTCGAAGGCGAGGTCGTACTCACCGGCCAGCCATGGGTCGGTCACGTTGTCCAGGCAGTTGAGGGTGACGCCGATGCCGAGCTCGCCCCACCACTCCTGGAGGTACTTGCCAACTGCCTTGTCCTGGGGGTCGGTTGCGTGGCACAGAATGCGGTAGTTGATCGGCTTGCCGTCCTTGCCGACCCGCTTGCCGTCGGCGTTCTTCTTGTAGCCCGCCTGGTCGAGGAGCTGATTCGCCTTGTTCGGGGCGTACGACAGTTTCTGACCATCCGTCGGCTTCCAGTGATACGTCGAGAAGCGCGGCGGGATATAGCCCTCGCCCTCGACCGCATGGCCCTGGAAGACCTTGTCGATGATGGTCTTGCGGTCCACGGACATGAACAGCGCCTGACGGACCTTCTGATCGAGCAGCGACTCATGACCGTCGCCGAACTTCTCGCCGTTCTTGGCCCGCGCGCCCGGGTTGGTCGCGAGCGCGTAGAAACGGCGGCCGGGCGCATCGTTGACCTTGATGTTCTCCTCGCCCTTGAGGGACGCGGCCTGCGCCGGCGTCAGGGCGGGAGCGCCCGCGACGAAGGAGACCTCGCCCTTGCGCAGGGCGGCGACGGCGGCGTCCTGGTCCTTGTAGTAGCGGAAGACCAGTTCGTCGAACTTCGGGGCCCCACGCCAGAAGGACGTGTTGGCCTTCAGCCGTACGAAGCTGTCGGGGGCGTAGTCGGTGATGACGAACGGTCCGTTGCCGACGATGGGGAACGTCTTGTCGTTGTTGAACTTCGAGAAGTCGCCGACGTTCTCCCACACGTGCTTCGGCACGATCGGTACGTCCAGCGCGGCCATCGTGGCCTGCGGCTTCTTCAGTTCGATGACGAGCTTGGTGGGGCTCGGGGCGGTGACCTTGCGGAAGTTCGCGACGAAGCTGCCGTTCGCGGTGGCCGCGCCCTCGTCGGTCATCATCTTGTTGAACGTCCACGCCGCGTCCTCGGCGGTGGCCTGCTTGCCGTCCGACCATTTGGAGTTGTCACGGATCGTGTACGTCCAGGTGAGCTTGTCGGCGGACGGCTCCCACTTGGTGGCCAGGCCCGGGACCGCGTGGTTGTCCTTCGGGTCGTAGTTGGTCAGGTACTCGTACATGAGCCGGTGAATGCTCGTACTGACCAGCCGCGTCGCCAGGAACGGGCTCAGCGAGTCGACGCTCTGCGCCACGGCGACGGTGAGGACGTCTTTGCCGTCCTCCGCCGCCCGGGCCTGCTGGGGTGCCGGGTTGAGAGGGGTGGTGAGGGCGGCTGTGAGGGTGAGGGCGGCGGTGGCCGCGGCCAGGAGGAGGCGGAGGGGGCGGAGGGAGCGGACGGGGGTGCGTTTGGTTCTGTCGTACTGGCTGTACCGGTCGTGGGTGTCCATGGCTGCTGACCTCGCTGACCTCGCGTCATCACCGGCAGTTTGGTGTGCGTGTCTATCAGTGGCGATCGGCGTGCGTCAACGGTGGGAACACCCCATGTGGCCTGCGGAAATAACGAGTTGACGCGGATTTGGCGACCATTGGTTCAGACCGGTGAAGGTGCCCTGGTAGCAGCCTGGCGGTGGGGATCGGACGGGGATCGGGGCTGGTGTGAGGGTGTTTCGGGGGCCGTGGGTGGGGTCGGTGTCGGGACGTCCGCGGGCGGATACGGGCGTACGCGAAGAGCCCGCGCCGTTGGGGAACGGGCGGGCCTTTCGGGTGGAACCGGGGGGTGGGATTCGGCCGATTGGGTTACTGCGGGGGTGGGGGTGGTGGGGTTTGGCCCTGGCCTTGGTTCTGTCCCTGTCCCTGTCCCTGGCCTTGGTTCTGGCCTTGGTCTCCCTGGGGTGGCTGGTGCGGTTGGAATGGCTGACCTGGCTGGAACTGCTGGCCCGGGGCGGGGGGTTGGAACGGGGCGCCCGGTTGGGGGTGCGTGGGGTGGCCAGGGTGGCTGGGCTGGGGTTGCGCGGGTGCCGGGCCTCCGGGGTGCGGCTGAGGCGGTTGTCCTGGCTGGGGCTGGGGCTGGGGCTGGGGCTGTGCGGCCTGGCCGGGCTGCGGGAATCCGTAACCGCCGGGCTGGGGCGGTGTCGGTCCGCCCGGGTGGGGCTGCCAGCCCTGGGGTGCGCCGGGGTGGTCCGGTTGCGCGGGCGGCTGGGGGTAGCCGCCGGGCTGGGGCTGGGCACCGGGGTGAGGGCCGGGCTGGTGACCGGGTGGGGGTTGGGCACCCGGCTGGTGGCCGGATTGGGGCTGCGCGCCGGGCTGTTGCGGGTACGGCTGGCCGCCCGGCTGGCCCGGGTGCTGGGGGTACGCGTGACCAGGCTGGCTCGGCTGGCCCTGCGCCGGGACCTGGCCGGGGACGTGCTGGCCCGGCAGGGGCGGTGCGGCGACCGGCGGCGGGTTGCCGTCCGATGTCCACAGGCCCTGCGACTGCTGGTGCCGCGCGATGTCCTCGGCGACCAACGCCGAGAGGTTGAAGTACGCCTCGCGCACCTTCGGCCGCATCATGTCGAGGTCGACCTCGGCACCCGCCGCCAGATGCTCGTCGAACGGCACGACGATCACGCCGCGGCACCGTGTCTCGAAGTGGCTGACGATGTCGTCCACCTTGATCATCTTGCCGGTCTCACGCACTCCGGAGATGACGGTGATGGACCGCGACACCAGGTCGGCGTATCCGTGGGCGGACAGCCAGTCCAGCGTCGTACTGGCGCTGCTCGCACCGTCCACGGAGGGCGTCGAGATGATGATGAGCTGGTCGGCGAGGTCGAGTACGCCGCGCATGGCGCTGTAGAGAAGACCCGTACCGGAGTCGGTCAGGATGATCGGGTACTGCTGGCCGAGCACGTCGATCGCGCGCCGGTAGTCCTCGTCGTTGAACGTCGTGGAGACCGCCGGGTCGACGTCGTTGGCGATGATCTCGAGCCCCGAGGACGCCTGCGAGGTGAACCGCCGGATGTCCATGTACGAGTTGAGGTACGGGATCGCCTGGACGAGGTCACGGATGGTGGCCCCGGTCTCGCGGCGCACGCGGCGGCCGAGCGTACCGGCGTCCGGGTTGGCGTCGATCGCGAGGATCTTGTCCTGCCGTTCGCTGGCGAGCGTGGAGCCCAGCGCGGTGGTCGTGGTCGTCTTGCCGACGCCGCCCTTGAGGCTGATGACGGCGATGCGATAGCAGGACAGCACCGGCGTCCGGATGAGCTCGAGCTTCCGCTGCCGCTCGGCCTCCTCCTTCTTGCCTCCGAGCTTGAACCGTGAGGACGCGGCTGCTGTGCGACCGCTCTTCGCCTTCTGCTTCTTGTTGTTGAGCAGCCGGTCCGACGACAGCTCAACGGCCGCCGTGTACCCGAGCGGCGCACCCGGGTTCGTGGGCTGCCGCTGATCGTGCCGCACGGCCTGCGGCCAGGCGGCACCGGCACGGGGGTCGACGGGCGGTTGCCCGCCGGGCTGACCTGGCTGGCCCGGCTGGGGCATGGGCGGCTGCTGGCCGCCCTGCGGGTGCGGTACGCCGGGCTGGTGCTGGTCCGTGCCTGCCTGAGGGTTCGGCTGGTGCGGGACGTGCGGTTGGCCGCCCTGCGGCGGGTACGGCTGGCCGGGGTGGGGCTGAGCTTGGGGCGGCTGCGGCTGCGGCTGCGGCTGTGCGGCGGCCTGCCCCGGCGCCGGGGGCTGGCCGGCACCCTGCGCCTGGGGGAACCCGTAACCCCCCTGCTGGGCGGGCGAGTTGGGCGCAGCCGGGTTGGTGGGGGTGGGCGTGCCGGGCTGCGGGAATCCGTAACCGGCGGGCTGCCCGGGCCTGTTGGGCGCGCCCGGAGCGGCGTTCCCCGGCTGAGGGAATCCGTACCCGGCCTGCGGGCTGGACGCCTGTGGCGGCTGCGCCTGCGGTTGCGCGGCGGCGGGCGGCTGAGCAGCGGGCTGCCCCGGCGCCGGGAGCTGACCGGCACCCTGCGCCTGCTGTCCAGGAGCGGCAGGAGCGGGCGGCTGCGGGAATCCGTAACCGCCTTGCTGAGCAGACGAGTTGGGGGAAACGGGAGTGACGGCAGCACCTGCGGGCGTGCCGGGCTGCGGGAAACCGCCGACGGGCTGGCCAGGCTTGTTGGGTGTCTCCGGCGCGGGGCTCCCCGGCTGGGGGAATCCGTAACCGGCCTGCTGACCGGGTGCTTGGGGCGCGGCGGAGTGGACGGCGCCTGCGGGCGTGCCGGGCTGCGGGAACCCGTAACCGGCGGCCTGTCCAAGGGCGTTGGGCGCACCCTGCGCCGGAATGTTCGGCGCCTGAGGAGCGGGGCTGTTGCCCGGCTGCGGGAACCCGTAGCCGCCCTGAGCCTGAGCCTGCGGCTGCGGCTGCGGCTGAGCGGAGCTGTCCTGTGGAGCCGTCGTCGCGGCACCCGGCTGCGGGAATCCGTAACCACCCTGGGCGGCCGGAGGCGCGGTCGGGCTCCCGGCCTGCGGGAAGCCGGGGTTGCCCTGCGGTGCCGGTGTCGTACCCGGGCTGCCGCCCTGCGGACTCGGTGCCGTACCAGGCGGCGTACCGAACTGCGGGAAGCCCTGAGCCTCCGCCTGCCCAGGAGCCGAACCAGCCCCGGAACCACCCGCAGCAGGCGCCGAAGGAGCGGAGTCGGCGGCCGGAGCGGGCGCAGACTCCGCATCCGCACGTTGACCCGGCACGGCAGGCGTACCCGGACCAGCAGGCCAAGCCGGAGGCGCGGGCTGCGGTGCCTGCGGCTGGAACGGCTGCTGGCCCTGCGGCGGCACCGACGGCTGCGCCGGGCCCCCTGTCTGTCCGTCGTCGCCCCGGCTGTCGTTCTCCGCAGATGCGGGCCACTGCGCCGCCGTAGCAGGCGCGGCAGGCTGATACGCGGGCGGCAACGGCGGAAGCCCACCCTGCGGCAACGGCGGCGGAGCCCACGCCGGAGGCGCGTCCTGCACGGCACCGCCGGCCCCCGAACCAAGCCCCGGCACTACGTCCTGAGGCGCGGCGTCCTGGGGCCCCGCATCCTGAGGTTCCGCGTCCGCAGGCTCATCCCGGCCCGGCTGAGCGTCCTCCGGCTCGGCATCGTCGCCCGGCCGGACATCCTCGGGCTCCGCGTCCTGGGGCTCCAAGTCCCCCGTGGGAACAGCGTCGTTGACCTCGTCGTCCGAGTCCTCGGCATCCTCACCGGAACCCTCGGGAACGACATCAACACGGGGGAGACCGACAACGTCCGCGGACTCTTCCGCAACGTCGCCTTCGCCCTCCGCCTTGTCGGACCCCTCGGCCACACCTTCCGAGGACGCCCCCGCGTCGCCCCCCTCAACCTCTTCCTCTTCGTCTACGCCCTCGATGCCACCGTCATCCGACCCACTCCCGAACGACACCACCTCAGCGACATCCGAGTCGTCCACAACGTCCGAGCCGGCGCCAACGACATCCTCGACTTCGTCAGAGCCATCGGAACCATCAGAGGCATCAGAGCCATCGGAACCATCAGAGGCACCGGAGTCGGCGGAGCCGCTCCCCTCCTCAAGCCCAGCGCTCTCCTCAACCGAATCGACGGAGTCACCGCCGGCCGACTCCTCGCCAACCGCCGACTCCTCGACAGCCTCCGAACCGTCGTCGCCGCTCTCCCCGCCCTCGGCCTCCGTAGCCCGCTCCTGAATCTCCCTCTTAAGAGCGACAGCGGAGAACCGCATCGTGGCGCCACTCTCCAGGTCCCCGTTCTCCGCGTCCTCCTCCTCGTCAGGAGTCTCGGCAACGGGTGCCGGAGGCACAGGCGCAACCCAAGGAGCCTGGAAACTGCCCCCTACAGGCAGGTTGGGCAGAGCGGCAGGACTACCGGCGTCAGCGGCAGGCGCCGCTCCCTCAGCCGTACCCGCCTCCTCCGCGACCGGGGAAACGGGATAAGCGGGATAAGCAGGCGAAGCGGGAGAAGCAGGCGAAGAGGGGGAAACCGGAGAAGGAGACGCCTCCTCCGAACTACCCGACGCATTCTGCGTATACCAGGCAGGCGGCGCGTAATCGATGGTGAACTCGCCCGTCGTCTCGACGGCGGACTCCGCGTCGGACTGGTCATCGCCGGGTGTGGCCCAGCCCCCGCGGATCCCGTCCCGATCGCTGTTCACAATTCCTCCTGGTGTGGTCGAGCACCGTCATGCCGTACTGGGGCGACCGTTCTTGTCGTCCGAGGCCGTCTGATCCGCCCGGCTCTCCCCCTGTGACGCGGCCGACCCGTCCACGGGTTCTCCTGCCGCACCCCACCCAGCCTAATCACCACAACAACCCCCACGGCAGGCCCGCCCGCCCCTCGGCACCTACCCACTACGTCACACTCCGCCTCAGAAGTGACATACGCGATCGACGAAGTGGCGAACAACCGCGCAAAAGGCGAACAACGAACCGCCCGGGACCCGCGTTCAAACCGCCCGATTCCGTTCAGAGGTTCGCAAATCCAAACCCTCAGTCCATCCTTCGTGGCATACCCAACAATCCGGTCTCGGCGTCCGTCGGCTGTGTCATCACGTACTGCCGGTCGCGATCGCTGCACCACAGGGTGAGGCCGTCGGAGAGGCCGGGCAAGGCCTCCACCTCGGGCCGCGGCAGCGCCATCGTGCGGCCCAGCTCCGTCGCCTCGTCCGGCGAGATTCGCTGCACGCCGACGAGCCGCGCCTGCCGCACGAGCCGCGGAGCCACCGGGCTGAGGTACGGCAGCAGGGTCAGCACCGACTGCCAGGGCCCGGAGACGACCCGGCCGCGCGGCGGCCGCATACCGCAGTCCCGCACCACCAGCACGGGCGTACCGGCCGAGGTGCCCTGCGGCGGCACCCGTCCGACGTCATACACGGCCAGTCCGTTCTGCCCGCCGCCCATGGCATGCACCATCTGTATCCAGGCCTGCGGGCGCCCCGTCTCCACGGCCACCCGCGCTCCCGTCGCCGCCGCCCTGAGCGCGAGGACCTGCACGGTCCACAGCCCACCGATGAGGACGATGTCGTACGGAGTCGGCCGATTGAGCCCCAACACCGCGGGCCGTCCCTCCGCGTCCATGCCGATGACGACACCGTCGTCCCCGATGGGGAGGGCGAGGGCGTCCAGTTGGTCGACGGACACGGAGTGCCGAGCGTGCCGCGGGCCGATCAACCCGAGGCCGCTGCGCAGCAGTTCGCGCGCCCGCTCGGGGACGGAGGGTTGTGGTGGCTCGCCGCGACCGGTGGCCGCCTGTCCCACGCGTGTGCTCATCGCCGTCACCGGGCACCTCCGAGGGGCAGAGTGGCGAGCATGCCGGGGGCTTGTTCCCGGTCGAGGCGGGCGAGCCCCGTACCCGTGTGCCGGGCCGCTCCCTGCAACGCGCGCCGGGCGGCGACGAGTTCGTCGTCGCTGCGCCCGGTCACTCGCAGGTGTCCGGCCACGGAGACCTCCTGCCGCTCCCCGCGCGTGAGCGTGAGGCTGAAGGTGGTGGCGAGCGCGGGGACGGCCGTCACGAGAGCGAGGAGCTGCGGCATCGACGGCGCTCTCTCGCCGCCCAGCGTGGGCCACCGGCGGATCCAGTACGTGGTGTGTCTGCGGTTGTCGCAGCGCCAGCTCCGGCCCGACTCCTCGGTCCGCCGCTCCCGCGTCCCCGCCCGCCCGGCCTCCGCCGTCACCAGCGGGTTGGCGCAGGCCGAGGTGGCGATGGCGGAGGTCAGTTCCTCCTCGTCGAGGAGGGTCGCCCGGAATCTGGCTCCGGTCAGCCGGCTCGCGAGGTGATCGGCGGCACGCACGACGCACTTCTGCGCCCCGACGAGACCGCCCCCGCGCGCGGCCACGGCCTCCGGGCACAGCTCAGGGTCGAGCTTCAACGCGATCCACGTGATCCGCACGGCCGGCGCACCCGTCTGCTCCTGCAGGGGCGCGTAGTTGGCGACGGCCACGGACTGCTGGGGCAGATGAATCGCGGGCGCGGCCTGGGTGTGCAGCACGACCTGCGCCGACTCCAGCCGGATCCCGTCCACCTCCAGGGCGTCGTACACCAGGGAGATCGGCAGCGGCTGCCTGCTCCGCTCGGCCCGCAGCGCGGTGGCGTCGGCCTCCACCTGCAGGACCGCGGTGACGAACGTGCCGTCCCCGACGATTCCGACAGGCCGGCGGTCACGGCCGGCGTACGTGTACGTCCGCAGGCTCGGGTCGCACTCCACGGCCGGCGCGAGCCCCGGCTCCGTGCCCTCCGGTATCGGCGTACTCGCGGCCCGGCGCTGCCGTGCTTTCAACGCCCGTGCCGTGGCCAGCCATTCGGGCAGGGAGCGGCCGCGCCGACGGAAGAAGGAGAGCAGCACCAGGCAGACGGCGACGACGGCCGCAGGCACCAGGGCCACTGGGTCGATCACCCATCCGACAACCAGGATGGCGGCCGCGATCTCAAACAGGACGAAGCGTTGCAACTGAGATGTCCCGACCTGCCCCGAACGCACCCTGAAGTGAAGCGCGCCCGGCGAGGCCGGCCGCTGCGCCGGTGTCTGCCGGGGCGCCGAGGAGCCCCGTGTCCGCGATCGGTCACGAGACCGGACGCGCGTTCCGGATGCCATCACTCCATCCCCCGTTTTCCCTCACAACTCGCTGCAATTCCAGCACCGCACAAGGCCCTTGAGGGCCCGAGTACCCTACCCGCTCCACAAGTCCCCGCGGATACCAGGCATAGTAGGGGGCCGCTCTGACATCGGAGGCGGGGGACCAGGTCACCCCGGCGAGCGCAGCCCAAGTGAACACGGGGAGAGACAGGCACAGATGGCATCACGGCGCGACCAGCTCAATGCCTACACCTTCGCGAAGCGCCGCATGCTCGCGGCCTTCCTGCAGCCATCGCCCGACGGCTCGGAGGAAGGGGCGCCCCGCCCGCTGCGCGCGATCGTTCCCGGCCTCATCGTGGGCGTGATCGTCATCGCCGTCTTCGGGGCGTGGGGCATGTTCAAGCCCACCGCGCCCAAGGGCTGGAACGACCCCAACGCCAAGGTGATCGTCGCCAGCGACTCGACCACGCGCTACGTCGTCCTGAAGACCGACGGGGAGGTCCAACTGCACCCGGTCCTCAACATGGCGTCCGCCAAGCTGCTCCTCGACGAGGGCCAGGGCGATGTGGTGACCGTCGAGGAGTCCGTCCTCGACAACGGCAAGATCCCGCACGGCGTCACCATCGGCATCCCCTACGGGCCCGACCGCCTTCCCCCGGCGTCCGAAGCGGGCAGCGAGAAGCGCTGGGCGGTCTGCGAACGCCCCAGCGCGGGCGGCGAGATCCAGAAGGCGGCCCTGGTCCTCGCCTCCCGCGACATGAAGGCGACCGAGGGCAAGGGAGAGAAGCTGACGGGAGGTCAACTCCTCTACGTCACAGGCCCGGACGGCAACCGCTATGTAGTGGACGCGAGCGGACGGTCGTACCCCATCGGCAAGAGCGACGAACTGCTGCTGCGCGCCGTCGTCGGCTCCGACCGGCAGCCGCAGAAGGTGTCCAAGGAGTGGCTGGAGACCCTGCACCGGGGCGACAGGATCTCCTTCCCCGAGATCACCGACCAGGTGGGCGCCGCGGCCGACGCCCCCGGTCAGCTGGACGAGACGACCAACAGGGTCGGCATGGTGCTCAAGGCGCCCGACAACAACACGGACCAGTACTACGTGGTGCTGCCCGGCCGGGTCGCCCCCGTCTCGGCCTTCGTCGCCCAGCTCCTGCTGTTCAGCAAGGACCTGGCCTCCCTCGGACAGGCCGGTGAGGCCAAGGAGATGGGCCCCGGCGCGATCGTCCCGGGCGAGCCGTTCGGCACGGAGTACACCTGGCCGACCGGGGACCCCCAGCCCGTCAACGAGGCCTCCGGAGCGCCAGGCAGCCGCAGCACCGTCTGCAACGTCCTGCGCGACGTGAAGGCCGGCTCGGGCGCCACGACCCTGAGCACCTGGGCGGGCACGGACTTCCCGGCCAAGCTGCCCACCGGCTCCTCCAGCGCGTACGTCACGCCCGGTTCCGGCCAGCTCTACCGCCAGTTCCAGGGCGAGGAGACCAAGGCCGGCCCCGTCTTCCTCGTCACCGACACGGGCCTGCGCTACGTACTGCAGTCCAACGCCGACAGCGGCACGGACGACGCCGGCATCGGTACGACGGCCAAGGAGCGCGAACAGGCCCAGCAGGAGGCCGAACAGGCCCAGACCCGGCTGGGCTACAAGGAGGTGGCCCCCGCGCCGATCCCCGCCGCCTGGTCGGAGTTCCTGCCCACGGGCCCACGCCTGTCGACGACGGCGGCACGCCAGCCGCAGGGTTCCTGAGGGGGCGCGGACGTGCGACACATGCCCTCCCCCCTCCGCATGACGACCGCGGTGGCCGCGGCCCTGCTCACGACCACCCCCGTCGTCCTCGCGCCCCCCGCGGCGGCGGCCGACCTCCCGTACTCGGACCAGTGCCAGTTCCCCAACGGCAAGTACCCGGGCCGTCCCTGGTCCCTGCAGCGCGTCCTCCTCGACGAGCTGTGGAGCCAGTCCAAGGGCAAGGGCGTACGGGTGGCGGTGATCGACACCGGCGTCGACGTGACGAATCCCCAGCTGCGCGACGCGGTCGACGCGAAGAGCGGCCGTAACCTCCTGCCGAAGAACCTCAAGGACGACAACGGCAACGAGATCGAGCGGGGCAAGGAGAACGGCACCACGGACGGTGTCGGCCACGGCACCAAGGTGGCCGGCATCATCGCGGCCCGCCCCGCCGAGGGCACCGGTTTCGTGGGCCTGGCCCCCGAGGCGAAGATCATCCCGATCCAGCAGAACGACGAGGAGGGCCACGGCGACGTCGACACCCTGGTGCAGGCGATCCGCTACGCCATCCAGGCCGGAGCCGGCGTCATCAACATCTCCCAGGACACGTCGAACGCGGTGAAGCCGACGCCCAACCTGCAACTGGCGATCAACGAGGCCTTGGCCCAGGACATCGTCGTCGTGGCCTCGGCCGGCAACGACGGCCTCGGCGGCAACGTCAAGGAGACGTACCCCGCGTCCTACAAGGGCGTCCTCGCGGTCGCCTCCTCGGACCGCAACAACGAACGCGCCTCCTTCTCCCAGGCCGGCAAGTTCGTCGGCGTGGCGGCCCCCGGCGTCGACATGATCTCCACGGTCCCCAAGGGCGGCCACTGCTCCGACAACGGTACGAGCTTCTCGGCCCCGTACGTCGCCGGCGTCGCAGCCCTGATCAAGGCGAAGCACCCGACGTGGACGGCCCAGCAGATCGTCGCCCAGATCGAACAGACGGCAGAGCGAACGATCGCGGGCCACGACCGCCTGGTCGGCTGGGGAGTGGTGGACCCGGTCCGAGCCCTGACGGAGGACGAACAGCCCCTGGAGTCCCCCAACCCCCAGCAGGGCCTGGGCAATCCGGAAGCCCCCACCGCGGCCAAGTTCCAGGTCGGCGAAACCGCCGCGGAACGGAACGCTCGGCTTGCCACGTATGTGGCTGTGGGCGCGGTGGTGCTCGTCGCGGGTCTTGGTGGTACGGCGGTGGCGATCCGGGATGCGCGGCGCAGGCAGGGGAGGCGACTGGAGGGCGGATCATGGACGCGCTAACCCAACTGAACGTGCTGGGCCTCGTCCTGTCCGCCGTGCTGCTGGCCATGGCCTGCATCAAGGCGGACCGCATACGGGCGTGGCGCGCCGGCATCAACCCGTCGGCCGAGGAACTGCCTGACGCCTTCTTCGTCGTCGCCCGCGTCGCGCTCGTCGCCATGGCCGGCACCGGCATCTACCTGAGCGTGCAGGGCTTCGGCGTCTCCGACGACCTGTCGTGGGACGACAGCGAGCTGACCAGTGCGGTGCAGGGAGCGACGGACGCCTTGGACGGCAGTTCCGGCTTCGGCGACATCTACGCCGAGGACACCGACACCGGCTGGATCGACGAATACGCGACGACTATCGAAGACGAGGTCGTCGAGCACGGCGGCGGCGACGCCCCGCAGTACGACGTGTACGCGACGCCCGCCGCCTCGAACACGGCCTCCGAGGCGCGATACAGGGTCACGGCCTCCGGCGCGGGCACAGCCTTCTGCCTGGATGTCACGCGCACCCGGTCGAAGGACGGGGACTATGAGCCGCCGGGTATCGCGGGAGGCCAGGGGACGGTGACCGTCCCGTCGTACGACTTCGCGGTTACGAGCCGTGAGGGAGGCTGCTGACCTCGTGGCGCGGCCAGTTGACCACATCCGGCAGACGAGCAGCGAGCTCCACGCCTGGCTGACAACCGACCCGCTGCCTGCACCACCGTCGCCGGTCTTCGAGGTCCCCTCGGTGAGTGCGGACCCGAGCAATCCGCTGGTCCCCGCCCAGGTGACTGGTCGTACCTCCGTGGTGGTCAAGGCCAAGCGGCGCCGGTGACCGATGCATACGGCTGGCTCGCGCTCGTCGCGGATCGACTCGGCGGGCCGCGGGCGGACTACGGATCCTCAACGCATGGCGACGTGAAATGACCTTGCTGCTGGGTGAATCCCCTTCGAGTGTGCCTGGTACGGCGCCGTCAACAGGGCGCTGGATTCAGGTCAGCTTGTCGAAGAGTCCCGTGGAGTCGACCTACGGTGCGCACCGTGTGGTAGAGGACGCAGAGGCTCGCCCCATGTGCGGGAGTAACCCAGCGAGTTGCGGACTCGGCGGGCATCGCACGGGGAGCTACGACGGGCGCGCGTTGGCATCGCAAAGGTTGCGGCGCGCCAGGCGGCCAACTCCTTGGAGGGAAATCTGCCATGGGACGTGAGAGGGCTGAGTCAGGTCGCTGTGCCCAATATTCAGGCGTTTCACGGTAGTTCGGAGTGTGGCTGATTGACGCTGCCTCGACAACTTCGTAACTGATCTAACACAAAGCTCAGTTGGGCTCGATTTACACAATGACTACAGTGGACATTGAGTGAGTGGATCAGGTCACGGCCTGTGCGGCGCTCGTCGGCTTACGAACGGGGAACGGGGAGGGAAGGCATGCTGCCTGCGGAGGGCCTGAAGATCGGCCTGGAAGCGCTCGGAACCTTCAAGAAGCGTGTGGATACGGTGCTTTCCACCCTCGAGGGCTCGCCTGCCAGCCCTCAGAAGATCGCGGCGCACGCTCTCTCGGAGGCATCGTTCAGCGGTGCGGGCGGCTTCGCCGAGGCGAAGGGCCTCCACAGCCAGTACGAGCGCGTCCACGAACGCCTCACCACACTCTCCAAGCACCTGGGGCTTCAGATCGAGGCGATGCAGATCGCCGTCATGGGCGCGGACGGCAACTTCAGCAACCTCGAAGAGGAGCAGCGGCAGCGGTTCCACGAGATCGGGACCGAAATTCGCCGCCAGCAGAAAGAAGCGGCGCGGGAGAAGAGGGCTGAGGCGGAGGCTGCGAAGGATGGCCAGGCTGGGTCACAACGTTCTGATGACGACCAGGGAGGGGACGGGTACTAATGAGTGACCAGCAGGAGGACCAGGACCTGCACCAGGCGGAAAGGGAGCAAGCCGCTCGGCAGGTCGACGCCATCGACGTGATGAACGTCGTGTCCAGGGCGGGGTTCCTCCCCTTCGGAGGGAGCTTCCCCCGCTTCTTCGGCAAGACGAACTTCGAGGGCCACGACCTGAACGCCATGATCGACATGGTCGAGTCCGCGAAACCGGAGGACTTGGAGACCGCGGCCACTGCTCTCTTGAACGCCCAGACCGCCATCGAGGACGCCGCTGGGGAGCTCGAGGGCCACATCAGCCGGGTCGACTGGGAGGGCGAGTCCGGGGAGGCCTTCCGTAAGTGGGGCGCCAAACTCGTCATCCACACCCGTAAACTCGCCGACTTCGCAGAGGCCGCCGGGACCCAGATGACGGCAGCGGCCACGGGCCTCGCCTCCGTACGCAGTGCCATGCCGCCCCGCGACATCCGGCAGGACCCCAAGACGGTCGCGGACATTCCGACGCCCAGTCGAGTTGAAGGCAACGAGGAGTACGCGGCGGCGGTCAAGGCCGAGAAGGACCGCCAAGAGGCGATCAACCAGATGAACCGGCTGTCGTCCTTCTACGAGGTCTCGGAGACGACGCTGGCGCAGCAGGAGCCTCCTGTTTTTGAGGCTATGCCGGATGTGGGGGTGCCTAAGCCGACCCCGGGCTACGGGGCCCCGGTCGGGACAGGCGCTGAAGTGCAAGGTACCGGGGGGCTTGGTGCTGCTCGTGAGTCAGCGGTGGCGGGACAAGACTCGTCGAGTGCGCCGCCAGGCTACTCACGTTCGGGAGACACCACCCCGCCGCTCAAGGACGTGGACGGCTCGTCCATCTCCTCGAACGGGAACGTCGGTACGAAAATCGACAGCGTAGGCACTCCGCTGCCCCAGGAAACCGCAAGGCCGACAACCAATTCGCCGCAGCCGGTTACCAGTTCAGGCGGCCTCAGCGGAGGGACGCCTCTTCCGTTCGCCTCGGGACCGGTTGCTCCTGCCCGCGGCGGGCAGACCGGCCGCACTTCGGGATTCGGTGGAACGACCGGAAACAGGCCCCCGATCTCAGCGCAGGGACGTGCAGGTACTCCCGGCGGCACTGTTGGCGGGCGCGGTGCTACGGGTCCGGTCTCGGCTCAGGGACGTGCAGGTACTCCTGGCGGCACTGTTGGCGGGCGCGGTGCTACGGGTCCGGTCTCGGCTCAGGGACGCACAGGTACTCCCGGCGGCACTGTTGGCGGGCGCGGCACCACGGGCCCGGTCTCGGCTCAGGGACGCACAGGCGCTCCCGGCGGCACCGCCGGGGGGAGCGGCGCTACGGGGCCGATGGGACGTGCCGCGGCTACAGGGCAGCCGGGGGTCCGCGCCGGTGGCATGGCGGCTGGCAACTCTCCCGTGGGCCGAGGCATTTCCGGCGGAACACCTCGCCCTGTAGGGGGAACTGCGAGCGGCCGTGCTGATGGCATGGGTCCGACGGGGGCGGCGCGCGGCAATGGTGTCGTCGGAGGAAGGCCGATCAGTGGTGCTGCTCTGGGATCAACCAGTTCCAGGGTTCCCCGAGGGACGGTCGTCGGCGCCGAGGGCAGTAACGGTTCCCGTTCGCCTGCCGGCAAGATCGAGCAGCGGGGAGTCATCGGGGCGCCGCAGTCCGGCCCAGGCGCTCGTCCGGTGCAGGCCGGCCGCCCCGCCGCGGGCAATCCCGACGGGGTTGTGGGCACACCCAAGGGGCGAGTTCGGGAAGGCAGGAACGGCGGATCCGCCGGAGCCAGTGCTGGAACCCCACAAGGCCCGAGGGCGAGTCGCCGCAATACCAACCGCGAGGACCGCCAGGACCAACGTCAGCCCGAGACCCGGCGACGCAACGCGCCGCCGACGACTGACTGAATCGGAGGCGGTGCCTTCGCCGTAGTTCGTTCACGGCGCGGCGCGTGATGAATCACGCGGGATTGAACCCACCGCACACAACGGTTCCGGCGCAGGCCAACCACAACTGCGCACAAGCGCGACGACCAGCGCATCACGATTCAGTGATGCGTGCAGAAATGAACCACAGCTCTCAGGAAAGGGAGTGCCGAAATGGCGGATCGCGTTCTTAATGAAAGCGATGTACAGAAGCTTCAGACCGAGGTCGTCGATCGATACGACCGCATCAGGGGATCGCTCGCGAAGTTGCAGGGCACGATCGACATGATCGAGAAGGCCTGGCGTGGACAGGGCGCCCAGGCGTTCAACATGAAGCAGACGGAAATCAACCAGCACATGGTCGCGATCGGCAAGATGCTCGACGACTTCCTCGAGGGCATCAACCTGAACAAGACCGACAAGCGCAACCTCGAAGCGCAGATCGAGGCCGACCTCAGGCGGATCTCGGTAGACGATCTCGGTGGAAAGACCTCGGCGCTCAACAGCTACTGAGGACCCATCAGCGGCACTGAACCGCACCGTTGTCCGGGCTGTGCAGTCCGGCTGAAATCTTCAAAGAAGCGAGGGAAACATGTCCGGAGCCCACTACGACGAACTTGCCGTTACGTACGGCACCATGGACGCGCTTGCCACCGAGCTGGGCAATCAGGCCAAGAGGCTCGAGGAGGACCTCGAGGCCCTGAAGACGGCCGTGCTCAACGTGGCCTCGGGCTGGGGCGGCGAGGCGTACGAGGAGTTCCAGAGGAAGTCCAAGGAGTGGGACACGCACGCGCGCGGCATCCACCAAGCCCTGGTCAGCATCGGGCAGCGGGTCAACACGGCCGGCGGTGACTACCGGGGCGGCGACCTGAAGGGCGCGAGCTACTTCCAGTAGGAGCGCGCGGTTTGCGAAAACAGGGTGGGCATGCACGGGAGGTGCCCACCCTGTGTTGTGCCGCGCCTTTCGGGAAGCCCGCACCACACGTCCGTGGTGTGTGTCCCGGACGAAGCGTTGACTGCTCCGGCTTATGCCAGGGAGCCCCTCCAGCACGCCGGGATCACCACTGCCAAGTCTGCTTCCTCAGACCGGAGTCCCCCGACCGCAACCCGGTTGTCCGTAGCCACTTCGATCCTCTCGGCCTGAAGGGCGAACACCGGTGGTACGGAACGCGTTCGCTCGAGCAGCGCATCGCCGAGACGGAGCGCTCGCTTCTCTACGGGGAGCTCCGTACCGAATCCTCCTCCAGAGTTGAATGAAAAGGATCATGCACCGAAGTCTTCGAACCTGCGCTGTGTCCGCCGCTTGCCTGTTGGCCATCGCCGGTCCGTCCCCCCTCGCCACGGCAGCGGACAAGGCTCCCAGACAGTGGTACCTCGACTCCATGGATGCCGAAGGCATGTGGAAGGTCAGCACGGGCAAGGGGATCAAGGTCGCCGTCATCAGCACCGGCGTAAACCCTGATACGCCCTCATTGCGGGGACAGGTCCTCACGGGGGTGGACGCTTCGGTGAAGTCCGGGAACGTCAAGGGCAGGGTGACGGACACCACCGACACCACCGGGGCAGGGACCACGGCCGCCGAGCTCATCGCCGGAACGGGCCGCGGCGGCGGGCTGCAGGGACTCGCCCCCGGCGCCAAGATCATCCCGATCCGCGTGCCACCTGTCGCACACGACGAGGCCCCCGACATCCGCTACCCGCTGCTCACCGCCGTGAAGGCGGCCGCCGACAGCGGAGCGCGGATCATCTACTCCTCCATCAACAGCCAGTACGCCCTCGAGGGGCTGTTCGGGGACAGTGGAGCATATAAGTACGCGCTCAAGAAGGGGGCGCTCCTGATCGCTGGCACCGGCGATGTCGCGAAGCTGGGCAACAAGCCGCAGTACCCCGCCGCGGACCTTGATGTGATGGGCGTGGCGGCCGCCGACCAGTCCGGGAAGGTCGCCCCCACGTCCCAGCACGGTGAAGATGTCGACATGGCTGCTCCAGGGGTCGACATACCCCGGTGGTGCGACGCGACTTTCCAGCGGTACTGCAAGGACGGAGGCGGCACGGCCGCAGCTGCTGCGCTGGTGTCGGCCTCGGCTGCCCTGGTGTGGTCCAAGCACCCCACGTGGACCGCCCCACAGGTATGGCGCGTCTTGCAGGAGACAGCTGGCCGGGACTGGCCCGTGGATTCCCCCAGCAACTATCTGGGATACGGGTTGGTTCGTCCTAGGCAGAACGTCGTGCACGGCAACGGCCAGCCGGGGAGCGCGAAGCCGGACTACGACGAATACTGGTACGTAGAGCCGGTCACCGGGGTATCGTCAACCCCGTCGCCGATCCCGACCGGCCAAGACGCCGAACCCGCCCGCGGATCTACACCCTCCCCCGCCTCTCACGAGTCAGCCGCCCCGGAAGGAGACGACGGCTTGCCGACGTCCGGCTTCATTGCCGGCGCGGTCGCCCTCATCTTGCTGATCGGAGGCGTGGTCTGGAGCCGGATGCGGCGCCGCGCGCGCTGACCCGGGTCTCACGGTCGAGTCGACGACAGGCGGGCCGCGGACCGGGCGGCTCGCCTCGCCCCACAAGTCCGGCGAGGGCACCCGTCGGGCTCTCCGTCGGACCGAACCCGCTTCCTCTGTGCATCGACGTTGGCGACGACACAGCGAAGCTGCTGTATTCATTCCAGCGAAGAGTCAGGAGTGACGGAGGCGGTGGCGGGTAGGGCGGCTAGCGTGGGATCCGCTCAGCGCGGAACAGCTGGGTGGGCACGCACGGGAGGTGCCCACCCCGGCGAGTTTCGGTAGTGAGATTCCGTCTCGCTGGGGCTCAGCGCAACCGCCCGTCGACCAGCGCACCAGCGAACCGCCCCCACGCCTCACGCCCGACCGTGGCATACGGCAACTCCGGATGCTTGGAGTCTCGTACGGTGATGAGGGGGCCGTTCTCGGCGACCTCGACGCAAGCGTTGCCTGACGCCTCCGAGTACGAGGACTTGATCCACTTCAACTCGGACAAGGCGGCACCTCTTCACAGCTCTCCGGCGATTCCGAGGATCAGATCCCTCGACTCGTTCGGATTCAACGCCACCTGTTCGACCAAGTCCAGTCGCCTGCGGAAGTTGGCCAGTTGGGCTGGCGCGTCGAAGAAGACGGCACCAAGCGGAGAGTCCACCTCGACCGTGTCCAGGTGAGGGCTGGCGGCGGAGACGTACATCATCGTGTCGCCGGCCATGGGGAAGCCTTCCGCGGTGAACGGGATGACGAGCAGCCGGACGTTGGGGCGCTCGCTCTCCTCCAGAAGACGGTCCAGCTGAGCTCTGGCCACTTTGCGTCCCCCGATACGCATGCGGAGGGCCGCTTCGTGAATCAGGCCGACGTACGGCACTCCCGGCTCGTTCGCGACCACGGCGTGGCGGGTCAGACGGTGGGCGATCCTCAGCTCAACTTCCAGGCGGGGCAGGGCCGGTACGAAGAGGTCGAAGAGCGCCCGGGCGTGGTCCTCGGTCTGGAAGAGACCGGGAATGTGCGCTGTCTGGAGGGTGCGCAGACTTGTGGCGTGGTGCTCCAGCTCTGCCACGTCAAGGAAGTCCGATGGGATCTTGCCCCGGTACTCGTCCCACCAGCCCCTCGAGCGACCGCCAGTCATTGCGGCCAGGGCGTCGATCAGTTCGGAGTCGTCACACTCGTAGATGCTCGCCAGTCGGCGGAGCCGTTCCT
This sequence comes from Streptomyces yerevanensis, assembly GCF_000716805.1. Classification (NCBI taxonomy): domain Bacteria; kingdom Bacillati; phylum Actinomycetota; class Actinomycetes; order Kitasatosporales; family Streptomycetaceae; genus Streptomyces; species Streptomyces yerevanensis. The sequence goes on along the minus strand of NZ_JNWJ01000051.1, from coordinate 23,187 downwards.
CGCTGATGCCGAATCTGCCCGACTCGATGTTGGAGATCATCGTGCGGTCCGCTCCGAGCCGCTCGGCCGCGACCGGTGCGGACATGCCGATCGCGTCGCGCAGCCTGCGGAGCTCAGCGCCGAATCGACGCTGACGGATGGTGGGGGCCTGCCGTGGTGCCATGGGTCAACTCCTCGTTCGCGCGCACAGTTTGCCGATCTCTGGAGTGGGGCGTCCATCGGGATCGCAGAGAATACCCGTTTGAGTGAAGCAAGTAGCACGCGTTTTAGTTTTGCCGTTAGCGTGCGATCCCGGACACCCTCCACTCCCTCGCGAGGTGAACGATGGATGCACTGGCCCTGCCCGCTCCCTTCGACGCGACTCCCACCCGTGTCGGCTGGGACGTCTCCGCTCTCGACCCTCACCGCCCTGTCGCGGAAGCCCGGCATCGCACCCGCGTATGGGTCCAACAGCACTGGAAACTCCCGAAGTTGGCCGACTCGGTAGAGCTCGCCGTCGGAGAGCTGTGCACCAATGCCGTACGACACGGTGGTGGGCTCACGGGATTGGAACTGATCCTGGCTGCGTGCCGAGAGTACGCACCGCCTGTACTGCGCGTGATGGTCATCGACCATGCTCCGGAGCTGGTGCCCGAACTGGCCGACGACTACGACCCGTTCAGTGAGTGCGGCAGAGGGCTGCACCTGGTCGCGGCGCTGTCGCACCGATGGGGGTGGCACCGCACGGGATTCGACGAGAAGCAGGTCTGGTGCACCTTCACCCTGGACGAAGGGCGGCGATCGCCCCGTTGAGCAACTCGGGGTTGAGGGCGTGAAGGGAATGAACTGAGGAGCCGTCAAAGGGCGACTGTCCTGAGAGTGCCTCAGGGGGCTTCTGCGTAAAGGCCCACGCCTCTGCGGATAGTTCTCCACGATGTATGCCCCGGGGCCCCCATCACCAAGAACACCACGGGTGATGCCAGCCACCATGGGACAAGAGACCGCCCCGCGCAGAGCACGTGGTGAGCGGCAAGGTCCGGCGCCAAGCGAGTAAAGATTGAACGAATGACTCCCATTCACACGTCGCTCGTCATGATCGCTGGCCCTCACCAAACATCGGTTTCCGTAACTCCGAATTGAGTGGGGGAAGAGTCGGCGCTACGCCGTGGTAGGTGCGGCTTGCCGTGGAAGAGGCGGTGGCGTCATGCCCTCAGCCTCGCCGACCCGCCTGGCCGAGTTCCTGAGCGCTCCCACTCAGGCCAGTGCTCCAACGTCATTCCGGCGAAGAGTCTGGGGTGACGAAAGGCGGTGGTGGAGGCGGAGGCGGATAATGCGGCCGGGACGGGATCCGGGGCCCGGGCGGGGTCGGCGGTGGTGGCGGCTGGGGTTCCAGCGAGCGCCTGGGGCGGGATGGTGGCTGCCGGGACGTGAGAGGTGGGACTGGGGGCGGCGGAGGTGGAGGATGCTCGATGACTGGCAGCACAGGGCCGCCCGCGCGCAGCCGTCCAATGGTCTGCTCAGCCCGGCGACGCGCGTGCGGGGCGTCGTCGCGTTCGTAGACAAGCCGGACGCCGGCACGGCCGAGGCTCTGGGTGGCGAGCAACCGGTATCCGAGCGCATGGGCAATCTCCCCGATCCGGCGCTGCTTCGAGGCTGTGGCATGGCCGGGCAACAACTCGACGCGGCCACGGCCATCGAAGTGCGCGCGTATCTCATCGTCCTTCATCTGACTCCACTCCTGGGAATGGTCGGCAGCCACTAGGCAATTCCGCACCACGATCGTTGCACGCGCCCCGTTTCTCCCGAACACACGAGCGCGGTCTCAGGTATCCGTGAGATCACCCCTTGCGGCACTTTTCGACCTTGTACGCGTAGGTCCGACAGTTGAACCGCGAACTCGGTCAACGCTTCCCGTAGCTCACTCCCGGGGATCGCCGCGTTCATCGTCCCCGGCCACAGCAACGCCAAGAGTGAAGGCATCAACCACGTGATCAAGCTCGTCGCCCGCGCCGCCCACGGCTTTCGCGCCTCGGCCCCCAACGCCTACGCTGCGTCACCCCCTGGCCGACCTCGCGGACACCTCCATCCTGCCTAAATTCGAAGGCCCAGATTTGCAGGAGGCGAGAGCCATATTCAGCCTAGAGCGACACAGATGAAGAAGCTCATTGAGAAGGTACCTCGGCCGGGAGGCCAGCCTCCGAAGCGCAACTCGCCTCTTGGGCCACTCTGCGGGAGATGGAATTCAGGATCACTATACGGTCCTTGTTTACGTTGTCGCCTCGCATCTTGTTGGCGACTGAAAAAAGCTCCGCCTTCACATATTTCGTGTCACCGACGTATGCGTCTTCAGTTGGCGCTTTGGTGGTGCACTGGAAAAAGAGATCTGCCCCACTGGGGCCCACTTGTGCATAGACACCAAGTGGGTATCTGACCTTGCTGCCGCTGGATTCATTTTCAGAGTCCGAGGGGTAGCTGCGGGATGCCGAGAATCGGATCTCGAGAAGTGGCTCCCCGCTGTCGTCGCCGGTCTTGTACACCCAGCATGCGCTCCGCTTGCGGTACTCAGCGTGCAGATTTTTGACCGCGTTCCTCAAGGAAAAGGCGGTGGGATCGCCTGCCTCATTGGTTCCCGTGGATTCATCAAACTGATCCGTACCAGCCAGGCGTTGCAACGCTGCCACAGCCGAGGTGTCGAGTGTTCCATCGCAGACCTTGCTCGCGGCGATTCCCGTGCTCGACTCCTCGGGTTTGTCCTTACTGGAGTTGTTGCTGCAAGCCCCGACAAGAAGCGCCACAGCTGTGATAGTCAGGGCTCTTCTGCATGCACTACATTCTGAGATTCGCCGCACTTTCTGTCCCAACTCAGTCCTTGTACGGAGGTCGACCTCGATAGTCGTTCTCATGCGAGCCCGTACCCAAGTAGCTGCTCTTTGTTTCTTCGATCCACTGCTGATCGTCCGCTGTATCCTTCGCCTTTTGGTTGTCCTTGAAGTACGAGTCGTAGGTCGATCCAAGGTCGTCGACTCCCTGGCGGTAGAAATCCCGGCTGGTTACCTGGGACTGAACGAGCGGATCGGATTCCGCACCGGCCGTGGCTTTGTCGATTTCGTGTCCGAGCATCGTGTTGGCCGTGTTGGTGATTGTGTCCGCGGCGAGAGGGGCGATGACGAGCGCGGCAGCTGTTGAACCGGGGAGCGGGATGGCGGCGACTCCACCTGCGACGACTGCTCCCACCATCAGTTTCTTCCAGTCGGCCGACCGGCCCAGCTCCTTGTTCGCTTCCTCTGAATTCGCGCCGTAGGTTGTCTCGGCCTGCTGCACACGGGAGTTGTCCAGGATTCCGCGGGCTTCCGCACCAACCGCCATGACGTCCCGAGCATGGTTCATATTGGCATCGCTTGTAGGTGGGTGGGAATCCAACATGCTCAAGGTGTAAAGGTGTTGGGCGGTTGTCACAGCCTTGTGCGAGTCCTCGTTCTGCCCGAGAACGCTCAGGAAATCGATGGCTCCTTGGTTTCCGAACTCCGCGCGGCCGGCGTACCGGGCAGGGAAGTCGCCCGCGTCCTTACTGTGGTCGCCGATGCCAGACAGTTCGTAATCGAGGTCATCAATGTACGCACCGGCCATCTTGCCCAGACTGTCGGCCAGCTCCGGCTGGTCGTGCAGCATCTTGGGGCCGTCTTCGCTCCCGTAGAGGTAGGCCACCTGCTCCATCACGCCTGCTGTTGCGGCGGTGCGGTGGTCGCCACCGGCTTTCACGGCGTCGGTGCCCGTGTCGTACGAGTAACCGGTCGTGGCGGCATCAAGGGCGTGGCCGAGTGCATCGTGGCCTGCGATGAAGTCGCGTTCGCCGTCAAGGGTGGGGTCGGGCAGCCAGATCCGGTCCTTGGTCAGGTACTTGAGGTGGTCGTTGAGCTCGGAGTTCTTGTCGACGCCGTCTCCCGTTCCTTCAGGCTGAGCGAAGAACTGGGTTGAGGCATCGGGGTTGTGGCCGAGCGCCTGGAGGAAGCCGTTCATGGGGTCACGACCACGGTCGTTCTTGTCCCAGAAGTTGAGATCACCCTGGTTCCAGTTGTTGATCCAGGGGCTCATGTCCTTGACGTTCCGTTCCTTGTCGAAGGCAATGAGCTTTTCGCCGTAGTCATTCAGGAACTGGTCGTCGTAATCGCCGAACCGCATGAGGTTGCTCATGACTGCGAAGCCACTAGGATCGTTGGCGTCGTCAATTCCAAGTTGGTCGGGACCGAGCCGGATCATCTTCCTCTCCCACCCCGCCATGGCGTCGCTGTCGGAGAGAGTGGCGGTGCCGAGCGTGATGCCAAGATTCTTCTGTAGCTGCTTGGCTTGTTCCCACATCTTCGGGTCGCGACTGTAGCCCTGGTACGGGTCGGCGACACCGGCGTAGAACTCGAGGGTCTTCTTGGCCCCTACGTCGGTGGCGAGCCTCTCAGCGAAGAGCGGGTCGTTCCCGTACTTGATCAGATTCTCGTTGAGCTGATTGAGCTCAGTACTGGTGAGCTTATGGGGGTCCTTTCTCATGAAGCCGGCCATGTCTTTGGCAGCCTTGACTGCCTCCGCTGCCGAGTCCCGGTCGTTGTAGCTGGCATCGGAGAAACCGTGCTTCGCCTGGTCCACGAGAAGCTTGAGTACATCGGCTGCACTGTTGTCGGATTCTGTGGCCTTGGTGAGGATCCGCTGGATCTCGTCCCGGAAATTGTCCACGTCCTGCTGCGTGTGCTCGGGGACTTGAGTGCCCTTGGCAGCGCGGTCGGGGTGGATGTTCATCGTGACAGTGAACGTGCCATTGCCCGTGTCCATCACCGTGAGGTTTTTCTTGACACCTCGCTCGATGGCGTCGGTGAGCTGTGTGCGGTAGCTGATGAGTTCGCCACGGGTGTCTTTGAGGATCTTGGTGATGGAGCTGGCCTGCGTGTGGGCGTCGGTGAACTCGCCAGCGGTCTTGTCGACGAACTCACGGGTGACTGTTGCGTTGACGCCGGCCCAGTTGGCCTTATCTGCCTTGGCCTTGAGATTGGTCTTGGCGTCCTTCTGCAGGTCTGCGAGCTTTTTCGTCATCTGTTCCCAGTCGGTGATCGCTTCACCGAGCTTCGAGAAGCTGCCGTGGCGCAGGGCGTCGAGGTCCATCGGCGTCAGTGGCCCTTCCGGTCGTCGAAACCCTTGTCGAGCAAAGCGATGCTGCTGACCGTGCCGGCGATGTAGGACTCGTCGGCAGCGTGCTGGTTCTTGGTGAACCGCAGGTGGTTGGAGATGTGGGCGCAGGCATCCAGCAGGGTCTTGGTCTGCTCGCTCCATCGCTCCGTCACATGCTTCAGCGCGCCTCCCAGGGCAAAACCCTCCCCTTTGAGTCCGCCTGCGGCTGCCTCGGAGGCCACGCGCGCGTGGCCGCTGTAGGTCGTGAAGTCCGTGAACAGGTCATGGGCTGCTTTACCGACCGCTGCAAGATCTTGTTGACCTGCGACGAGGTCTCCCTGGGTGCTGCCCCCTCCCTGGTCTGCCGGGTACTGGTTGAGCTGCATCTGCGTCGACTGCCGCTCCGCTGCCTGCGACTTCAGCTGCTCCCACTCATCCCACGCCATCGCTGTGCCCCTTTCCGCGTGTATTCGCCCGGCCAGCTCCCGGACGATCGCGCTCCGCCAACTCCCGGACGATCAAGCCCTGTTCAGCGTAGCCAGACGTCCTCTGGCGTCCTCACCCGATCGAGTTGCTACTCGTACTCTTCACAAGCCCTTGTAAGCGGTCCCTGGTATCAGTCCTCAAGCCCACCCGACTCGAAGTAGTCAATGCTGGTGAACCACCACACGGCCATCGCGACCATCGCCGCCGCGCATGAGAGCAGCAGAATTCGCCGACCCCGATATCCCGCTTCCGACGGCTCGTTCGCCTCCGGGTCGCTGAAGCGGCGGGCCTGGAAGCGCCACCAGAGTGCCTTCTGGTCGGCCAGTCCCATCCCACCCAGCCAGAGGGCGAGCAGAAGCATGAAGATCCCCACACCGACCATCAGAACGTCCCTCCCGACGCCAAGCACGCCACGTACGACAACTCCACACGCCCTCGGCGCACCTCAACTCGCCCTCCGCACACCTCAATAAACCCTCTCCGCCATCAACCCCACCTGCACCAACGGCTTCCCCCTCCGCCGAGACACAAAGACCCCCCGCCCCGCAGGCATAGGCCGCGGCCGAACCCCACCCAGCAGGTCCCCCTCGCCCGGATCGCCGGCCAGCACAACCCCCTGCGCCCCCAGCTCCTTGACGCGCTGCATGAACGCCTCGTACGACGCCCGCCCCGCGCCCGCCGTCGACCGCGCGATGATGAACCGCACGCCCACGTCCCGGGCGAACGGCAACAGCTCCGTCAACCCGGCCAGCGGATTCCCGCTCGACGTGGCGACAAGGTCGTAGTCGTCGATGACGACGAACACTGTCGGTCCGCTCCACCAACTCCGGTCCCGTAGCTGCTGTGCGGTCACGTCGGCGGTCGGTGTGCGGCGTTCCATGAGGCCGGCCAGGGCGGACACGTGATGGTCCATGGCGTTGGACATGGGGATGTACTCGGCCAGGTGGGAGGACGGGGTCACGTCCAGCAGGGCGCGGCGGTTGTCGATGACGAACAGCTTGGCCTCGTCGCCCGAGTAGCGCTCCGTCACCTGCTTGATGAGCAGTCGCAGCAGGTTCGACTTGCCCGACTCGCTCTCGCCGAAGACGAGGAAGAACGGGTCCTGTTCGAAGTCGACGAAGACCGGTTCGAGGTTGTCCTCGTCGAGGGCGAAGGCGACGCCGCGGCGCGGGAAGCGGTCGCCCGGAGGCAACTGCTCGGAGGGGAACTCGCGGGGCAGCAAACGGACTTCGGGTGCGCCGGGCGCCTGCCAGTGCCGGGAGACCTCGGTGGCCAGCGCCGCCGTGGCGTCCGCCAGGTCCGTGTCGGAGGTCAGACCGTCGATGCGCGGCACCGCCGCCATGAAGTGCAGCTTCTGCGGGGCCTGTCCGCGGCCGGGTACGCCCGCCGGCACGTTCGCGGCCACCTTGCGGTCCAGTTCGGAGTCCATCGTGTCGCCGAGCCGCAGCTCGAGGCGGTTCATCAGGTGGTCCTTGAGGTTGGCCCTGACCTCCATGGAGCGTGAGGCCGTCAGGATCAGGTGGATGCCGTAACCGAGACCACGCGACGCGATGTCGAGGATCACCTGGTCCATCGCCTCGTAGTCCGCACGGAAGTTGCCCCAGCCGTCGATGACCAGGAACACATCACCCCACGGCTGATCCGTGACCGAGATGTCGCCCCGGGCCCGCCGCGCCCGGAACTCCGCGATCGACGAGATGCCCGACGAACGGAAGTACTCCTCCCGACGCGTCAGCACCCCGTACACCTCGGCCACCGTCCGCCGCACCCGCTCCGGATCCAGACGCGAGGCGACGCCGCCCACGTGCGGCAGTCCGGCCACCGCCGACATGCCGCCACCGCCGAAGTCGAGGCCGTAGAACTGGACTTCGTACGGCGTGTGCGTGAGCGCGAACGCCGAGATCAGGGTCCGCAGCAGCGTCGACTTGCCCGACTGCGGGCCGCCGAGGATCTGCATGTGGCCGGCCGCGCCGGAGAAGTCGACCCAGAGTGGGTCGCGGCGCTGCTCGTACGGCTTGTCCACCAGGCCCGCCGGTACGACCAGGCGGCCGGCGCCTTCGTAGTCCGGCTGCGTGAGGCCGCGGCCCTGCACCGCCGTGAGCCCGGGCAGGAGGCCGTCCAGCGACGGCGGGCTGTCCAGCGGCGGCAGCCACACCTGGTGGGCCGCCGGACCCTGCGCCTCCAGCCGGCGCACGATCACGTCGAGCACGGTGTCGGCGAGCGCGTCGTCGACCTCCGGACCGTCCGGAGCCGAAGGGCGCTGCTGCGGGACCGGCGCGTACTGCACCGGCACCTCGGCCGCCGTGAACAGCACCGGCCGCCGATCCACCGGCAGCGGGCCGCCGCCCAGCGACGCCCGCTGCGTGCCGGAGCGGTAGACCCCGGAGACGTACGCCGCCTTGAAGCGCACCATCTCGCCGGTGCCGAACTTCAGGAGGCCGGAGCCCGGGACGTTCGGCAGCTCGTAGGCGTCCGGTACGCCGATCGCCGCACGGGACTCCGCGGCGGAGAAGGTACGCAGACCGACCCTGTACGACAGGTACGTCTCCAGGCCGCGCAGGCGGCCCTCCTCCAGCCGCTGCGACGCCAGCAGCAGGTGCACGCCCAGCGACCGACCGATACGACCGATCTGCACGAACATCTCGATGAAGTCCGGCTTCGCCGTCAACAGCTCACTGAACTCGTCGATCACCAACACCAAAGAAGGAATGGGCTGCAGCGCCGCACCCGCCGCGCGCGCCTTCTCGTAGTCGTGGATGTTGGCGTAGTTGCCCGCGTCGCGCAGCATCTCCTGGCGGCGGTTGAGTTCACCGCGGATGGAGTCGCCCATGCGGTCGACCAGGGTGAGGTCGTCCGCGAGGTTGGTGATGACGGCCGCCACGTGCGGCATCTGCGCCATACCGGCGAAGGTCGCGCCGCCCTTGAAGTCCGCCAGGACGAAGTTCAGCGTCTCGGACGAATGGGTGACCGCCAGGCCCAGCACCAGGGTGCGCAACAGCTCCGACTTGCCGGAACCCGTCGCGCCCACGCACAGACCGTGCGGGCCCATACCCTCCTGCGCGGCCTCCTTGAGGTCCAGCATCACGGGGCGTCCGTCCTCGCCGACGCCGATCGGCACGCGCAGCCGCTCGGCCAGCGAACGCGGCCGCCAGGTGCGCTGGGTGTCGACGGACGCCGCGTCACCGAGGTTCAGCAGGTCGGTGAACTCCAGGTTGGCGAGCAGCGGTTCGTCGTCGTCCCCGCCGGTGGCCATCCGCAGCGGGGCGAGTTGCCGGGCGAGGGCCTCGGCGGATTCGTACGAGAGGGCGTCGGGCGTCCCTTCGTAGGCGGCGCCGTGCGCGGACTCCAGGTGCAGTGCCTCGGGCCGTACGACGATGGAGAGTTCGCCGCCGCCCGTGGTCAGCTCGCCGGGAACGACCTCGAGGACGGTGACACCCTGCAGCCCTTCGGGGTTGGCCAGGACCGAGTCGGGGGGCAGGGACCGGCCGTCGAGTACGACGACGATGTGGGGCTCTTCCGGCAGGGGCGCCGCGTTCGGATGGAAGCGCGGGCGGCCGGTCAGCCGGGTGGCGAGCAGGTTCTCCAGTTCGCGGGTGTCGCTGTCGATCAGCCTGCGGCTGCCCGCGCCGTCCACGGCACCGGGGGCCTGGACGTGCGGCAGCCACTTGGCCCACTCCCAGTGGGGCAGGTCCTCGCGGCCCGCCGCGACCACGATGAGCAGGTCCTCGGGGGAGTGCAGCGCGGCCAGCGAGCCGACCATGGCCCGCGCTGAGGACCGTACGGACTGTGGCTCGCCGCTGATCGTCACGTGGTAGAAGGCGCGCAGCGAGACCGCCATCGGCAGGTCGTCCAGGGTGCTGTGGACGGCGAGGAAGCGCTGCATCGCGCCCGCGGTCAGGGGCTCCAGCTGCTCGACGGGGCCGGTCTCGGGGGCGACCAGCGTGCTGGCGAGGGACTGCGAGCCGAGGCCGATGCGGACCTGGGCGAAGTCCTCGTCGCCGGGGCGGCGTTCCCAGACGCGGCTGCCCTCGGCGACCAGGGCCCACAGCTGCTCGGGGGAGGGGTGGAGGAAGTACTGCGCGTCGCGCTGGGCCTTCGCCGTGTCGACTGCCGTGCGCCGGGTCTGCGCCAGGTAGCTCAGGTAGTCGCGGCGCATGTCCGCCAACTGCCCCTGGTTGCCGCGGCGGAAGCGGATCGCCATCGCGACGCCCATGGCGATCGTCGAAGCGATCATGATCATGCCCATGATCCTCATGAAAGGATGTGCGTTGGGCATGAAGAAGAACACCACGGAGCCGCCCATGCCCAGCATGGGCAGCAGTTGCATCAGCATGCCTTCCTGCTGCCCCCGCGGCAGTTCGGGCGGAGGCTGCAGGACGATCTCCCGCGTGGACACTTCGGACGGCAGCACCCGAGGCGGGCGCTTCACGACGATGTGGCTCACTTTCACCCATTCTCTTGACCGGCCCGAGAGTCCGTCCGCCGCCCCGTGTCGGGCGGACGCAGCCGCCGGGTGATCCTACTGACTTCGGCTGAGGCAAGAGGGCGGTAGGGTGCCCCATGTTCGCGTCAGCACACGCGAGTTGAGCCAGAGCAATGGGGCATTCCGTGTGATCCGGCGGGAAGCGGAATCCTGGCGGCGGCACGACGGCACCGTTCTCGCCACCTCGCCGCATCGTCGGTCACAGGGGGCGGGAAAAACGGCGCAGGATGTCCATACCGCAGGTACAGAATCATCACTGAGGGGGAGCAGCAGGTGAGCATGACGGCCTCCGCGGCAGTCACCGGAGGAGGACCCGGTACGGGAACTCCTGCCGGGACGGGCACAGGTCTCGGCTTCTGCCGGGTCACCATCGTCGCGCCGGACAGCCGGATCGACGTGGCGCTGCCCGACGACATCCCGGTCGCGGACATCTATCCGGAGATCCTCAGGCTCTCCCAGCAGAGCCCGGCCCAGAGCGCACCCGTCGGCTACCACCTGGTCCGCCGGGACGGCACCGTCCTCGACAGCGCCCGTTCCTTCGCCGCCCAGCGCATCCTCGACGGCGAACTCCTCACGCTGCGCCCCTTCTCCGAGTCGCTGCCCCCCGCCGTCTTCGACGACGTCTCCGACGCGGTCGCCTCCGCCGTGACCAGCGAACGTGCCTTGTGGAGCGACGACTTGACGCGCGCCGCGGGCCTCGTCGGAGGAGGCGTACTGCCGGTCCTGCTCGCCTTCGTGGCCTGGACGGGCGACCCGCTCCACGACATGCACAGCCTGCCCGGCATCCTCGCCGGGGTCGCCGGTGTCCTCCTGGTCGTCCTCGCGTGTGTACGCGCGCGGGTCTATGCCGACCGGGCCTCGGCCATCGCCCTGGGGCTCGGCGCCCTGCCCAACGTCGGTGTGGGCGGCTCGGGTCTCCTGCCGCTCGCCGACGGACAGGGCATCGGCAAGCTCCAGTTCCTCCTCGCCTGCGCGGCGGTGCTGCTCGCCTCGGTGCTGCTCACCCTGTGCTCGCCGAGCGGGGACGGGCCGTTCGTCGCCTTCGTCTTCGCCTCCGCCATCGGCCTGCTCGCCCTGTTCGCGGCGACCCTCGCCGACTGGACGCCTGCCGAGATCGGCGCCCTGTGCGCCCCGATCGCCGTCGGAGGCCTGGCCTTTCTGCCGGGCCTGTCGATGCGCTTCGCCCGGCTCCCGATCGGCTTCGACACCCCGGACACGACCCCGCGCAGCGCGTACGACACCGACCCCGCCCCCCAGGAGCCGGTCGACGCCGAGCGGGTCGCCGCCAAGGCACGGCGCGGACACGAACTCCTGGTCGGTCTGGTGGGCGGCTGCGCGCTGATCGCCGTCGGTTCCTCGGCCGTCCTCGGCTTCTCCTCGAACGTCTGGGCCCAACTCCTCGCCCTCGCGACCGGCGTGGCCCTGCTGATGCGCGCCCACCTCTTCCGCTACACCGCCCAGGTCGCCCCCGTCCTGGCCGGCGGCCTCGCTTCGCTCATGCTGCTCGGCCTCGGACTGGCGCTCAACCCGCCGAACGCGATCGACCGCGCCGACCTCGACCTCCGGACCATCTGGCTCGTCGCAGCGATCGCCGCGGTGGCCGCCCTCGTCACAGCGATCGGCCTGATCGTCTCCCGCGGCGGCCTCACCCCGTTCTGGGGCCGCTTCCTGGAGATCGCCGAGGGCTTCGTACTCCTGACCCTGGTACCGCTGGCACTGGCCGTCTTCGACGTGTACGCGACGGCTCGGTCGATGACCAGCTGACGGGGCGGCGAACGCCCGAGGGGCCGACGAGACGCGTCCCGTCGGCCCCGAACGGCCGCCGCGGCCGCGAGCTTTCCTCGTACCTCGAGCGGCTACTCCGCCGCGAGCCCTCCGTTGTGCGGAGCCGGCTCCAGGTCGAACTCCCCGTCCCGAGCGCCCAGTACGAAGGCCTGCCATTCCGCCTCCGTGTAGCGCAGAACCGTATCCGGGTCGAGGGACGACCGCATCGCCACAGCACCGCCGGGAAGGTACGCGATCTCAACGCGCTCCTCGTGCTCCTCGGTACCCGGCGCGCTCTGCCACTCGACGCCGGAGATGTCGAGCGCGTAGAGCTCGTTCTTCTCCCGCTCCTTGCGCGCCTTGACGTCCTCGTCCTGCGCCTCGACGCCCTGGTCCTGTCCCTCGGCCATGGTGCGACGGCCCCTTCCTGAGGTGCGAATGAACTGTGTGTTCACCCTACTTGGCCTGCCAGGTCTGACGCTGGGCAACTGCAAGGTCACAGTCCGGAAGATCACCTGAGACCGCGAACCCCTGGCAGGAGGCGTGCACAGCTGCTGGTACCCTGTGTAACGGCCGTATGCGTACGCACCCCCGGACCGCCCCCCAAGGGCCCTGGAGGACGCGCCCAGCGGATCCCCGCCTCCCGAGTAACGGAAGCTCCCCTGAGAAGTGGACCAGGGGCACTCGGTGGCTATCAAAGAAGACTACGAGGAGTACGCGTGTCGCTCGACGCCGCTACGAAGAAGCAGATCATGTCCGAGTTCGGTACCAAGGAGGGCGACACCGGCTCCCCCGAGGTCCAGGTCGCCATGCTCTCGCGCCGGATCTCGGACCTGACCGAGCACCTCAAGACCCACAAGCACGACCACCACTCCCGTCGTGGTCTGCTGATCCTGGTCGGTCAGCGTCGCCGCCTGCTGCAGTACCTGGCCAAGAAGGACATCCAGCGCTTCCGTGCGCTGGTCGACCGCCTCGGCATCCGCCGCGGTGCGGCGGGCGCCCGGTAAGACGCCGTGAAGGGAGCGGTTCCCACACTGAGGGGGCCGCTCCCTTTGCTGTACGTGCGGAGTGTCGCCGCCCCTTTGTAGTGTGGTAGCACAACACAAGACGTACGACACGACGTGGTTCCGCGACAGCGCACAGCGACGGCGCGGACACCACAACTGAACGAGGAGAAGCGCACCTCGCCGCCGCCGGTCCTCGGTAGTGGCCCCCGGGGAATGCGAACCCCGGGTGCTTCGATCGAAGACCGGCCCGCACCAGACGGAGCGCTTCTCCGACGTCCACCCGCCACACGGGCGGGACGGGACGAAAGACGAAAAGCATCGGAGAAAACGCTAGTGGAGAACGAGACCCACTACGCCGAGGCCGTTATCGACAACGGTTCCTTCGGCACCCGCACCATCCGTTTCGAGACGGGCCGTCTGGCCCGCCAGGCCGCCGGCTCCGCCGTGGCCTATCTCGATGACGACACCATGGTTCTGTCGGCCACCACGGCCTCCAAGAACCCCAAGGACCAGCTCGACTTCTTCCCCCTGACGGTGGACGTCGAGGAGCGGATGTACGCCGCCGGCAAGATCCCCGGCAGCTTCTTCCGCCGTGAGGGCCGCCCCTCCGAGGACGCGATCCTCACCTGCCGTCTCATCGACCGCCCGCTGCGCCCGTCCTTCAAGAAGGGCCTGCGCAACGAGATCCAGGTCGTCGCCACGATCATGGCGCTCAACCCCGACCACCTGTACGACGTCGTGGCGATCAACGCCGCGTCCGCGTCCACGCAGCTGGCCGGTCTGCCCTTCTCCGGCCCGATCGGCGGCGTCCGCGTCGCGCTGATCCGCGGTCAGTGGGTGGCCTTCCCGACGCACACCGAGCTCGAGGACGCCGTCTTCGACATGGTCGTCGCGGGCCGCACCCTGGAGGACGGCGACGTCGCGATCATGATGGTCGAGGCCGAGGCCACCGAGAAGACCATCCAGCTGGTCAAGGGCGGCGCCGAGGCGCCGACCGAGGAGATCGTCGCCGCCGGTCTGGACGCCGCGAAGCCCTTCATCAAGGTGCTCTGCAAGGCCCAGGCCGACCTCGCCGCGAAGGCCGCCAAGCCGACCGGCGAGTTCCCGATCTTCCTCGACTACCAGGACGACGTCCTGGAGGCGCTCACGGCCGCCGTCAAGGACGAGCTCTCGCAGGCCCTCACCATCGGGGGCAAGCAGGAGCGCGAGAGCGAGCTGGACCGCGTGAAGGCGCTCGCCGCCGAGAAGCTGCTCCCGCAGTTCGAGGGCCGCGAGAAGGAGATCTCCGCCGCGTACCGCTCGCTGACCAAGTCCCTGGTCCGTGAGCGCGTCATCAAGGAGAAGAAGCGCATCGACGGCCGCGGCGTCACGGACATCCGTACGCTCGCCGCCGAGGTCGAGGCGATTCCGCGGGTGCACGGCAGCGCACTGTTCGAGCGTGGCGAGACCCAGATCCTGGGCGTCACCACCCTCAACATGCTCCGCATGGAGCAGCAGCTGGACACCCTCTCCCCGGTGACCCGCAAGCGCTACATGCACAACTACAACTTCCCGCCGTACTCCACCGGTGAGACCGGCCGCGTCGGCTCCCCGAAGCGCCGCGAGATCGGTCACGGCGCCCTCGCCGAGCGCGCGCTCGTGCCGGTGCTGCCGCTGCGCGAGGAGTTCCCGTACGCGATCCGTCAGGTGTCCGAGGCGCTCAGCTCGAACGGCTCGACGTCGATGGGCTCGGTCTGCGCCTCCACCATGTCGCTGCTGAACGCCGGTGTGCCGCTGAAGGCCCCCGTCGCCGGTATCGCCATGGGCCTCATCTCCCAGGAGATCGAGGGCGAGACGCACTACGTGACGCTGACGGACATCCTCGGTGCCGAGGACGCCTTCGGCGACATGGACTTCAAGGTCGCCGGCACGAAGGAGTTCGTGACCGCGCTCCAGCTCGACACCAAGCTGGACGGCATCCCGGCCTCCGTCCTGGCCGCGGCCCTGAAGCAGGCCCGTGACGCACGCCTCCACATCCTCGATGTGATGATGGAAGCGATCGACACTCCGGACGAGATGTCCCCGAACGCCCCGCGGATCATCACCGTGAAGATCCCCGTGGACAAGATCGGCGAGGTCATCGGCCCCAAGGGCAAGATGATCAACCAGATCCAGGAGGACACCGGCGCCGACATCACGATCGAGGACGACGGCACGATCTACATCGGCGCGGTCGACGGGCCCTCCGCCGAGGCTGCCCGCACCACGATCAACGGCATCGCCAACCCGACCATGCCGGAGGTCGGCGAGCGCTACCTGGGCACGGTCGTCAAGACGACCACCTTCGGCGCGTTCGTCTCGCTGCTCCCCGGCAAGGACGGTCTGCTGCACATCTCGCAGATCCGCAAGCTCGCCGGCGGCAAGCGCGTGGAGAACGTCGAGGACGTGCTCGGTGTGGGCTCCAAGGTCCAGGTCGAGATCGCCGAGATCGACTCCCGCGGCAAGCTCTCCCTCATCCCCGTGATCGAGGGCGAAGGCGACGACGACAAGAAGGACGACACCGACAAGTGACGTCGAGTAGCTCCACGGCGACGGCCCGCACCTCCTCCGAGGCGCGGGCCGTCGCCCGTACCCAAACCCTGATCAAGGGCCAGAACGGCATCGGTACGGTACGCAAGACGACCCTCCCCGGAGGCCTGCGCGTCGTCACCGAAACGCTGCCCTCCGTGCGCTCCGCCACCTTCGGCATCTGGGCGCACGTGGGCTCCCGCGACGAGACGCCGGCTCTGAACGGTGCCACGCACTACCTGGAGCACCTGCTCTTCAAGGGCACCTCCCGCCGTAGCGCGATGGACATCTCCTCCGCCATCGACGCGGTCGGCGGCGAGATGAACGCCTTCACGGCGAAGGAGTACACGTGCTACTACGCGCGCGTGCTCGACGCCGACCTCCCCCTCGCCATCGACGTCGTCTGCGACATGCTCACCGGCTCGCTGATCCTCGAAGAAGACGTGAACGTCGAGCGGGGCGCGATCCTCGAGGAGATCGCGATGACCGAGGACGACCCGGGCGACTGCGTACACGACCTGTTCGCGTCCACCATGCTCGGCGACACTCCCCTCGGCCGCCCCGTCCTCGGCACGGTCGACACGGTCAACGCCCTCACCGCTGACCGCATCCGCCGCTTCTACAAGAAGCACTACGACCCGACGCACCTCATCGTCGCCTGCGCGGGCAACGTCGACCACAACAAGGTCGTACGCCAGGTCCGTGCCGCCTTCGAGAAGGCCGGCGCCCTGAAGCAGCCGGACGCCACGCCCATGGCCCCGCGTGACGGCTCGCGCGCCATCCGTACCGCGGGCCGCGTCGAACTGCTCGGCCGCAAGACCGAGCAGGCCCATGTCGTCCTCGGCATGCCCGGTCTGCCCCGCACCGACGACCGCCGCTGGGCCATGGGGGTCCTGAACACCGCGCTCGGCGGCGGCATGTCCTCCCGCCTCTTCCAGGAGGTCCGCGAGAAGCGCGGCCTGGCCTACAGCGTGTACTCGTACACCTCGGGCTTCGCCGACTGCGGACTCTTCGGCGTGTACGCGGGCTGCCGGCCGAGCCAGGTCCACGACGTGCTGAAGATCTGCCGTGACGAGCTCGACCAGGTCGCCGAGCACGGTCTGTCGGACGACGAGATCGGCCGCGCCATCGGCCAGCTGAGGGGTTCCACCGTCCTCGGCCTGGAGGACACGGGTGCGCTCATGAACCGCATCGGCAAGAGTGAGCTGTGCTGGGGCGAGCAGATGTCGGTCGACGACATGCTGGCCCGGATAGCCGCGGTCACCCCCGACGACGTACGGGACGTGGCCCGCGACATCCTGGGCCGACGACCCTCGCTGTCGGTCATCGGCCCGCTCAAGGACAAGCAGGCATCCCGGCTGGACGAAGCGGTCGCATAAGTCCTCGACCGCCGCGTAAGTCCTCGACAGTCCTCGACTAAGGAACCAAGAACATGAGCAAGCTGCGCGTGGCGGTCCTCGGCGCCAAGGGCCGTATCGGATCCGAGGCGGTACGAGCCGTCGAGGCCGCCGAGGACATGGAGCTGGTGGCCGCCCTCGGCAGCGGCGACAAACTGGAGACGCTGGTGGAGACCGGCGCCCAGGCCGTCGTCGAACTGACCACGCCCGCCTCGGTCATGGGCAACCTCGACTTCTGCGTACGCCACGGCATCCACGCCGTGGTCGGCACGACGGGCTGGACCGACGAGCGCCTGGCGCAGCTGAACACCTCGCTGGCCGCCTCCCCGGAGACGGGCGTGCTCATCGCCCCGAACTTCTCCATCGGCGCCGTACTGACCATGAAGTTCGCGGAGGTCGCCGCGCCGTACTTCGAGTCCGTCGAGGTCGTCGAGCTGCACCACCCGAACAAGGTGGACGCCCCCAGCGGCACCGCCACGCGCACCGCCCAGCTCATCGCCGCGGCCCGGGAGCGCGCGGGCAGTGCCCCGCAGCCCGACGCCACGGTGACGGCACTGGACGGCGCCCGCGGGGCGAACGTCGGCGGGGTGCCCGTACACGCGGTGCGGATGCGCGGGCTGCTCGCGCACCAGGAGGTACTCCTCGGCGGCGAGGGCGAGACCCTCACCATCCGCCACGACTCGCTGCACCACAGCAGCTTCATGCCGGGCATCCTGCTCGGCGTACGCCGCGTCGTGGACACCCCCGGCCTCACCTTCGGCCTGGAACACTTCCTGGACCTGAACTGAGCGGTCGGACGACAACCATGCGCGCGAAGATCACGTACGCCGTCACGGCCGCCGTCCTCGTCGTCTACTTCGTCCTGGTCGGCAGCCGTGGGGTCATGCTCATCGAGACCGGCACGGCTCTGACGGTCACCTTCGGGGTGGCGGTCCTCATCCTGCCGGTGATCGGCCTGTGGTTCCTCTGGAAGAACACGCAGTTCGTCCGGAAGGCCAACCAGCTCGCCGCTGAACTCGACGCCGAAGGCGGCCTGCCCGTCGACGAGTTGAAGCGCACCCCGGCCGGCCGCATCGACCGCGACTCGGCCGACGAGGTCTTCGCCCGCCGCAAGGCCGAGACCGAGGACGCCCCGGACGACTGGCGCAGCTGGTTCCGCCTCGCGGTCGCCTACCACGACGCCCGCGACACCGCACGCGCCCGCAAGGCGATGCAGCGCGCCATCGCCCTGCGCGAGGGCAGGCCTGTGCAGGCCTGAGCTCGAGGGATACGACGAAGAGGGATACGACGAAGGGGCCGGCCCTACACGGACCGGCCCCTTCGCGCTGCCGATCAGGCGTGCCGGTACTCGTCCGCCCACACCTCGACGCCGTCCGCCGCCCGGTTGAAGGCCGCGGGGCGCCCCAGGAAGTCCGCGTTGTGCGTGGTCAGCAACGGCGTCGGCTCGTCGCCCGGCCGGTCCCGGCGGACGAGGAGGAGCGCCTGCCCCTGCACCGTGCGCGGCAGCCCGAGCCAGCGCACCGGCTGCTGCACCGTGCGCACCTCCACGACCTGTGCCCAGGGCGCGGTACGCGTAGCGAAGAAGCGCACCTGACGCAGCCCGTGTGCGCTCACCCACGCACCCACCCGCAACAGCCGCAGCGCACAGCCGATGACCAAAAGCGCCACACCGAAGCAGATCGCACCCGCGCCCAGCGTGCCGGCCACCGCGATGATGACCGCCGCGAACAGCACGTACGAAGCGAGCAGCAGCAGGAGCGCTGCCATGGCGACCCGCCACGGACCGGGCCGGTAGGAGCGCCGCCAGTGGTCACGGTCGTCGAACGGCAGCGGGAGATCGTCCGCCACCTCGTCGAACGCGCGGTCGGCCGTCAGGAAGGGCAGGGGCACGACTGATCCTCACTCAATCCACGCACGGTCTGTGCCTGGTGAGGCTACCTAGCCATGTCCCTGCTCACCACCCTCGGGGTCCGGATGAGCCCCGGCTGCCAGCGGCGCTCAGCGGCTGTTCGAGGCCTCGGACTGCTGGGTCTGGGCCGGTGACTGGTTCTGCGACAGCGCGGGCATCCCGAAGAGCAGAGAGCCCGCGAGCCCGGCGACGACGGTGAGGCCGATGAGCCAGCGCCCGGCTATCTCTGAGACGGAGGCACGCTCGCGGGGCGGGGGAGTGACATTGCTGCGGTACTTGTCGGCTTCGGCGATGAAGGCGAACGGGACAGGCTCGCGCCGACGGAACATGGAAACTGCTTCTCCTCGTGAAACTCGAACGGATCGTGCTCACCAAGACAGACGCACGAACGCCCCAAAAGGTGCCCCGTTTCACCGAATTCGCAGAAGTTCGGCGAAGAATGTCGCGGCCCGCCACCGAACGACCCGTTGTCAGTGCCGGGCCGTAGAGTGGGCGCCGCCCGAGCCAGCGATGGGAAGGACTCCGCAAGCCGTGACCGACAGTCCCGCCGACGACCTCAAGCCCAGCTTCCGCAGCGATGTGACCGTCGAGTTGGTCAAGCACAGCGCGGCCGACTCCGACGTGCTGTTCGCCGCCCGCGTCTCGACCCTCGGGGAGCAGTCTCTGGACGAGCTCAAGAAGGACCCCGAGCGCTCCAAGGGCCTGATCAACTTCCTGATGCGGGACCGGCACGGCAGCCCCTTCGAGCACAACTCGATGACGTTCTTCATCAGCGCCCCGATCTTCGTCTTCCGCGAGTTCATGCGCCACCGCGTGGGCTGGTCCTACAACGAGGAGTCGGGTCGGTACCGCGAGCTCCAGCCCGTCTTCTACGTCCCGGACGAGTCCCGCAAGCTGGTCCAGGAGGGCCGCCCCGGGAAGTACGTCTTCGTGGAGGGCACCCAGGCCCAGCAGGAGCTCGTCGGCCGCGTCATGGACGACTCGTACCTGCACGCGTACGAGGCGTACCAAGAGATGCTGGCGGCCGGCGTCGCCCGCGAGGTCGCCCGCTCGGTCCTCCCCGTCGGCCTGTACTCGTCGATGTACGCGACGTGCAACGCCCGCTCCCTGATGCACTTCCTAGGCCTGCGCACGCAGCACGAGCTCGCCAAGGTGCCGTCCTTCCCGCAGCGGGAGATCGAGATGGTCGGCGAGAAGATGGAGGCGGAATGGGCACAGCTCATGCCCCTCACGTACGCCGCGTTCAACACCAACGGTCGGGTCGCGCCGTAGCGCACTCCATTGCAGCATCCGGCACAGATGTACGGGTCGACCGGCGAAGTGTCCGTATTGCGGCATTTCGAGTTGTTCATTTAGCCTGATCAAACGGACCCGGCACTGCTTGAACCCCCGAGCAGGCAGTGCCGGGTCCCACCTTTGTCGCGACTTGTCGCCCGACCCGAGGGCAGACCGCGCGCTGAGCAGCGAGTAGCGTGTTACCCATGGCTCCGACCTCCACTCCGCAGACCCCCTTTGGGCGGGTCCTCACCGCAATGGTCACGCCTTTCACGGCGGACGGAACACTCGACCTGGACGGCGCGCAGCGGCTCGCCACCCACCTGGTGGACGCAGGCAACGACGGCCTGATCATCAACGGCACCACCGGCGAGTCCCCGACCACCAGCAACGCGGAGAAAACGGATCTCGTACGGGCCGCACTGGAGGCGGTCGGTGACCGCGCCCACATCGTCGCTGGCGTCGGCACGAACGACACTCACCACAGCCTCGAGCTGGCCCACGCCGCCGAGAAGGCAGGCGCACACGGCCTCCTCACCGTCACGCCGTACTACAACAAGCCCCCGCAGGAGGGTTTGTACCGGCACTTCACGGCGATCGCCGACGCGACCGAACTCCCGGTCATGCTCTACGACATCCCGGGCCGCAGCGGCGTACCGATCAACTCGGAAACGATCGTGCGCCTCGCCGAGCACCCGCGTATCGTCGCCAACAAGGACGCCAAGGGCGACCTCGGCCGCGCCAGCTGGGCCATCGCCCGTTCCGGCCTCGCCTGGTACTCCGGCGACGACATGCTGAACCTGCCGCTGCTCTCCGTGGGCGCGGTCGGCTTCGTCTCCGTCGTCGGCCACGTCGTCACCCCCGACCTGCGGGCCATGATCGACGCGTACATCAGCGGCGATGTCCAGAAGGCCACCGAGATCCACCAGAAGCTGCTCCCCGTCTTCACCGGGATGTTCCGCACCCAGGGCGTCATGACCACCAAGGCCGCGCTCGCCCTCCAGGGCCTGCCCGCCGGACCGCTGCGCCTGCCCATGGTCGGACTCTCACCTGAGGAGACCGCCCAGCTCAAGATCGATCTTGCCGCCGGCGGGGTACAGCTCTGATCACAGACTTCACAACTGAATACGTACGACCACGCAGGCCAAAATCCTGCACCACCCAGACAACTGCTAATGCACGAACGTCACGCGCGCCACGTGCCCTGCCAGGTACGTGGCGCGCGTGGTGAGGAGAGAGTCTTTTGAGTCATCCGCATCCTGAACTCGGCCCCCCGACGAAGCTCATCGAAGGTGGCCTCCGGGTCACCCCACTCGGCGGGCTCGGCGAAATCGGCCGAAACATGACGGTCTTCGAGTACGGCGGCCGACTGCTGATCGTCGACTGCGGAGTGCTCTTCCCCGAGGAGGAGCAGCCCGGAATCGACCTGATCCTGCCGGACTTCACGTCCATCAGGGACCGCCTCGACGACATCGAGGGCATCGTCCTCACGCACGGCCACGAGGACCACATCGGCGGTGTCCCCTATCTCCTGCGCGAGAAGCCGGACATCCCGCTGATCGGCTCCAAGCTGACCCTCGCCCTCATCGAGGCGAAGCTCCAGGAGCACCGCATCCGCCCCTACACCCTCGAAGTCGCGGAGGGCCACCGCGAACGCATCGGCCCCTTCGACTGCGAGTTTGTGGCGGTCAACCACTCCATCCCGGACGCCCTCGCGGTCGCCATCCGCACTCCTGCGGGCATGGTGGTGCACACCGGCGACTTCAAGATGGACCAGCTCCCGCTGGACGGCCGCCTCACAGATCTACACGCGTTCGCGCGCCTGAGCGAGGAAGGCATCGACCTCCTTCTCTCGGACTCGACGAACGCCGAAGTTCCGGGCTTCGTCCCGCCTGAGCGCGACATCTCGAACGTGCTGCGGCAGGTCTTCGGTGGCGCTCGCAAGCGGATCATCGTGGCCAGCTTCGCCAGCCACATCCACCGCATCCAGCAGATCCTCGATGCCGCCCACGAATACGGCCGCAGGGTCGCCTTCGTCGGCCGCTCGATGGTCCGCAACATGGGTATCGCCCGAGACCTCGGGTACCTGAAGGTCCCGCCGGGCCTGGTCGTCGACGTCAAGACGCTCGATGACCTACCGGACGGCAAGGTCGTGCTGGTCTGCACGGGTTCGCAGGGCGAGCCCATGGCAGCCCTGTCGAGGATGGCCAACCGGGACCACCAGATCCGTATCGTCCAGGGCGACACGGTGATCCTGGCGTCGTCACTCATCCCGGGCAACGAGAACGCGGTCTACCGCGTCATCAATGGCCTGACCCGCTGGGGCGCCAACGTCGTCCACAAGGGCAACGCCAAGGTGCATGTCTCCGGCCACGCATCGGCCGGCGAGCTCCTGTACTTCTACAACATCTGCAGGCCCAAGAACCTGATGCCGGTCCACGGCGAATGGCGCCACCTACGCGCCAATGCCGAGTTGGGCGCCCTCACCGGCGTCCCGCACGACCGCATCGTCATCGCCGAGGACGGCGTCGCCGTCGACCTCGTCGAGGGCAAGGCCAAGATCTCGGGCAAGGTCCAGGCCGGGTACGTGTACGTCGACGGCCTCTCCGTCGGCGATGTCGGCGAGCCCGCGCTCAAGGACCGCAAGATCCTCGGCGACGAGGGCATCATCTCGGTCTTCGTGGTGATGGACTCCAGTACCGGCAAGATCACCGGTGGTCCGCACATCCAGGCCCGCGGTTCGGGCATCGACGACTCCGCCTTCAGCGACGTCCTCCCGAGGATCACCGAGGTCCTGGAGAAGTCGGCCCAGGACGGCGTCGTCGAACCCCACCAGATGCAGCAGCTCATCCGCCGCACGCTGGGCAAATGGGTCTCGGACACCTACCGCCGCCGGCCGATGATCCTGCCGGTCGTGGTCGAGGTCTGACACATCGTCGTACGCGTGAACTCGGAGCGGGGCGCCTCGATTTGCATCGAGGCGCCCCGCTCCAGTACGTTTACGGCTCCGCCTGAACGGGAACCCGGCGCAACTGTGCGTGGGGAACCAGCCCGAACGGGACGGGAATTCCGACCAAAATCTTCTGATAAAGTCGGAGACGCAAGACCGAAGGGAAGCCCGGAGGAAAGCCCGCGAGGGTGAGTACGAAGGAAGCGTCCGTTCCTTGAGAACTCAACAGCGTGCCAAAA
>NZ_JNWJ01000050.1:0-61924 GCF_000716805.1 Streptomyces yerevanensis | reverse complement strand
CAAGTCAGCCCGTCCGGCGTTTGAGGACGAGGCCGTTCAGGCCGATGGGGGTCTGGGGCGCAGCCCCAGCGGGGTCCAGGGGCGGAGCCCCTGGTGGGGTTCGGGGCTGGCCCCGGGATGGGACGGGTAGGGGCGGCGGGGGCGAGAAACCCATGGACGCAAGGCCCGCGGCCCGCTCAGGAAGTCGCGGCGAGCCGTTCGCGAACCCGTACGGCCGCCTCGTACGTGTCCCCGACCGGCCGCGTCGCAAGCCGGCCAGGCTCCCGCGTCCAGCGGTCCTCGAGCGCGAACCAGTCGATGGCCTTCGACGCCCGGCCCTCCGCCAGCGCGGCCCGCAGCTCGTCGAAGTACGTCGACCAGCGCAGCCGGTACAGCCCGCCGAGCAGCCCCGACCACTCCCGGTTGGCGTAGTCGCGCAGCCCCGCGTCCGCGCCCTGCCGGGTGCCCCACACCGTCAGCAGCGACAGATTGTCGTACGCCAACTGGTCCCGCTCCTCCTCGTCGGCGCCCCAGGCCCGCGCGTCGGCCACCCAACGCCCCACCAGATGACGGGAGTCGGTGGCCATCAGGGTCTCCAGTACGTCGATCAGCGCGAGCCAGTCGCCGGCCAGCCGGTCCAGCTCGGCGGCGTCCCCGGCGTCGTACGCCTTCTTGATGCGGGGGAGGAGGGCACGACTGCGGTTGGAGGCGGCTTGGCGGGCCACGTCGAGGAGGTCGTAGCGGTATGCGGAGGAGCCGCGAAGTCCCATGGGCATCTTCAGCAGCTCGTCGAGCGCGGGCTCGAAGTCCTCGGCTTTGTACCGGAGTTGCTTGGGCGACCACTTGGCGGCCGACCTGACCGTGAGCGAGGGGCGGGCCCCGAAGAACCCGTCGGCGCCCTCGCTCCACGAGTCGGCGCGGGTCGTGCCGTACGCGGTGCGGCGCAGGATGTCCCAGGCGGCCTCGGCGTGCGGATCGCGCGCTCCGTAGCGTGCGTACGCCCAGTCCCTGAACCACACCTCAAGGTCCAAGTCGCCCTCCTCCCAGGCCAGTTCGGAGAACAGGTCGAAGGCGGCGGGATTGTTGTCGACCGCCTCCGGCATGAGGGCGACACCGCGCAGGGTGCTGCCCTCCTTGGTGCGCCACTTGTTGTACAGCTCGACCCAGTCGGGGGTGTTGGCGCCCATCGTCGTGTGGCCGCCGAAGTTCCAGATGGAGCCGAAGGCGTACGGGGTGTCACCCCAGTCGGCCTCGCGGTCGACGACGGTCGGGAAGCGGTCGGACAGTCCGTCGACAACGAGCATGTGCCGCTTGTCGACGGCGTCGACGATCGCCCTCGGCGGATTGCGCTGCCAGCCGAGGATCACCCAGATCGCCTCCGGATGCGCGGTCAGCAGCGCCTTCTCGACGCCCTTCGCCGCCTCGCCGACCGGTACGTCGCCCGGGTCGCCGCCCTCGTGGAGCAGGTCCATCTTGTAGAGCGTCGAAGGGCCGAACATCTCGTCCTGGACGCGGTAGAAGGTGGCCGCGACCCGCGCGAAGTGGTCGGTGCGCGGGTCCAGCCAGTCGGGCCGCGCGAGGCCCATCCACTCACCCTGTGGTAGGGGCCGCGCGCCCGGATTCCGCTCGGCGAAGCCAGGCGGGACCGTACCGAAGTAGCCGGGGAACACCGGCGTCATGCCCAACTCCCGTACCCGGTCGACGATCCGCCGCCCGAGCGCGGCCCGCGCGTCGAGCAGTTGCCGCGAGACCGGATACGGGAACGCGCTCATGTTCTGCATCAGGAACCACGGTTGATGGGCCGGGCCCGCGATCCATGCCCGCAGCTCCTCGTCCGTGTGCCCGAACTCCTGGAACACCCGGTGGTAGAGCGCGTCCGCGCCGATGTACACCAGCACCTCGTTGTAGCCGTGCAGTGCCAGGATGTCGAGCTCGCGCTCCCAGTACGTCCAGTCGTTGTACGCGCCCGTGTAGCCGTCGTTCGTGTCGTTGAGGACGAAGCGGTGCGGGACGTTGGCCCGGCGGGTGACGGTGTCCTCGAAGCCGGGCAACTGCTCGGGGAGGTCGAGCTGTTCACCGGCCCAGCTGATGTTGGCGTGCGTGATGTGCTTCAAGTACCAGCGCAGTCCAGCGAGTTGGGTACCGGGCGTGGTGCCGCCGATGGTGATCCGCCCGGTGCTGCCCGAGACCTGGAAGGCGTCGGCCCCGGCGGGGCTCGTCGTCTCGAACCGCAACTGCTCCCAGTGCCGCGGCAGTAGCCGCCGCGCCGCCCTGCTCGCTGCGCCGGCCTGAGTCACTGAAGCCCCCTTGGCGTCCGTGGCGGAGGAACTCTTCGCTGGTGCGTTCGAGCAGGCTACGACACCGGCCGATGCGGCAACCGCGATCAGAAACGCACGACGAGCAAGCGGCATTTAGGGTCTCCGATTCCACGGCTGAGGGATGCCGTGGAGAGAGATACCCGACGAGTGAGGACTTGAGCGTGGAAATACGGCCACATGGCGGAGAACGTGTCATGAATGGGCAAGTTGGCCCAAGGGTTTCGCCCCGGGCCCAGCTCCTCGGCCTCAGATCCGGCTGAAGGCCTGGCAAGGCTGGGCGTTCGGCAGACGGCCGGTGAAGAAGGAGGTGGGCGGAACGCCCATCAGGGTGCGGAAGTCGGATGTCATGTGGGACTGGTCGTAGTACCCGGTGGCGGCGGCGAGCTGGGCCCAGGACGTGGTGGCGGCATGGGTGAGCACATGCCGCACGCGGCCTATGCGCGCGTAGTGCTTGGGGGACACGCCGACTCCCTCGGAGAACAGGTTGCGCAGCTGCCGCTCGCTGACGGCGAGGCGACGCGCCAAGTCCTGCACCTGGGAGGGGACATGGTCCGCGTCCGTCGACAGCGCTTCGACGGCAGCCCGCAACAGCTCACGCCGCGAGCGGTCCGTGGCGGCGGACAGCCGGTCCGGCAGCACCTCTGCCAAGTGGCCCACCACATCCTCGGCCTCCAACCACCGCAACTCGTTCGCAAGTTGCCGGGCCGAGGTGTCAGGAAGGTCCCTCAGGCGTACGACCCGCCCGACGAGATCGACCGCCGCAACGCCGAGCAACGGCCGCGCCGTACCCGGCCCGAGCCGAACCTGCACACAGGACACGGGCCGCTTGCTCGCGTGATACAAGGCACGGGTGCGCGGCCCGACGACAACCGTGTCTCGACGCCCGTTCTCCTCGACCCTGACCACCAAATTCGTCGCCGTGTCCGGGACGTGGGTGAACGGCTCACGCGACTCACTGTCGACCGACCCGAAGCCGATGTCGGCGATCCAGGGTCGCAACGCGTCAGGGGTGGGAAGAGTGCGCTCGGCAAGGAAGTTGGTCACCCTTCCACCGTAATCGCGCCGGACCGCCGCACGGCCGCCCGAACCGTGCCGGAATTTCCTAGAGACCCCCACCACCGGCCCGGCACGGTGGTGCCCATGATCCTCGTAACCGGTGCCACGGGCACCATCGGCAGTGAAGTCGTACGACAACTCGCCGAACGCGGCGAGAAGGTCCGCGCCCTGACTCGCGACCTCTCGAAGATGAAGGCGCCCAACGGGGTGGAGGTGGCACGAGGGGACTACCTCGACCCCGCGTCCGTCGATGCCGCGCTGTCCGGTGCCACGGCCGTCTTCCTGGTCGGCGTCCTGGGCCCGGACGACGCGGACCGCGACCGGGCCCTGGTCGCGCAGGCCAAGGCGGCGGGCGTACACCGCATCGTGAAGCTCTCCGCGATCGGCACCGGCGACCCCGCCATCGGCAGGGTCGGCTCCTGGCATCTCCCGGGCGAACAGGCCGTAAAGGAAAGTGAGTTGGAGTGGACGGTGCTGCGGCCCTCGTCCTTCGCCTCGAACACCCTGAGCTGGGCCGAACCCATCCGCGCGGGCAGGCCCGTGCCGAACATGACCGGCGACGGACTCCAGGGCGTCATCGACCCGCGCGACGTCTCCGAGGCCGCCGTCGAGGCCCTGCTCTCCGCGCGGCACGCGGGCCACACCTACACGCTGACCGGCCCCGAGGCGATCAGCGTCCCCGACCAGGCCGCGATCCTCGGCGAGGTACTCGGCCGCCCGGTCGACACCGTGGACCTCACTCCGGACCAGTCCCGCGCCCAGCTGACCGAGTGGGGCATGGACGCGGCGTACGTGGAGGGGGTCATGGCCGGCAGCGCGTACGTGCGTATGGGCGGCAACGCCGTCGTCACGGAGGGCGTACGGCAGGTGCTGGGCCGGCAGCCGCGTACGTACCAGGAGTGGGCGGAGGACCACAGGACGGCCTTCGGCGAGGTCTGACGCGCGGCGGGGCGTGGAGCGGGGCACGCCTCCCGTCTCCACGCCCGCGCTCCACTTCCCACGCGCCTGCCGCATCCGCCTCAGCCGTACACCTCCGCACGCTCCTCGGCCTTCTCCGGCTCCGGCGTGGACGACGCGCGTCCCGGCCGGAGCGTCACCGCCGCGAGCACCAACCCCGCCGCCACGATCCCCGTACCGACGGTGAACGCCAGCCGGTGGCCGTCGGCGGTCGCCGCGACCAGGGCCTCGCCCTCGCCCAGGAGTCCGTCCGTGCGGCTCGCCGCCAGCGTCGTGAGCACCGCGAGACCGAGCGAACCACCCACCACCTGCGTGGTGTTGAACAGGCCGGAGGCCAGGCCCGCGTCCTCCTCCAGGACACCTGACATCGCGAGCCCGGTCACCGCGGGCAACGCCGCCGCGAACCCGGCGGAGAGCAGCAGCATCGCGGGCAGCACGTCCGTCACGTACGAACCGTCGACCGGTGCGCGGCTCAGCAGCGCCATCCCGGCCGTGATCAGCACGAGCCCGGCGAGCAGCACCCGGTACGGGCCGAAGCGTCCGATGGTCCGCGCGGACAGGCCCAGCATCAGGATCCCGATCAGGACGGGCGCGGGCAGGAACGCCGTGCCGGTCATCAACTCGCTGTAGCCCAAGACCTGTTGGAGGTAGAGCGCGCCGATGTACTGGAAGCCGAACATCGCCGCGATCATCAGGATCTGCACTCCGTTCGCGCCGGTGAGCAGCCGCGAGCGGAACAGCCGCAGCCGCAGCAGGGGACGCTCGGCCCGTGCCTGCCACGCGGTGAAGGCGACGAAGAGGGCGAGCGAGACCGCGGCCAGTGCGAGCGTGCCGCCGAGACCTCGGTCGCCGGCGCCGACGATCGCGTACACGGTCAGCATCAGTGCGCCGGTGACCAGCGCGGCGCCCGGGTAGTCGGCGCCCCTGCCGAGCCCGGCGCCGCGGTCGGGGGCGAGGATCCGCAGCGCGGCGAGCCACGCGACCACCCCGATCGGCAGGTTGATGAGGAAGATCCAGTGCCAGCCGATCGCCTGGGTCAGCGCTCCGCCGAGGAATGTGCCGAGCGCGCCGCCCGCCGCACCGACGGCGCTGAACACCGCGATGGCCTTGGCCTGTTCGCGCGGCTCGGGAAAGAGCGCGACGAGCATGCCCAGCACCACGGCCGAGGTCATCGCCCCGCCGACGCCCTGCAGCGCCCGCGCCGCGATCAGCGTCCCCTGGCTGGTGGCGACCCCGCACAGCACCGACGCCGCGGTGAACACGACCAGCCCCGCGGTGAACATCCGCTTGCGGCCGACCAGGTCACCGAGCCGCCCCACGAGCAGCAACAGCCCGCCGAAGGGGATCAGATACGCGTTCACGACCCATGCGAGGCCTGGCCCCGAGAAACCGAGGTCGCTCTGGATCGCGGGCATCGCGACGGTCACGATGTTGCCGTCCAGGATCGTCATCAAGGTGCCCGCGCACAGGACGACGAGGGACGCCCAACGGGAATACGTTCGCTCTGTGCGTGAGCCGAAAAGTGACTCATTCCGGGACTTGCTCCGGGACGACATGGCCACGGCCTCCGTATCGCTGCTGGATGTTCCATAGGTGCACGACTTGTAACGGGGAACATCGTGAGTGACCATGAAGACCGGCGTAAGGAGGCACTTCAATGTCCCAGGGGAACACCGGTGTTACTCCGCAGGTCGTGCACGCGGAGGGGTGTCCGGTCCGCGAAGTTCTTGACAGGGTCGCGGGCAAATGGAGTGTGATGATCATCGTGGCCGCCGCGCACGGCCCGATCCGCTTCACGGAACTGGAGCGCAGCATCGAGGGCATCAGCCGCCGCATGCTCACGCTGACCCTGCGCAACCTGGAGCGCGACGGACTCCTGACGCGCACCGTCCACCCGACGGTTCCGCCGAAGGTCGAGTACGAACTCACGCCCGTGGCCCGCGAGTTGTACACCAGCCTGCTGGGCCTGACCGACTGGGCGGAACGGCACCGCGTCACGATCGCCGAGTCTCGCGCGGCGTACGACGCCAAGCACCGGCCGGAGCTGCTGGACGCCTAGCCCGGGGGCCAGTTGAACGCCTACACGCGACGGATCAGAGGCCGAACAGTCGAGGATCCGTGGCCAGAGCGCGGAAGTACTCGCGTGGGTCCGCGACCAGCTTGCGTTCCTTGAGGTCCATCAGGCCGCCGGTGGCCGTGATTTCGGCGGCGACCGTGCCGTCGGTCTTGCGTATCTGCTGCTCGACGCGGAAGATCTTGGACTCGTCCATGTGGAAGTCGCACGTCACCTCGACTTCGTCGCCCGCCCGCAGCTCCCGCTTGTAACGGATGGTCGTCTCCAGCGTCACCGGGCCCACCCCCTTGGCTATCAGGCTCTCCTGGCTGACTCCGGCGGCCTGCACTAACGACCAGCGGGCGTGCTCCGCGTAGTTCAGATACACACTCTGGTTCAGATGGCCCAGGACGTCGGTCTCGTATCCACGGACGGTCACATGGACGGAAAACGGTCCCGACGCTGCTGTCGCTTCTGGCACGGCTTCCCCTTCTCGACGGTTGTGATCACCAGCTTGGCATGCCCGGCTCACACGCGTCGCGGCGAGGTGAAGTCACACCCGTCGCGGTGAAGCCAGCAGATAGCGCGCTCGGGTACGAGGCTCCGTGTACTCCCCGACCTGCCAGCCCGCCTTCTCCAGCGTGGCCGCACAGCCTTGCCGCGACTCGGCGTCCGGCACGTGCACCGCGACCGCCTCCGGCTGCGGTGTCGCACGCACCCGGTAGCCGTCGGCGTCAGCCCCGGCGGGCCGGTGCCCCGCCGCCTCCAGCGCGAGCGCGGCGGCCTGCACCAGATGCGTACGCTCCCATCCGCACGGCCGGTCCACGGCGCCGTCCGGATTGGTCATCCTCCGCAGCTCCAGGAGCCCCTGCCAGGCGCTGTGCACCTCACGTATGCGCCCGGGCCCCGTATCGATGCTCTCCTTGCCGCCGATCCGGGCGGCGAACACACCGGTACCGGCGGGCGCACGACTGGCGGCGTCCTCGGCGGCGGGGACACTGGCGACCTCGGCCTCCGCAGCCCCTTCCTCACGTATCCGATGCCCGGCCGGTGTCAGAAAGTGGTTGTGCGGCGGCCGGGGATGCCGAAAGGCGAGCCCCCGCTTCACCAGCGCCGCGAGCTGGCTCTCCGTACCCCTGAGCCGCCCCGTCACGGGATCGGCGGCATCGATGACACGCCGCTGCGCGGCGGTCGGCGGTCGTGTCACGGCGTGCTCCTCCCCGAATCCGGCTCCACTTGATCAGTGAGCCCATTCGAAGACTACGACCCGCCTCTGACACCAGGGGGCTTCTGATGGACCTCCGCGGCGTCACGGAGATCCATCAGAAGCCCCTGCCCTTTCGTCCGTCACCCGCCCATTCGTCCTTCGCCCGTCACAACTCGCGAGCCCACCGCTCCAACTCCTCGAAGTCCCGCTCCCGCAGCCCCTTGCGCGGATCGATCGGCAGCAGGAGCGCCGCCGCGTCATGATGCGCGGCGACATGCCGTACGTCGAGGTCGGTGATCATGTCGTCGACCCACACGAAAGGCCGGCCGGCAGCCCACGCCACGACGTGCCGCGTCTTCCAGTACAGACCCTCGGGGTCCCTGACGAACAACTCGGGCCACTCGATCACCGGCAGATCGCCCGGCAGCCCGATCACCGGCGCGATCACCTCGTTGGCATCGTGCATCCAGGTCGTGGCCCACGCCAGCTCGTACGGCAACGCCATCAGCCGCGCCCCATGCCCCGGATTGAGCCGCACCCGCAAGCCTCGCCGCAGCCGCCGCGACCCCGGCGCCTGCCGTGCGGACCAGTTCGCGGGATGCAGCCGCCGCGTCACATACCCGCGCGGTCGGACGAACCGCGCGCCGTGGGGATTGAGCGGTCCGTCGACGTCGAGGAGCAGCAGAGGTCGGTCAGTCATGCGAAGAGAGTTACCCAGACCAACCGGGCATGTACCCACAGGAGTTACTGCCAAGAACCCCTACTGCCGATTACTGCCGATACCCGCTCAGGAACCGCCCGATCCGCCCGATCGCCGCGTCCAGGTCGTCGACGTACGGGAGGGTGAGGATGCGGAAGTGGTCGGGGCGGGGCCAGTTGAAGCCGGTGCCCTGGACCACCTGGATCTTCTCCTGCAGCAGCAGGTCGAGGACGAACTTCTCGTCGTCGTGGATCTTGTGCACCTGGGGGTCGATGCGCGGGAACGCGTACAGCGCGCCCTTCGGTTTCACGCAGGAGACGCCCGGGATCTCGTTGAGCTTCTCCCAGGCGCGGTCGCGCTGTTCGCGCAACCTGCCCCCGGGCGCGGTGAGTTCGCGGATGGACTGACGGCCGCCGAGCGCGGCCTGGATGGCGAACTGGGCGGGCGCGTTGGCGCACAGCCGCATGGAGGCCAGCATCGTCATGCCCTCGAGGTAGTTGCGGGCGTGCTGGCGCGGGCCCGTGACGACCATCCAGCCGGAGCGGAAACCCGCCACGCGGTACGTCTTGGACAGTCCGCAGAAGGTGAGGACCACCAGGTCGGGGGCGAGGGAGGCTACCGAGTGGTGCACGGCGTCGTCGTACAGGATCTGGTCGTAGATCTCGTCGGCGAAGACCATCAGGCCGTGCCGGCGCGCGAGGTCGAGGATGCCCTCGATGATCTCCTTCGGATAGACCGCGCCCGTCGGGTTGTTGGGGTTGATGATGACGACGGCCTTGGTACGGTCCGTGATCTTGGCCGCCATGTCGTCCAGGTCCGGGTACCAGTCGGCCTGTTCGTCGCAGAGGTAGTGCACCGCCTTGCCGCCCGCGAGCGTCGTCACCGCCGTCCAGAGTGGGAAGTCCGGGGCGGGGATGAGGATTTCGTCGCCGTCCTCGACCAGCGCCTGGACCGCCATCGAGACGAGTTCCGAGACGCCGTTGCCGAGGAAGACGTCGTCCACGCCGACCTCCAGGCCCAGGTCCTGGTAGCGCTGGGCGACGGCGCGGCGGGCCGAGAGGATGCCGCGCGAGTCGGTGTAGCCGTGTGCCTGCGGCAGCATGCGGATCATGTCCTGGAGGATCTCCTCCGGCGCCTCGAAGCCGAAGAGCGCCGGGTTGCCGGTGTTCAGCCGGAGCACGCTGTGGCCCGCCTCCTCCAGGGCGTTCGCGTGCTCGATTACCGGACCCCGGATCTCGTAACAGACCTCGCTGAGCTTGCTCGACTGCCGGAACTCCATGCGGTGCGCACCTCCAGGTTGGTGTGTTGCTTGGTTTTACCAAGTACCAGCTTGGAAAGTCCAACAACATGTCTAGACTGCGTCGCATGTCACCACGCCGAAGCTACGACCAGTACTGTTCCGCTGCCCGGGCCCTCGACGCCGTCGGTGACCGCTGGACCCTCCTGATCGTGCGCGAGCTCCTCGCCGGTCCGCGCCGCTACACCGACCTGCACGCGGACCTGCCCGGCGTGAGCACGGACGTCCTCGCCTCCCGGCTCAAGGACATGGAACGGGACGGGCTGGCCACCCGGCGTCGGCTGCCCCCGCCGGGAGCGGCCTTCGTGTACGAACTCACCGACCGCGGACGCCAGTTGCTCCCCGTCCTGCAGGCGCTGGGCGAGTGGGGCGCGCCCCTGCTCCAGGAGCGGCGGCCCACCGACGCGGTGCGTGCGCACTGGTTCGTGCTGCCGTTGCTGCGCTGCCTGACGGGACTTGGCGAGGGGGTCGTACAAGTACAGCTGGAGGAAGGGGAGTTCTACGTATGCCTTGGCGCCGGGGACGACGGACCGGTCTACGGGGAGGGGGCCGCGCCCGAGGAGCCCGATGCCCGGCTCGCGCTCGACTCGGGGACGTGTACGGCACTCGCCGGGGGCGGCCTGACACTACGGGAAGCGATACGGGCCGGGCGTGTCGAAGTGGCGGGCGACAGGCCGCTGGCCAAGGAGCTACGAGACATTTGAGGGCACGGCGTCATCCTTCCAGCCCACGGCAGTTCAGGCTGCCCCCAGCGGATTCGGCACCCGTGCCCAGATGTCCCCCGGCCGCTCCGGTGAGAGCCGCATCAGCGTCAGTGCCTTCGTGGGCAGCGGTCCGTCCAGCAGGACCGCCAGGTCGGGCGTGCGCGGCAGGTCGCGTACGGCCGTGGAGAGAGCCTCGCCGAGCGCCGCACTCGAACCCGCCGTCGCCCCCAGCGTGCCCGTGACGAGCGAGCCGAACAGCTTGCGGCGCAGGGTGGTCTCGTCGTCCGTGATCAGCCGCCCTGACAGGTCCGGGGCCGGGATGCCATGGCGGGCGAGGCGGGCCGGACTGATGCGGATGTCGGCAAGGTCGCGGTAGATCAGGCGGGTCGGGGCGCCCGAGGGGGAGAGCACCACGAGAAGATTCTGGCCGTGGGCCTCCAGCGCCACGCCCAGCTCCAGCAGCCGCAGACACACCGTCAGCGCGAGCCGCGTGAACTCGGCCATCCAGGAAGGGGATTGGGCCAGGCCGGTCATGGTGAGTGCGGCGACCGGCACCACCCGCTCGCCCTCCGCCGCGTACATCTCAGGCGCCTCGCGCACCGCGGCCGCGAGATCGGGTGTGTGGGCGGTGGCCGCCCCCAGGGTGCGCGTGATGTGAAGGAGACCGTCCAGGCGAGCGGCGACGGAGTCCAGGAATGCCGACACCGTCGCGGCCGTCTCGATCGAGTACACCGAGATGTCCCGCACCGCCGACGTCAGCCGGGCGCTCAGCGCGGTCTTGATGTGCGGCCCGCCGGGCGCGGCGTCGGCGAGGGTGCGCAGCGACATGAGCGGGTGGGCGGTGATACCGGACTCGCCCACCAGCTGCTCGTCCTTCAGCACATGCCGGGCCTGCCACGGATGCACCGGGATCAGTACCCGCCCGGCCTCCCGGTATGGCCACTCTCCCGCCACCAGACAGGCCTCCTCCGGCGCGGCGACCAGGCCCAGCTCGACCACCGGTCGGTGCTCGGGCGCGTACGCCAGCTGCTCCGCCACCGAAAAGCCCGGCCGGGAACGGCAGTTGGGGTGGAAGGGATGCCCGTCTACGATCCGCTGCTCCCACTCCCAGGTCGCGGAAGGTGCGTCAAGGGGCGGCTGATCGGCGCGGGACAGGGCCAACGAGGCGACGCTGTGGTCGAGTTCGGCGGCGAAGGCGTCACCGTGCGGAAGGGAGAGAGCGGTCATGAGTGCGGCCGGGTGGTCATACGCCGAACCGTCCAGCTCAACCTCCGTAACAGAGGCGGCAGTTCCGTACGCATCCGAGTGCGGCCCGTGCAGCCGGCGGCCGTCGGCCAGATGGAGCGTCAGACCCTCGCGCCCCTGCTCCCGTCGCGTGATCCACGGCAGCGGCTCATGGGCGAGACCACGCCACAGCCGGGTCAGCACGGCCGCCCGGGCGCCCGGCAGCTCGGCGGCGTACCGCGACAGCAGAGAGGGGCATGCGGTACGCAGCTCGGCGGCGAGGTCGGACTCGGCCTCGGCCGGGGTGGGGGGATGGTGCACGGGGTGGCTCCTCGGGTGTGGGGACGGCGTCGGGACCGGGTACTACGACCGGGTACTACGGCAGACATACTGATCGTCAGCACCCGTATGGAACGAATGGATCGCGTGGAACCCATGCTCCCCAGGCCTCCCAGGGACGACGTCGCAGAGGCCGCCGACGCGTACGCGGCAGCGCCGCTGCTCAATTGTCTGCTGCGGGAGGTGGCCGAGCCCGCACCGGGGTCCGGTGAGCGGCCCGTGTACCGGCTTCCTGCCGGGGGACGGCTGCTGCGGGTACACGGCGGACGCCGACCCACCGAGCCGGAGGTCTACGCCGCCGGGGCCTGGCACCGCCTCACCCACGCCGAGCTGGTCAAACTCACCGCCGACGAGCTGCGCCGGCACACCGGCCTTGTCAACTCCGAGCTGCCCGCCGAGATGATCGACAGCCGGGAGGCGGTGGCGGCGCTCCTCGTCGCACGTGAAGGGGCGACCCCGCCCGAGGACCCGTATCAGCGCTCCGAGCAGTCCCTGATCACCGGGCACCCCTACCATCCCGCGCCCAAGGCCCGCGGCGGCGGCCCGGTCGCCGGCTGGCTCCCGTACGCCCCCGAGGCGTACGCCCGCTTCCCCCTTGTCCTTCTCGGGGTGTGCGAGGACGTTGTCGTCGAGGAGGGCGACCTGCGGGCGATCGACGCGCTGGGCCAGGCCCCTCCCGGCTACCGGCTTCTCCCCGCCCACCCCTGGCAGCTCGACCTGATCGGCAGCCGACCGGAGATCCGCGACGCCTTCGCCGACGGCCGCCTCGTACGACTCGGCCACTCCTCGTCCCCGGCCTGGCCCACCGCGGCCATCCGCACGGTGTACGACCCTGCCGCCGACCTCTTCCTGAAATTCAGCCTCGACGTCCGCATCACCAACGACATCCGCCGTCTCTGGCGTCACGACCTCCTCGCGCTCCGCCGCACGGACGCGGCGGTCACCTCGGCGTTCGCGGACGTGGACGGCCCCGCGGCCTGGCTGAGCGACCGCGGCTACCGCACCGCGAGCTTCGCCTTCGAGGAACTCGCCGTCCTCGTACGCGACGGCCTGCAAGGCCACGTCCTCCCCGGCGCCACCCCCTTGCTGGCGGCGGCCCTCACGGAAGGATTCGACGGCAGCCCGCTGGGCTCCCTCGCCGACCCGGCCGCCTGGTGGACGGCGTACGTGCGTCAAGTCGTCCCGCCCGCACTGGAGTTGTTCGCCCGGCACGGTGTCGTACTCGAAGCGCATCTGCAGAACACGGTGGTGGCCGTGGACGACTCCGGTCTGCCGGTGCAGGCGCTGTTCCGGGACGCCGAGGGCGTGAAACTGCTGCCCGACGTCACGCGCGCCGCCGGGTGGGAGCGACTGGTGTACTGCCTCCTCGTCAACAACCTCCTTGAGATCGCGGGGGCGTTGGAGGAGCGGTATCCGGGGGTGGAGCTCTGGCCTGCCGTACGACGGGAGCTGAGGCGTTACGAGCCGGGGCTGCCCGAGGCGGGGGAGCTGCTCCGGGCTCCCACGCTGCCCGGCAAGACGAACCTGCTGCTGCGGTGGACGGGAGCGGACGGGGCGGACGCCCGGTATCTGCCGCTGGCCAATCCCTTGCTGTAGGGGGCGGAGACCGCGGTTGCCCGTTAATGCCGGTGGGTGCGGTGACCCGTTGATTTGCAGTGGCCGGTGTGCTGCGCGAAGTGACCGCCGACCGATACGTGACCCCGCTGAGGTCCGGCGGCTCCGTGCCCGGAGTCGTCGAGGCCGACGACCTGGGGACAGGGTGAGGGTCTTCAACTGTTGGCGGTTTTGCTGCGTTTTCCTGCGTGAACCGGGCGTGGTCGGTCGGGTGCCGTGTCTTTGTGCGGGTGTCGGTCGTTAGGCCGATCGGGTGCGGGGATGTGCCCCACTCGAGGACCGGACAGGGGGTGGCGGGCGTGGGACGGTTGGTGGCGACGGCGACGTGCACCGCCTTCGGTGGCGTGGTCGAGAGCAGCGGTGAGCGGGTCAGCCAGGCCCTGCTGTACGAGCGGGTGGGGTATCTCGCTGGGTTGAGCCGCGAGCTGACCCGGGTGCTGGTGGCGTCCCGGTGGGACGAGGCCTCGCTGCAGGTGCTGGCCGCCGGCCTCGACGGGCAGGGTGAGAAGCTGCCCTCCAAGGGGTGGATGGCGCTGCGCCGCCTGGGCTGGGCGGGGGCCGCCGCGCCGGCTGCGGGGGTGTATGTGTCGGACCGGGTGCGGCGGGGTGCGGAGGAGTACGCGGCGCGCACCCTGCGGCTGGCGCTGCACCGGCGCACCTTGCTGGCGGCCGTGCTGGCCACCTGGCCCGCCGATCCCTTCCGGCGTACCGGGGCGGAGTGGACGGCGCTGCGGGCGCTGCTGCCGACCGGGGTCAGCAGTGCGGAGATCCGCAACCGCACCCGGCAGGTGCGTGCGTATCTGGCCGAGCACGGGAAGCTGCCCGCCGGGTTGTGCGAGCTGGAGGAGCCGCCCGAGATCGCCGCGCAGGTGCTGCTGGCCGCGATGGACCGCCAGCAGGTCACCCTGCAGCGGGTGGACGCGGGGCTGGCCCGGCTGCGGGTGAAGCTCCCGCTGTGCCAGGCCCCCGCCTCGGGCCGGGACTGGGCCTGGCATGCGATCGACCTGCGGCTGCCTGCCACCGTCGGCCCGGAGGCGGTGCTGCACACCCCCACCCTGCGTCCCACCCGGTCCGGGCGGATCGCGGTGGACCTGCCGCACTCCCGGCCCACGGCCGTGGCCCCGGCCGTCGGGCACACCCTGGCGGTCGGCTTCGACTGGGGCATCAACACGCTGCTCACCGGCACCCTCGGTCGACTGACCGGACAGGCCACTACGGCGCGGGTGGTCACCGACGGCCGCCCGCTGCTCTTCGACGCCACCGCGATCAGCGCGAAACTGCACCGGCTGCGCGGCCACCGCGAACACCTCGCCACCCGACGCGACCACTACCAGGCCCTCGCCGACGGACTCGGCTCCCCGCACCTGGCCTGGGCCGCACTGCTGGACAAAGCCGAAGTGCTTCAGGTCGAGCATGAGCGGGTGTGTGCCCGCATCCGCCACCTGAACCAGGCGCTGGCCTGGTCGGCGGCCCGCTGGGCCGTCGACCAGAGCGCCGCACTCGGCGCCACCGTCATCTACCTGGAAGACCTGGCCACCCTGGAGGCGCGCGGCAAACGCAAAGGCAACGCCCGGCTGTCCGGGCAGGTCCGCGGCATGGTCGTTGAGGCGATCCGGCACCTGGCCGCGAAGGCGGGCATCGCGGTGGTCACCGTCCCCGCGCGGGGCACCTCCGCCCGCTGCCCCGGCTGCCTGGGTCCGCTGGGACATCATCCCGCCCCGGACCGGCTCGCCGAGCGCGGCTGGACCTGGGCGCACTGCCCCGGCTGCCACCTGTCCCTGGACCGGGATCACGCGGCCGCCCGCCGGATCGTCTCCCGCGGCCTGCTCGCCCAGGCCCACACCAGCACCGACCGCGCCACCGGCAACCGCACCCTCCGCACCGTGATGGAGGGCACCGTCACCGCGGTGCGCCGGCCGAAGAAGACCACCCGCCGGCTGCGCCGCGCCCGCCGACAGGCGGCCGTGCCACCCCGCCCGGCCGGGCCGAAGACCACCCCCGGCAAGATGCGCCCCACCCCCAGCAGGCCGGCCGGCCCGCAGGTGAGGCGCACCCGCACCCCGCGCCCTACCGGACAGCAGGCCCCGGCCACGGTCCAGGGCCTGGCTGTGCAGACTTCCCGCCGTATGCCCGAGGCGCGTACGGTCCCCGCCACCACCCCCCTCGGGGTGGTCCAGCGTCCGGCGGGGCATGACACCCAGACACCAGCCCATACCGGGCCGGTGCCAGGTCATGGAGTACCCGCACCCGACAACCGGCCGGAGCCTGCTCCGGCCGGGCGGGGGCGGCTCTCCCGCGGAACCTGTCGGCGGCGCACCTGCGCCGCCGGGCGGGCCGGCTTCCACCACGCGCACGCCACCGAGGTCCACCCCCTCACCCCGAGGTTCGGACCCCACAAAGGCGACCGCACACGGCCACGCCGCGCCCGAAAAACCTGAAACCCTCAGGCACACACAGAGTTCCCGAGACGCTCCAGCCACCGCTCGTAGGTGGGAACCAGTGCGTCCCACGGATTTCGAGGCGTTGTCCCCGTCATTGCGTTGTCTGGTCTTCCTCATGATGCTGTGTCATGTTGCCCAACGGTGTCCGTTTTCCGGGCAAAGGGCTATGTCGCATGCTCGACTCAACCAGCGGTCGGTCGGGTGAGCCATACTCCGCTGATGCGGAGCCATACGTGTGCGTGCACACCCGGTGCGCTCTGCCGAGATACCGGCGCAGGCATGGACACCCTCAACGAGGACCCGAACAGTCCCGACCGTCTGGGCCTGGGCGCAAGTTACTTGCACCGCATCACAGTTGACGGCATGTGAACCGTCATGCACTCCTCTATGCTCGGCTCCGTTCGAGCGAATGATGACCGGCGGGCGCCCAGATCGCCGGGAGGGGAACGTGAGAGAGCGCGTGATATCCGGAGATGGCGATCACCAGGCGGCGACGCGTGCGGAACGCGCATCAGGACGGCTGATCGCCGGTCGCTATCTGCTCCACGACGTCCTCGGCAGAGGCGGCATGGGCACGGTCTGGCGCGCGCACGATCAGCTGCTGGACCGTCCGGTCGCGGCCAAGGAACTGCATATCCTCACCCACGGCGACGAGGAGCACCGCGTTCGGATGCGCCGCGCGATCCGTGAGGCGCGCGCGGTCGCACGGGTGCCGCACCCGCACGTGGTGGGCGTCCACGATCTGGTCGAGTACGAGGACCGGCTGTGGATCGTCATGGAACTCGTCGAAGGCCCCTCGCTGGCCCAACGGATCACCGAGAGCGGACCGCTGACACCCCAGCACACCGCCGCACTGGGTCTGCAACTGCTCGACGCGCTGGAGGCCGTGCATGCGGCCGGCACCCTGCACCGCGACGTGAAACCGGCCAACGTACTGCTGCGCCGTGACGGCAACGCCGTCCTGACCGACTTCGGCATCGCGGCCCTGGACGACGGCGAGTTCCTGACGACCACCGGCGAACTGGTCGGCTCCCTGGAGTTCATGGCGCCGGAGCGGGTGATGGGATCGGAGGTCGGACCGGCCTCCGACCTGTGGTCACTGGGCGCGACCCTGGCCACGGTCTGCGGCGGTCAGTCCCCGTTCCGCAGACCGGCGCGGCCCGCGACGCTCCACGCGGTGGCGTACGAGCAACCCCTCCTGTCCGAGCGGCTCGGCCCGCTGCGCCCGATCGTCGAGGCACTGCTGGGCAAGTCCCCGGAGGAGCGCCCGCCGGCGGCGGTCGTACGTTCCGCGCTGCGGCACGTCGCGGCGGGGGAGGTGGACGCCGGGCCGCTGCCGTCGGCAACAATGCGCGTGGGGCGTCCTTCGGTGTCGTTCACCGACGCCGATACCGTGACCAGTGGCCGGGGTGTCATCCCGGCCGGGGAGACCGTGCCGACTTCGCGGCACACCACATCACTCAAGCCCGCGCACCAGCCCTCGTCCCGCCCAAGAGGGCCGAAGCGGCTGTTGTGGACGATGGCCGGCGTGGTCGTGCTGGCAGCGGGCGTGGGGGGCGGTCTCTTCCTCACCGGGGTGCTGCCGCCCAAGGAGGCCCCGAAGACGACGACCACCAGTCAGGTGATCCAGTCCACAGCCGGCTGGCAGGGGATCACCGAGGTGTCCGTCCAGCGGGGCGACCGCGTCAGCGTGTCCGCTTCGGGAGAGTGGACGGTCGACCACCGGAGCAAGCCCATGACCGGGCCGGCCGGTTACGGCGCGGCCATCGACAGGTCGCTGGACTTTGCGAAGAACTGCAAGGTCAAGTCCACCTCGCCGTTCGGCACCCTGCTGGGACGCCTGGTGGGTGCAAAGGACTTCCCCGTCCACGTCGTTGGGCGGGGGATGGCTTTCAAGGCGTCCGGGGACGGCACCCTGCAACTGCGGATCAACGACGGTGACGGGACCTGTCTCGAGGACAACCGGGGCACGGTGACCGTACAGGTGAGCGTCACGCCTCAACCCTGACGGGCGCCACATCGGTGATCGCCACGTGGCGCACATGTTCTGCTCGGACGGCGCAGTCGTTCAAGTGCCCGCTATACCGATCTTCTTAGGCTACGGAGGTAGGGGCGGACCTGGGCCGTTGTGGGCCCGGCGCAGACGAAAGACGAGAAAGTCGTGGACCAAGAGAATTCCACCGGTGCAGTCGCCATCGCTCGTGCCCGTACCGACGCAGGTACGGACATCCTCAGCGAGGCGATCGGGAGTGTGCGGATCGGGCGCGCCCGGGCCTGCCGGGTCAGGGGGTCGGGCTCTTGGGGCATGCGATTTCCTGCCTTTGCGGGCAGCGGCTTCCACATCCTCCTGCGGGGCAGCGCATGGCTGATCACGGCCAACGGCCGGCCACGCGCGCTCAAGGCGGGCGATGTCGTCCTCACCCCGTTCGGGGCCGAGCGTGGACTGAGCCACGCACCATGCCTGCTCCAGGACTTGCGGCCGGTGGTCTCGCACGACCCCGGTCCGGCCGACGTCGACATCCTCTGCGGCGCCTACTGGCTCGACCATGGACAAGTACATCCCTTCCTCAGAGCGTTACCTGAGGTCATCGCGGTGTCGGCGGACTGTGGCCCCACCTCACAACTGCGGTCGCTGGCCAATCTCCTGGCTGTGGACGTGTCCGACACTCAACCCGGGAGCAGGGCGACCCGTGCTGCGCTCCTGGACCTGCTGTTGACTCATGTCCTGCGCCAGTGGCTGGAGCAGAATCGTGACGGGGACGGGCAGGAGATCGGCGATCCGGCCATCGCTGTCGCGCTGCGTGAGATCCACACGAGCCCGCACAAGCCGTGGACGGTACAGCAGCTCGGCGAGACCGTGGGAATGTCGCGGACAGCGTTCACCAAACGATTCACCGCGCTGGTCGGAAAACCTCCCATGACATACCTGACGAATTGGCGCCTGAGTTACGGCGCCCGGCTGCTCCGGGAAACCAAGGCGCCGCTGGCGGCGATCGCCCGCCAGGTCGGCTACTCGACGGAATTCGCGTTCGGAGCCGCCTTCCGCCGCGAGTACGGCATTGCGCCCGGACGTTTCCGTGACCGCTCCCAACGGGACGAGCCCGTTGCCGTAAATGCGTGAAGGCAACACTGATGTTGAACTACGGCCTTGACCTCTCCCGCGTAGAACACGACCTTGCTCTGCCCGACTTGGTGACTGAAGGCGATGAGCTGGACGCCCTGATATCAGCGCAGACCGACTGGTCCATTCCTACGCCGGCGGCGGGGTGGACGATTGCCCACCAGATCGCTCATCTTGCCTCAGCTGATGCGAACGTCCTCATCGCCATACGGACCCCGGACGCCTTTGACGCTGTGCTGAAGCAGGCAGAAGCCGCCGGCAGCACATACGCCGATCTCGATGCCGCCGCGGGAG
This sequence comes from Streptomyces yerevanensis, assembly GCF_000716805.1. Classification (NCBI taxonomy): domain Bacteria; kingdom Bacillati; phylum Actinomycetota; class Actinomycetes; order Kitasatosporales; family Streptomycetaceae; genus Streptomyces; species Streptomyces yerevanensis. Next base: position 42,620 of record NZ_JNWJ01000050.1, on the reverse strand, counting down.
CGGCCAAGCCGCGATCAGTGCTGCTGGAACAATGGCGCGTCGGCCGAACCGAGGTGGCAGCGGCGCTACGTGACATTCCACTGGACCATGGATTTCCGTGGTACGGCTCGCAGTTGACCGCTGCGCTCATGGTGCCGCTTCGCCTCATGGAAACGTGGGCTCACGGGCAGGACATTTTCGATGCACTGGGCGTCTCACGCCGTCCCACGGGTCGGCTCCGGCATGTGGCCTCGTTGGGAGTGATAGGGCGAGAACTGTCGTTCTATGCCGCCCAGTTGCCTGTTCCGGCAGAGCCGTTCCGTGTCGAGCTGACTGGTCCCGACGGCCAAACCTGGGTATGGGGCCCGGAAGATGCCATGCAGCGGGTTCAGGGCAGTGCCCTCGACTTCTGCCTTCGAGTCACCCAGCGCAGGTCCCGAGCCGAAACCGACCTCACGGCGGTCGGCAAGGACGCGCAGAAATGGCTTGATATCGCTCGTGTTTTCCTCTGAAGGGGCAAGTAGCGATCTGCCGATCGAGCTACTCAACAACACCACCAGTGCAACCGAGATGCGTCAAGTGAAGAGGCAGAGCGTCAAAATCGATGGGCAGCAGATTACTTACCTGGAGAGCCCGGCCGACCAGGGCAGTGACGATGACCGCACGGTCATCTTCGTTCACGGAAACTCGTCTTCGGCCAGGACCTGGCTTCCGGTGATGACTGGTGATTTCGGCCGGCGGTTCCGCTGCCTTGCGCTGGACCTGCCCGGTCACGGGCAGTCCGAGCCGGCCAGAGACCAGGCCGACTATTCGCTGCCGGGATACGCGGCCGTGCTCATCGGATTCGCGAAGGAACTCGGTGCCTCCGACGCGGTCGTCGTCGGCTGGAGCATGGGCGGGCAGATCGTGATGGAGGCCGCGCCTGAGCTGTCGGACGCGTGCGGCTTCGTCGTTTTCGGCGCGCCGCCGGTCGCGTCGCCTGCGCAGATGGCGGAGGCGTTCCTGCCGAACCCGGCGATGGGCGCCCTCTTCAGTGCGCACGTCAGCGAATCCGAGGCAAAGCTGGCCGCGGCGACCTTCACTGCGCCTGGTTCGCCGCTGGACACCGGCGACTTCGTAGCCGACATCCTGGCCACTGACGGCGCGGCGCGCGCCGGGCTCGGTTCCAGCGCCGGGGCGGGCCGGTTCGCGGATGAGATCGCGATCGTCTCAGCGCTCCGCCGGCCGCTGGCCATCGTGCAGGGCGCGGACGAGCAGCTGGTCAGCCTTGACTACATGCGAAAGCTGAACATTCCCGCGCTGTGGCGCGGCGAGGTTCAGGTGATCCCCGGCGTCGGCCATGCTCCGCACCAAGAGGCACCGCAGCAGTTCACCGACCTGCTGACAGAGTTCATCGGTGACCTCAGCCACGAAAAGTGACCGGCAACGCGCCGCTGCTCGGAACCTGCCGCACTCTGGCAGTGGGCGGTGGCCCCGAAGGACGGTTTCCACGTGCTGCGGCACACCTGTGCCTCGATCATGCTGGAGGCCGGAGAGTCCGTCGTGACCTTGGCGCGGCGGCTCGGGCACTCCTCGCCTGCGGTCACCCTTGGTTACTATGCTCGCTTCATGCCGGAGGCCGGAAGCAAGGGGCGCAACGCCATCGACGGACTGCTCGGGAAGCGGGGAGAAGCGCATGCTGGTCGGAGCTCCCCAGATTCTCCCCAGGGCCGTTGACGGGTGATTCCCGCTGCCGCGCCCTTCTGAAGTCGGTCGTGGATTGCAAGCCCAAAGAGACGGGTGGCGTGAGGAAATGCTGAAAGAGGTCACCGCGACCCGCTACATCACGCCCCTGCGTGAGGGCGGCTCGCTGCCGGGGCTCGTCGAGGCCGATGACCTCGGAACGTACGTCGTGAAGTTCACCGGCTCCGCGCAGGGCAGGAAGGCGCTGGTCGCCGAGGTGATCGTGGGCGAGCTGGCCCGCGCGCTGGGGCTCAGGTTTCCCGAGCTGGTCCTGGTGCACTTCGACCCGTCGATCGCCGACGGGGAGCCGCATCAGGAGGTGCGGGACCTGCACAGCGCCAGCGCCGGGATCAACCTCGGCATGGACTTCCTGCCGGGCGCGAAGGACTTCACGCCCGAGGTCGCCGAGACATTCCGCGTGGACGCACTGGAGGCGGGCCGGATCGTCTGGCTGGACGCACTGACCGTCAACGTCGACCGCACGGTCCACAGCTCGAACCTCATGATCTGGCCCACGCTCGGCATTGCACCCCCACGCCTGTGGCTCATCGACCACGGCGCCGCCCTCGTCTTCCACCACCGCTGGGACACGACGGAACCGCAGAAGGCGTACGACTTCCGGCACCACGCGCTCGGCCACTACGCCCCGGACGTACGGGCCGCCGACGCCGAGCTGGCGCCCCGCGTGACCGAACAGCTGCTCCGCGAGATCACCGCCGAAGTGCCGGACGCCTGGCTCGCGGACGAGCCGGGCTTCGCCACGCCCGACGAACTGCGCGAGGCCTACGCCGGCTACCTCCACGCGCGCGTGCGGGCATCAGCGGCGTGGCTGCCCACGGATTTCCCCACCCGGGAGGAACTCGCCGCCGAGCAGGCCCTGCGCGCGGCGAAGAGTCAGAGAGGCCGTCCGAAGTGGCTCCAGCAGGTCCCCGACCTGCACGGCAAACCGGCGGCGGAACAGGATTGGTCGGTACACGTCGAATGACAGCCCGCACAACAGCTCACCGCGTGCAGATCGAGTACTGCACCCAGTGCCGCTGGCTCCCCCGAGCCGCCTGGCTCGCCCAGGAACTCCTCACCACCTTCGAGACCGAGCTGACGGAACTCGCCCTCAAGCCCGGTACCGGCGGCGTGTTCGTCGTACGCGTCGACGACGAGGTGGTCTGGGACCGGCGCGAGCAGGGCTTCCCGGAGCCGACGGCCGTCAAGCGCCTCGTACGCGACCGAGTGGCCCCGGGCAGGACCCTGGGCCACTCGGACAAACCGGCGGACTGACTCGACCTTCGAGCTGACTCAGCCGGCGAGCTGCTCGTACGCGGGCAGCGTCAGGAAGTCCACGTACTCCTCGTCCAGCGACACCTTCAGGAGCAGGTCGTGGGCCTGCTGCCAGTTGCCGGCCGCGAAGGCCTCGTCGCCCAACTCGGCGCGGACGGCGGCCAGTTCCTCGGCGGCGATCTTGCGGGCCAGCTCCGGTGTGGCCTTCTCACCGTTCTCGAACTCCACCCCCGCGTTGATCCACTGCCAGATCTGGGAGCGGGAGATCTCGGCGGTGGCCGCATCCTCCATCAGGTTGAAGATCGCGACCGCGCCGAGGCCGCGCAGCCAGGCCTCGATGTAGCGGATGCCGACCTGGACCGCGTTGACCAGGCCCGCGTACGTCGGCTTGGCTTCGAGCGAGTCGACGGCGATCAGGTCGGCGGCCTTGACGTCCACGTCCTCGCGCAGCCGGTCCTTCTGGTTCGGCTTTTCGCCGAGCACCGCGTCGAAGGAGGCCATCGCGATCGGCACCAGGTCCGGGTGCGCCACCCAGGAACCGTCGAAGCCGTCCCTCGCCTCACGATCCTTGTCGGCCTTGACCTTCTCGAAGGCGACCTTGTTGACCTCCTCGTCGCGCCGCGAGGGGATGAACGCCGCCATGCCGCCGATCGCGTGCGCCCCGCGCTTGTGGCAGGTGCGCACGAGGAGTTCGGTGTACGCGCGCATGAACGGGGCCGTCATCGTCACCGCGTTGCGGTCCGGCAGGACGAACTTCGGCCCGCCGTCACGGAAGTTCTTGACGATGGAGAAGAGGTAGTCCCAGCGGCCCGCGTTCAGCCCCGAGGCGTGGTCGCGGAGTTCGTACAGGATCTCCTCCATCTCGTACGCCGCCGTGATCGTCTCGATGAGGACGGTGGCGCGGATGGTGCCCTGCGGGATGCCGACGTAGTCCTGTGCGAAGACGAAGACGTCGTTCCAGAGGCGGGCCTCCAGGTACGACTCCGTCTTGGGGAGGTAGAAGTACGGGCCCTTGCCGAGGTCGAGCAGGCGCTGCGCGTTGTGGAAGAAGTACAGCCCGAAGTCGACGAGCGCGCCCGGGACCGGGGTGCCCGAATCGTCCACCAGGTGGCGCTCGTCGAGGTGCCAGCCGCGCGGGCGCATCACGACCGTCGCCAGCTCCTCGGCCGGCTTCAGGGCGTACGACTTGCCCTCGGGAGAGGTGAAGTCGATACGGCGCTCGTACGCGTCGGTGAGGTTGAGCTGGCCGAGGACCACGTTCTCCCAGGTGGGCGCCGAGGCGTCCTCGAAGTCCGCGAGCCAGACCTTGGCGCCCGAGTTGAGGGCGTTGATGGTCATCTTGCGGTCGGTGGGTCCGGTGATCTCGACGCGACGGTCGTTCAGGGCCTCTGGTGCCGGGCCCACCTTCCAGGAGTCGTCGGCGCGGATCGCGGCGGTCTCGGGGAGGAAGTCGAGCGTGGAGGTACGGGCGATCTCGGCGCGGCGCTCGGCACGACGGGCGAGGAGCTCGTTGCGCCGGGGCGTGAACTGCCGGTGCAGCTCGGCCAAGAAGGCGAGCGCCGCGTCCGTGAGGACCTCACCCTGCCGGGGCAGGGGCTCGGCGTCGACGATGGCCAGCGGGGACGGCGCTGGTGCGGACATGAGCTGTCACTTCCTTCAGCGAGCTGACTTCAGTACACGGCAGCACTGGGTGCTAGTGGATACTAATTTCCTCATGGTGGAAGTTCAATGTTTTGTTGATGTCAGGATTCTCATGAGTCACAAGATTCTCTGAGTCACTCGAGGTGGATCAGATCGCTTTCCGTGTCGATGTCGTAGGCCTGCGCTACATCACCGCACTCGACGAGCGTGATCGCGTCGTCGTGCGCCTTCAGGTAGGCGCGTGCCCCACGATCCCCGACCGCAGTCGCGACGATGCCGAGCCAGTGGTCGGCGCCGAACAGCACGGGATGCCCGCGTACGCCGTCGTACGCGGCTGCCGCGAGCGATGCCCCGGAGTCGTACGCGGCGAGCACACGGGCCACCGCCTCCGGCCCGATGCCGGGCTGGTCGACCAGCGACACCACGGCGGCCCGCGCCCCCGTACCGGCCAGCGAGTCGAGCCCGGCCCGCAGGGAGGTGCCCATGCCTTCCTCCCACCGGTCGTTGTCGACGAGGACACAGCCCGGCAGTACGGCCCTGGAACGTACGAGGTCCGCCCGCGCCCCCAGGACCACATGCACCCGGGCGCAGCCGCCCGCAAGCAGCACCCCCGCCGCGTACTCGACGAGGGGGCGCCCCCGGTGCTCGAGCAGCGCCTTGGGCCGCCCGCCGAGCCGCCGGCCCCCGCCCGCCGCGAGCAGCAGCCCCGTCACCTGGTCCCGTTTCGCTGTCATGTCTCCTGCATACCTGACGCCGGGGCGAGTTCATGGTTTCCATGGACTGAATTTCGGCTCTCGGAGTGGCGCCCACCGCTCCGGGTGGCGTTTACTGGCCCGCGGCCCCCGGTGCCTGACCAACGCCACGGGGCGCCCGACAGAGGCAGTACGTCCGGCGCACGAAGGAGTGCGAGGGGGGAGAGCTGTGTTGCGGAGCTTGGGGCAGAGGCGGCCAGTGACCGGCAGCGACGAGGATCCAAGGGTGGCGGAGCTCAGGACCGCGGTGTCCAGGCTGCGCCGCGAACTCGCTGCGCATCCGGCCGAGTTCCCGGATCGCGGGATCGCGGAGGACGAACTCGCCGCGCTTGCCGCGATGACGGTCAGCGGTATCCCGGAGGTACCGCGGCTGCGCCGCTCGCTGCTGCTGATCGCCGGCTCCATCGGGTCGGTGAGTGCGCTGGCGCCGCGTCTGCAGGAAGTGCGTAGCGCGGTGGAGCTGTTCGGGGAGCCCCGCCGCTGAGCGCCGCTGCCTCCGGCGGTTGGGTTCGTTGTCGGGTGCGGGCCCGTCGTGGCTGGTCGCGCAGTTCCCCGCGCCCCTTAGGTGGGTGGGGGTCCGGGGTCGTGGGCCGGTGCGTCAGCCCGTCGCAGGGCGGGCATACGGCCCTGGCCTGGTACAGGGTGCGAGTTCTCCGAGACCGGAGCTACGCGACGGGCATACGACGCACCGGCCCACGCCCCCTCCCGCCGGAGAGCAAGTACGGGGTTCATTGGGGTGCGGGCTCCCCCGGGGCCCGGGCTTGTTCGGGGCGCCGGGGTCTTCGGGACGCGGGGAGCCGCAGGCTTTTGCTTTTAGGGGCGCGGGGAACCGCGCGACCAGCCACGACGCACCCGCAGCCGCGACACGACTGTCACCCACCACCCCCTGGCGGGGCCCTGGGGCGCAGCCCCCCACGCGGCGGAGCCGCACATTGATACAGCTCGCGCCCCTTACGGGGCGCTTGGCCCCGAGCTTGCCAGCGCCTCCGACAGTTCCACCGCGATCTGCTGCAGCACCGGCACGGTCTTCTCCGTCATCGTCTCCGTGACGCGGCCGGCCGGGCCTGAGATCGAAATCGCCGCCGCGGTGGGGGAGTTGGGCACGGAGACGGCGAGGCAGCGGACGCCGATCTCCTGCTCGTTGTCGTCCACCGCGTACCCGGAGCGGCGGACCTCTTCGAGTGCGGTGAGGAATGCGTCCGGCGAGGTGATCGTCTTCTCTGTGGCGGCCGGCATGCCTGTGCGGGACAGCAGTGCGCGTACCTCGTTCGCCGGGAGGTGTGCGAGCAGTGCCTTGCCGACGCCGGTGGAGTGCGGCAGCACGCGGCGGCCGACCTCGGTGAACATCCGCATCGAGTGCTTGGACGGGACCTGGGCGACGTACACGATCTCGTCGCCGTCGAGCAGCGCCATGTTCGCCGTCTCGCCGGTCTCCTCGACCAGGCGGGCCAGGTAGGGCCGGGCCCAGGTGCCGAGCAGCCGGGACGCGGACTCGCCGAGGCGGATCAGGCGGGGGCCGAGCGCGTACCGCCGGTTGGTCTGCTGGCGTACGTAACCGCAGGCCACCAGCGTGCGCATCAGCCGGTGAATCGTCGGCAGCGGGAGTCCGCTGCTCACGGAGAGCTCGCTGAGGCCGACCTCGCCGCCCGCGTCCGCCATTCTCTCCAGCAGGTCGAAGGCGCGCTCGAGGGACTGGACGCCACCGCTGGATGCGGAAGTCTTCGATGCGGAGGCATCCGCGGGGGCGTCGCTGGCGCTGGACGTCGGCACGGGCGTTCCTTTCAGGTCCGGCAAGAAGGGCAGCCTATCGGCCGGTCGGTTTGTTGACTGACCGGCTACGGATAACTACGTTCTGCTTGATGGAAGCCTAATTCCGCTTTATGGAAGGAGCTAGGCGTAGAGGTGTGCTCTTGACGGGGCAGGGCCTGCGGTGAAGACTCTTCAACATAACGTTGAATTTCGCATTGCGGAAGAGGCGGAAGCAGCGGAAGAGAACGGCAGAGAGGGGTCCGGGTGTCCGACGACGGATGGAGCGAGGGACAGGGCGAAGGGCGGGGCGAACTGGTCCTGCGCTCGACGCGCGTCATCACTCCCGAAGGGACGCGCGCCGCCTCGGTCGCGGTCGCCGCGGGCAGGATCACGGGCGTACTGCCGTACGACGCCGAAGTGCCCCCCGGAGCGCGGCTGGAGGACTTCGGCGACGATGTCCTGCTGCCCGGCCTCGTCGACACCCACGTGCATGTCAACGACCCGGGCCGCACGGAGTGGGAGGGCTTCTGGACCGCCACTCGCGCCGCGGCGGCCGGTGGCATCACGACGCTGATCGACATGCCCCTCAACTCCCTTCCGCCGACCACGACGGTCGACCACCTTCGTACCAAGAAGGACGTCGCCCGGTCCAAGGCGCACATCGACGTCGGCTTCTGGGGCGGCGCCCTGCCCGACAACGTCAAGGACCTGCGACCGCTGCACGACGCCGGTGTCTTCGGCTTCAAGGCGTTCCTCTCGCCCTCCGGAGTCGACGAGTTCCCCGAGCTGGACCAGGAGCAACTCGCCCGTTCGCTGGCCGAGATCGCGGGATTCGACGGCCTGCTGATCGTGCACGCCGAGGACCCGCACCAGCTTGCCGCCGCCCCCCAGAGGAGCGGCGGCAACTACGCCGACTTCCTCGCCTCCAGGCCGCGCGACGCCGAGAACACCGCCATCGCCCAGCTCATCGCGCAGGCAGGGCGCCTCCATGCGCGCGTGCACGTGCTGCACCTCTCGTCCAGCGACGCACTGCCGCTGATCGCCGCCGCCAAGCGGGAGGGCGTACGGCTGACCGTCGAGTCCTGTCCGCACTACCTCACGCTCACGGCCGAGGAAGTCCCGGACGGGGCCAGCGAGTTCAAGTGCTGTCCGCCGATCCGTGAGGCGGCCAACCAGGATGCGCTGTGGCAGGGCCTGATCGACGGCACGATCGACTGCATCGTGTCCGACCACTCACCCTCCACCGCCGACCTCAAGACGGCCGACTTCGCCACCGCCTGGGGCGGCATCTCCTCGCTCCAGCTGGGCCTTTCGGCGATCTGGACGGAGGCACGCAGACGGGGCCGCTCCCTCGAGGACGTCGTCCGCTGGATGTCCGCACGCCCTGCCGAACTGGCCGGACTCTCCCAGAAGGGCGCCATCGAGGCCGGCCGCGACGCCGACTTCGCGGTCCTCGCGCCCGAGGAGACCTTCACCGTCGACCCCGCCGCGTTGCACCACCGCAACCGGGTCACGGCGTACGCGGGCCGGACCCTGCACGGCGTCGTCAAGTCCACCTGGCTGCGCGGCGAACGCATCGTGGCCGACGGCGAGTTCGGCGAGCCCACCGGCCGACTTCTCGAAAGGAACAGCTGATCAACGTGACGGCGACACCTGGCTTCACCGGCGACGCGAGCCCGTACGGAGGCGGCGACCCGTACGCGGACTACCGCACCGCCGACTTCCCTTTCACGCGGTACGCCAACCTCGCCGACCGCCACCTCGGCGCCGGTGTCATCGCCGCCAACGACGAGTTCTTCGCCCAGCGCGAGAACCTGCTGGTGCCCGGGCGCGCCGAGTTCGACCCGGAGCACTTCGGGCACAAGGGCAAGATCATGGACGGCTGGGAGACGCGCCGCCGCCGCGGTGCCTCGGCCGACCATCCGTGGCCGACGGCCGAGGACCACGACTGGGCGCTGGTCCGCCTCGGCGCGCCCGGCGTGATCCGCGGGATCGTCGTCGACACGGCCCACTTCCGCGGCAACTACCCGCAGGCCGTGTCGATCGAGGGCACGGCGGTGGCGGGCTCCCCGTCCCCCGAGGAGCTGCTGGGCGACGACGTGAAGTGGACGACGCTGGTCCCGCGCACCGCTGTGGGCGGCCACGCGGCGAACGGCTTCGAGGTCTCCGTGGAACAGCGCTTCACACACCTCCGCGTCAACCAGCACCCCGACGGCGGCATCGCCCGGCTGCGCGTGTACGGCGAGGTCGTCCCGGACCCGGCATGGCTCGCGGTCCTGGGCACCTTCGACGTGGTCGCCCTGGAGAACGGCGGCCAGACCGAGAACGCCTCCAACCTCTTCTACTCACCGGCCACCAACACCATCCAGCCGGGCCGCTCCCGCAAGATGGACGACGGCTGGGAGACCCGCCGCCGCCGCGACCAGGGCAACGACTGGATCAGCTACCGGCTGGTGGCCCAGTCCCAGATCCGCGCGATCGAGATCGACACGGCGTACCTGAAGGGCAACAGCGCGGGTTGGGCGTCGGTGTCGGTCAAGGACGGCGAGAGCGGCGAGTGGACGGAGATCCTCCCGCGCACCCGCCTCCAGCCCGACACCAACCACCGCTTCGTCCTGTCCGCCCCCGCCGTCGGCACGCACGCGCGCGTGGACATCTACCCCGACGGCGGCATCTCCCGCCTGCGTCTGCACGGCTCGCTGACACAGCAGGGCGCGGCGGGGCTGGCGGCGCGACACCAGGAACTGGGCGGCTGAACTCCGCTACCGTGAACACCCCTTTCAGAACAGGGGTGTTCACGGGGAGGCGTGATGGCGGTTCTGCTCTACTACCCGTTGGTGAAGCCACCGACTGAGGTCCTGCACCAGGCACTGCTGTACTGGGACGGGATCGCCTCGGTCGTACCGCGGGAACCTGAGGTCTACGAAGCCGCGGTCTCGGCGGAGCTGAAGGAGCTGCGGGACCGGTCTCTGTACCGGCCGCTCCACATCGACATCGGCTCGCTGGAGCAGCTGTACGCCCCGAGGTACGGGCGCCTCGGCGGCAACCTCGCTGCCGAGGTGCTGCGCCAGGAACTGCGCCGTATGGCAGGCAGCCCTGACCGGCCTTCGCTGCCGTCGCCGCCGGAGGCCTTCATCTACCAGTCGAAGCTCGGTCGCGGGCTGGAGCGGGACCTGCTGCGCCTCGGCCTCGCCGAGCGATACGAGAACGATTGGTGGAGGCTCGCCGTACCGAAGCAGGTCCAGGAACTGATCATCGGCGTGCTGGCGCGCGAACTGGCCCTGAAGGGACCGGTCTCGTACATCCCGTACACCGACCGTCCGGACGCGTACGACCGCTCGCTGCGTGCACCTGCCGAGTATGGCCTGCTCGCGTACGAGACGGAACTCGGCGGGCTTCTCCCGGTCCCCGCCCCCGGCACCCCCACCGCCGACGTGCTCGCCTTCCGCGACCGGTACGCCGACGAGCGCCAGCGCCTGATGCGCGCCCTGCACCGGCTGCTCGGCGATCTGCGGCGCGATTACGAACACCCCGCAGACGTCCTCTCCCAGCTGCGTCGCGAGATCGACCAGTCCGTGGAGGACTACCGCGGGGCCGCGAAGAGCAGCCGTATGGCCTGGGTGGAGCGGTCGGTGATGGTGACCGTCGCCCTGGGAGCGGCCGCCGGGAGCATGGTGCAACCCGGCCTGACCTGGGTCCTGGGCGCGGTCGGCGGCTACGCGCTGAACGTGGCCACCCGCGAGATCCGCCCGTTGGCGAGAACGCGTGACGGCCACGACTTCAGCTACCTGCACCGGGTCAAGGAGACGCTGACATGACGGTCACGCCGCGTGTCCGCCGTCCACCGCGAACTCGGCGCCCGTGACATAGTCGGCGCCCGCCAGGTACGCGACCATCGACGCCACCTCCTCGGACGTGCCGAAACGCCCCAGCGCCGTCATCGCCGCCTGGCCGGGTGCGTACGGGCCGTCCCCCGGGTTCATGTCCGTGTCGATGGGCCCGGGGTGGATGATGTTCGCCGTGATCCCGCGCGCACCCAGCTCCCGCGCGAGCGCCTTCGTCAGCCCGATCAGCGCCGACTTGCTCATGGCGTACAGCGTCCCGCCCGGGCCCGGCACCCGCTGGGTCATGCAGGTACCGATCGTGATGATCCGGCCGCCCTCCGACATCCGCGCGGCGGCTGCCTGGGACGCCAGGAACACCCCGCGCACGTTCACGGCGAGCAGCCGGTCGACATCGCCGACCGAGAGGCTCTCCAGCGGCCCGAGCAGGCCGACGCCCACGTTGTTCACCAGGACGTCCAGCCCGCCCAGCGCCTCCGCCGTACGCGTCACCGCCCCGGCCGCCTCCTGCGCGTCCGCGGAGTCCGCGCGCAGGGCCACCGCCCGCCGCCCGAGCGTCTCGACGGCCCGTACGACGTCCTCGGCCGTGTCCTTGCCGTTCACGTAGGTGACGGCCACGTCCGCGCCCTCCCGGGCCAGCCGCAGTGCCGTCGCCGCGCCGATGCCGCGGCTGCCGCCGGTCACCAGGGCCACCTTGCCGTGCATCGGATTCCGGGAAGCGTCCGTGAGGTCCTGAGAAGCCATGAGCTCTTGAGAAGTCATGGCTTCATCACACCGGCTGGCACATCCCGGTGCTGGCGGCAAACGGACTCCGAGTCCACGGACCACGGACCGATGAGTTGCGGGCGCGATAACGGTCTGAGCTGATGACAGAACACCCTCGACTGAACGACCCGACTGAAAGAACACCACTCCACCTCGAAGGAAGGCACTCATCATGGGCAAGCTCGCCCTCACCACCTTCGTCACCCTCGACGGCGTCTACCAGGCCCCCGGCGGTCCCAACGAGGACACACGCGACGGCTTCGAGCACGGCGGCTGGAGCGTTCCATACGGCGACGAGGACTTCGGACGGTTCATCGACGAGGTCTTCGGCCGGGCGGGCGCGTTCCTGCTCGGGCGTCGTACGTACGAGATCTTCGCCGCGCACTGGCCCAGGGTCACCGACCCGGGCAACCCGGTCGCGGGCAAGCTCAACTCCCTGCCCAAGTACGTCGCCTCGTCGACCCTGACGCAGGCCGACTGGGCCGGTACGACGGTCGTCCGCGGCGACCTCGCCAAGGAGGTCACCGCGATCAAGGAGAACACCGGCGGGGAGCTCCAGGTCCACGGCAGTGGCGCCCTCGCCCAGTCCCTCCTGGCGCTCGATCTGGTCGACACGGTGCACCTGCTGACGTTCCCCGTCGTACTCGGCACGGGGCGCCGTCTCCTCGCCGAGGGCGCCGTACCGACTGCGTTCACCCACGCCGAGGCGCGCGTGACGAGTACGGGTGTCGCCATTCACACGTATGAGCTGGCAGGGCGCCCGCAGTACGGCTCGTACGAGCTGCCGGCGGAGACCGCGTAGAGCCCATGGGCCGGAGGCGCGGCGGGTTAACTCCCGGAAAAATCATGCGACTTGCCGGGCGAAATTGTCGGCCTTGACATTGACATGCCAGCGTCTACGCGCGTCATGCTAGGGGCCATGAGATTCCCCCCACGCACCACTCGCATGGGCGCTCTGGTCGCCCTCACATCCGCCCTCCTCATCGGCGGCGCCGCCACGGTCCCCGCGACCGCGGCGCCGACCGCCGTCGGCAACGTCTGCTACAGCGCACTGCCGTCCCAGGCGCACGACACGCTCGACCTGATCGAGTCGGGCGGGCCCTTCCCCTTCCCCCAGGACGGCACCGTCTTCCAGAACCGCGAAGGCATCCTTCCTGACCAGAACACCGGCTACTACCACGAGTACACGGTGATCACGCCCGGCTCCGACGACCGCGGTGCTCGCCGCATCGTCACGGGTGAAGAGCAACAGGAGGACTACTACACCGCGGACCACTACGAGTCGTTCCGGCTGGTCAACTACAGCTGCTGACCAGCAGCCGTCCCCCATGCGGCTGCTGGTCACCGCTGCCGGTCACCCGGATCTCAGGCTCTCGGCGACCGCGAACAGCGCGAGCGACAGAACCACCAGCGTGACGCTCGCGTAGATCTCGTAGTCGTCGAGGAAGCCGACCCGTTGTACGAGGCCGATGTCCCAGTCGGTGAACTCGTGCACCAGGCCGGCCGCGCCCTGCAAGAAGGCGATCACGCCGAGAAACTCCAGAACCTGCTTCATGGCAGGATCCTCGCCCCGCGGCCCCCCCCCACGCTCATCGGCCGCGGGGCGAGGTATGTCCGACGGAAGTCTGGAGTCCGTGAGGAGGGGTCGCGCCGAAAGTCTTCGGTGGCGCGACTTTGGTCGGTGATCGTGCGCAGAGGGGCGGTGTCGGTGGCCGCTGATGCGTAGATTTGCCGACTGTGAGCGGTAACGAGCGTACGCTGGGGGCGGGATCGGGAGCGGTGGGGACAGGAGCGGCGGGGCTGACACCGGAGCCGGGGGCCGCCCCGATGCCGCTGCCCGGGCGGCGCTGGCTGCCCTCGGCGGTCGCCGTCGAGATCGACCCCGACCGGATGGCGCGTGTCGGGCGGACGGGACGGCCCCGGCGTACCGTGCGGGACTGGGTCGTGGACTTTGCCGCCTTCCTGCTGGCCGTGATCGTCGGCCTGCTCGGCGCTGACACCCTGTCCAAGGCCCCCGACCTCCCGTACGCGCTGGAGGTCGCCGACCAGTGGGTCGGTGCGTTCGCCTGTGCCGCGGTCTGGCTGCGCCGCCGCTGGCCGGTCGGCCTCGCCGTGGCCTTGATCCCCGTCAGCCTCGTCTCGATCACGTCGGGCGGGGCGGACCTGGTCGCGCTGTTCACGCTCGCTGTCCATCGACCCTTCAAGTACGTCGCCTGGGTCGGCGGCGCCACGACCGCGGTGGTCCCACTCCTGTACTGGCTGCGGCCCGACCCCGATCTCGGCTACGGCGGGGCGGTGCTCGTCTCGACGCTGCTCACCGTCGCGGTCATCGGCTGGGGTATGTACGTCCGCTCCCGCCGCCAGCTCCTGCTGAGCCTGCGGGATCGCGCCCGGCGCGCCGAGACGGAGGCCGCGCTCCGTGCCGAGCAGGCGCAGCGGCTGGCTCGGGAGGGGATCGCTCGCGAGATGCACGACGTGCTGGCCCATCGGCTGACGTTGCTGAGCGTGCATGCGGGGGCGTTGGAGTTTCGGCCTGATGCGCCTCGGGAGGAGGTGGCTCGGGCTGCCGGGGTCATTCGGGAGAGTTCGCACGAAGCGTTGCAGGACTTGCGGGAGATCATCGGGGTGTTGCGGGCCGGGCCCGCGGGCGGGGAGCCGGGGGAGCCCGGGCGGCCTCAGCCGACGCTCGGAGCGCTGGAGGCGCTGGTCTCCGAGTCGCGTGAGGCCGGGATGAAGGTGAGCCTCGACAACCGCGTTGCCGATGCCGCCTCGGTGCCCGCCTCCGTCGGGCGTACCGCGTATCGGATCGCCCAGGAGGGGCTGACCAATGCGCGGAAGCACGCGCCCGGGGCGGAGGTGACGGTGTCCGTTTCGGGGGTGGCGGGTTCAGGACTCACCGTGTCCGTACGCAATCCGGCTCCGCCGGGGGAGGTGCCGCTGGTACCCGGGTCCGGGCAGGGGTTGATCGGGTTGACGGAGCGGGCGATGTTGGCGGGGGGTCGGCTTTCGCATGGGCCGGTGGGGGATGGGGGGTTCGAGGTGTCGGCTTGGTTGCCGTGGGGCTCCGGCGGCTAGGCCCGAGCCCAACGCCACCGTAAGAAGCCCCAGTTCATGATTACGTGAGGCTCATGACTCCGATCCGTCTGCTCCTCGTCGACGATGACCCGCTGGTTCGCGCCGGCCTGGCCTTCATGATGGGCGGTGCCGATGATCTCGAGATCGTGGGGGAGGCCGCCGACGGCAGTGAGGTGGAAGAACTCGTCGAGCGGACCCGCCCCGACGTGGTGCTCATGGACATCCGGATGCCGACCGTGGACGGACTCGCCGCCACGGAACGGCTCAGGGAGCGAAAGGACGCGCCGCAGGTCGTCGTGCTGACCACCTTTCACGCCGACGAGCAGGTCCTGAGGGCACTGCGGGCGGGCGCCGCCGGATTCGTACTCAAGGACACGCCACCGGCGGACATCATCGAGGCCGTACGCCGTGTCGCGGCCGGCGACCCCGTTCTCTCCCCCACGGTCACCCGCCAGTTGATGGCGCACGCCGCGGGCGGCAGCGGCCCGGACACCCGGCACGCGACCGCCCGCAGACGCATCGCAGCGCTCAACGACCGCGAACGCGAGGTGGCCGTCGCCGTCGGACAGGGGCACTCGAACGCCGAGATCGCCCGCGAGCTGTTCATGAGCGTCGCCACCGTCAAGACCCACGTGTCCCGCATCCTCGCCAAGCTCGACCTCAACAACCGCGTACAGATCGCCCTGTTGACATACGACGCGGGCCTCCTGGAGGGCGACGGGCACTGAGCGCTGAGAGCGGGCCAGCGCAGCGGACTTGCCGAAGTCCCGTGCGGTACCGCGCCCCTTCAGGGGCGCGGGGCTGTGTCAATTTGCGGCTCCGCCGCGTGGGCGCGACCAGCCCCAGACGGCCCGCAGCTTTCGAGTCGCCTCTCCAGCGGAGCGTTCAGTCCCGGCCGCCCGGGATCTCCGCCACCGACACCAACCGGCGCTCGCGCCGCGAGAGTTCGCACGCCTCGGCGATCCGCAGCGCCTGCAGCGCCTCGCGCCCGTCGCACGGGTTGGCGCGCTCGCCGCGCACGACCTCGACGAAGGCGTGCAGCTCTGCCTCGTACGCGGGCGCGAAGCGCTCCAGGAAGCCGGTCCACGGCTTGGTCGCGGGCGGCGGCCCGGTCGGCTCCGTGGAGGCGATCGGCGTACGGTCGTCCAGGCCGACGCCGACCTGGTCCAGCTCACCGGCCAGTTCCATGCGTACGTCGTATCCGGCGCCGTTCATCCGGGTCGCCGTCGCCGTGGCGAGCGTGCCGTCGTCCAGGGTCAGGACGGCCGCGGCGGTGTCGATGTCGTGCGCCTCGCGGAACATCGCCGGCCCGGCGTCCGAGCCCATCGCGTACACCTCGGTGATCTCATGGCCCGTCACCCAGCGCAGGATGTCGAAGTCGTGCACCAGACAGTCCCGGTACAGGCCGCCCGACAGCGGGAGATACGCGGCCGGGGGCGGCGTCTGGTCGGATGTCATCGCCCGCACGGTGTGCAGCCGCCCGAGGCTGCCCGAGCGCACCACCTCGCGCGCGGCCATGTAGCCCTCGTCGAAACGGCGCTGGAAGCCCATCTGCAGGATCGTTCCGGCCGTCTCGACCTCGGCGAGTGCGTGGAGCGTGCCCGGCAGATCGAGGGCGATGGGCTTCTCGCAGAACACCGGGAGCCCGGCGCGTGCTGCCCGACCGATCAGTTCGGCATGGGCCGACGTGGCCGCGGTGATGACGACGGCGTCCACGCCCCAGGTGAAGATCTCATCGACGCTGGGAGCGGCCGTGGCGCCCAGACGGTCGGCCAGCGCACGGGCCCGGGCGGTGTCCGCGTCGGTGACGATCAGAGAGCCGCCGACCTCACGATGGCGACTGAGAGCCGTCGCATGGAATGTACCGATACGACCCGTTCCGATAAGTCCGATGCGCATGGGACCAAACTGCGGCTGAAACCAGCCCGCTGTCAAGCTTTGTCCTGACAATCGAACTTCACGACTTCCCGTCATCATTCACCAGAGCTACGCTCGCCCCGTGCCCAAAGCAGAAGTGGATCCGACCGTGACGCTCCAGCTCAGCGTCGACCGGAGCAGTCCGGTGCCGTTGTACTTCCAGCTGTCCCAACAGCTCGAGGCGGCGATCGAGCACGGCGCGCTCACGCCCGGCAGCCTCCTCGGCAACGAGATCGAGCTCGCCGCGCGGCTCGGCCTGTCCCGGCCGACGGTTCGCCAGGCCATCCAGTCCCTCGTCGACAAGGGCCTCCTCGTACGCCGCCGCGGCGTCGGCACCCAGGTCGTACACAGCCAGGTCAAGCGCCCGCTGGAGCTGAGCAGCCTGTACGACGACCTGGAGGCGGCAGGACAGCGCCCGGCGACCCGGGTCCTCGTCAACACCGTCGTCCCCGCGTCGGCCGAGATCGCCGCCGCCCTCGCGGTGGCCGAGGGCAGCGACGTACACCGGGTGGAACGGCTGCGCCTGGCTCACGGCGAGCCGATGGCGTACCTCTGCAACTTCCTGCCGCCCGGCCTCCTCGACCTGGACAGCTCCCAGCTGGAGGCCACCGGCCTGTACCGGCTGATGCGCGCCGCCGGAATCACCCTGCACAGCGCCCGCCAGACGGTAGGAGCCCGCGCCGCCACCGTGGTGGAGGCGGACCGCCTGGGCGAACCCGAGGGTGCTCCCCTCCTCACCATGCAACGCACGACGTTCGACGACACGGGGCGGGCGGTGGAGTACGGCACCCACACGTACAGGGCGTCGCGCTACTCGTTCGAGTTCCAACTGCTCGTACGCCCGTGAGTTCCCCTTTTCCCGCGACGGTGCGGGGAGCGCCCCATTAGGGGCGCGGGGAACTGCGCGACCAGCCACAACGCACCCGCACCCAAAAGACGGACTTGCCTCACTCGTACCCTCCGCAGCGCAGCGCCGTCGCGTGCGGCAGAATCGGCGCGATGAGCACCTACCGCGACCTCGCCCTCGCACACCGCGGCTCCGCACGGGGCACCGTCCTGCGGACCGTCGGCACGCGTGAGCGCCGATCGCATCTGACGGCTCCCCGCGTCCCCACCGTCGGCATCGACATCGGCGGTACGAAGGTGATGGCGGGTGTCGTCGACGCGGACGGCAACATCCTCGAGAAGGTCCGCACCGAGACCCCCGACAAGTCCAAGAGCCCCAAGGTCGTAGAGGACACCATCGTCGAACTGGTCCTGGACCTCTCCGACCGGCACGACGTGCACGCCGTCGGCATAGGAGCGGCCGGCTGGGTCGACGCCGAACGCAACCGCGTCCTGTTCGCGCCCCACTTGTCGTGGCGCAACGAGCCTCTCCGGGACCGGATCTCCGGGCGCCTCGCCGTGCCCGTTCTCGTCGACAACGACGCCAACACCGCGGCCTGGGCGGAGTGGCGCTTCGGTGCGGGCCGTGGCGACGACCACCTGGTCATGATCACGCTGGGCACCGGTATCGGGGGCGCGATTCTGGAGGACGGCCAGGTCAAGCGTGGCAAGTTCGGTGTGGCGGGCGAGTTCGGCCATATGCAGGTCGTGCCCGGCGGCCACCGCTGCCCCTGCGGCAACCGCGGCTGCTGGGAGCAGTACAGCTCAGGCAACGCGCTGGTGCGCGAGGCCCGTGAACTCGCCGCCGCCGACTCCCCGGTGGCGTACGGCATCATCGAGCACGTCAAGGGCGACATCTCCGAGATCACGGGCCCGATGATCACCGAGCTGGCCCGTGAGGGCGACGCCATGTGCGTCGAGCTGCTCCAGGACATCGGCCAGTGGCTCGGCGTCGGCATCGCGAACCTGGCCGCCGCGCTCGACCCCTCCTGCTTCGTCATCGGCGGTGGTGTCTCGGCGGCCGACGACCTGCTGATCGGCCCCGCGCGGGACGCCTTCCGGCGCCATCTGACCGGTCGCGGCTACCGCCCCGAGGCCCGTATCGCCCGCGCCCAGCTCGGCCCCGAGGCCGGGATGGTCGGCGCCGCCGATCTCGCCCGGCTCGTCGCCCGCCGTTTCAGGCGCGCCAATCGGCGCAGGGTGGAGCGCTATGAGCGGTACGAGCGGTATGTGCAGTCGCGTCGTACGACACAGGGGTCGTTGTGACGGCCGCCGCACTGTCCCACCAGGTGCCGTCGCCGGACGATCCGCGCCCGCCCGAGGGCCGGGGCCACAAGATCCGCCGACGCGCGCTGACGCTGCTGATCATCGTGCTGCTGATCGGCATCCCGGCCGGCTATCTGGTGATCTCCGCCAACCAGAGTCGTGACAGCGGCAGGAACAAGGAAGAGAAGTACGCCGCGAGGGGCCTCACCCATGACTGGCCCTCGCGTGTCCAGCGCCGTCTCTACCATGTGCCGATCCCGCCGGGTTCGAAGAAGGTGGCGTACTACGAGACGAACAACTGGAGGACCAGCCGTCTGTACGTCCAGTTCCGCACCAGCGACGACGGCTTCGACAAGTTCCTCAAGAGCATCGGCACCAGCCGCGCCGCCCTGGAGAAGGACGACTTCCCCATCAGCGCCCGCCACCGGAACATCGTCGACTGGGACTTCACGACACCCGGCCCCTGGTCGGGCCTCACCCGCGCGCGGAAGAACCCGACTCCCACGCTGGACATGGTCGTGAACTGGTCGAAGCCCGGTCGTCCCATGGTGTACGTGGTCTCCAGAACGACGCCCTGACCTTCCTGACCTTGACCTTTCTGACCTTCCGGTGACCTCCCGGTTCGGCCGCCGAGCCCGATTGTCAGACCCGGCCCGTACAGTCGAAGACGAGTGATCCGACTGGTCCGACTGCGGTGAGGGAGGTGGCAGGGAGCATGAGCGTGGGGGAGGCCGAGAGGCACGTGGCAGAAGCCGCGCGGACCGTGGTGCCGGTCCGGCTCGCCGCCGTCTTTCTGCCGGCCGGACTGCCACGGGACGGGCGGATCGCGTTCTGGGACCCGGACGGTGGGGCGCTGCCGGAGGGCGAGCAGGCCGAACTGACGGTGGTACGGCGGCATGGCGCGGGAGTCCGGCGGGCATCGGCGCCCGCACTGACCCTCGCGATCGGCGAGGCGCTGCCCTTGCTCGTACGGGCGAGGCGGGACCCCGCGGCGCATCCCGCCACGACATGCTGGGGCGCCGCCGCGCTGCACGCGCTGCGGCTCCTCGCGCGCGGGCGACTGCTGCCCGGACTGACGCAGGACGGCCACGACGCGTGGCGCGCCGGACCGCTGGATCCGGACGACATCGCCCACTTGAGAGCGGTGGCCGCGGCCCTCCCGTACGAGGGACATGCCGTACCGCTCCCCGGCCGGAGCCCACTTCAGCTGCCCGACCCGGAAGCGCTGATGCGCGCCTTCCTCGACGCCGTCGCCGACACCCTGCCGCGCACCGAGGCCGCGCCGTACGCCGTCGGGAAGCCCTTCGCCGCGCGCGAGCCGCAGCGGCTGCCGGGCGCCCGGCACTGGGCGGCGGAGGTCGCCGCGGGCATGGACGCGGGCGTACGGATCTCGCTGCGCCTGGACCTGTCCGCGTACGACCTCTTCGACGACAGCGACACCGACGACGGCGAGGCCGCGCGGCGGGCGGGCGCGGCTGTCGTCCAGGTGCACAGCCTCGCCGACCCCACTCTCGTCGTCGACGCCGCGGCCCTGTGGGCGGGCGAGGCCGACGCTACGTTCGGGCCACGCGCGCGTGTGGACGCCGCCCTGGCAGTGCGGCGCGCGGCCCGCGTCTGGCCGCCGCTGGACCGGCTGTCGGAACAGTACGTACCGGACGTACTCGCGCTGTCCGAGGACGAGTTGTCCGATCTGCTCGGTGTCGCGGCGACCCGCCTCGGCGCGGCCGGAGTCGCCGTTCACTGGCCCCGCGACCTCGCCCAGGACCTGAGCGCGGCGGCGGTGGTGCGTCCGGCGCCCGGTTCGGCCACGGACGGCACCGGGTTCTTCGAGAGCGAGGAACTGCTCCAGTTCCGCTGGCAGTTGGCGCTCGGCGGCGATCCGCTCAGCGAGGCCGAGATGGACACACTGGCCGAGGCGCACCGGCCCGTCGTGCGGCTGCGGGACCAGTGGGTGCTCGTCGATCCGGCCCTGGTCCGCAAGGCGCGTAAACGCGAACTGGGTCTGCTCGACCCGGTCGACGCGCTCTCCGTCGCGCTCACCGGCAGCGCGGAGGTCGACGGTGAGACGGTCGAGGCGGTGCCCGTCGGCGCGCTGGCCGCGCTGCGCGACCGGCTCACGGCGGGCGTGCGGCCCGCCGAGCCGCCCGCCGGTCTGACGGCGACGCTGCGGGACTACCAACTGCGCGGGCTGGCCTGGCTCGACCTCATGACCTCCCTCGGCCTCGGCGGTTGCCTCGCCGACGACATGGGGCTCGGCAAGACCGTCACCGTCATCGCCCTCCACCTGAAGCGGGCGCGCCGCGAACCGACTCTCGTGGTCTGCCCGGCCTCGCTGCTCGGCAACTGGCAGCGGGAGATCAACCGCTTCGCCCCCGGCGTCCCCGTCCGCCGCTACCACGGAGCGGGCCGCACACTGGAGGACCTGGACGGCGGATTCGTCCTCACCACGTACGGGACGATGCGGTCGGCGGCGGCCCGGCTCGCCCAGCAGCGATGGGGCATGGTCGTCGCGGACGAGGCGCAGCACGTCAAGAACCCGTACTCGGCGACCGCGAAGGCACTGCGTACGATCCCCGCGCCGGCCCGGGTCGCCCTGAGCGGAACACCCGTGGAGAACAACCTCTCCGAGCTCTGGGCCCTGCTCGACTGGACGACCCCCGGACTGCTCGGCCCCCTGAAGTCCTTCCGCGCCCGGCACGCGCGCGCGGTGGAGAACGGCGAGGACGACGAGGCCGTGGCCCGCCTCGCCCGGCTGATCCGCCCCTTCCTGCTGCGCCGCAAGAAGTCCGACCCGGGCATCGTCCCCGAGCTCCCGCCCAAGACGGAGACGGACCACCCCGTCCCGCTCACCCGCGAACAGGCCGCGCTCTACGAGGCGGTGGTGCGCGAGTCGATGCTGGCGATCGAGACGACGGAGGGCATCGCCCGCCGGGGCCTGGTACTGAAGTTGCTGGGTGCGCTGAAGCAGATCTGCGACCACCCCGCGCTGTACCTGAAGGAGGACGTCCCGCCGAAGACCGGCGACCTCCCCCACGCTCGGCTCCGCTCGCGCGGGGGCACCCCCACCGCCGCCGCCCGGTCCGGCAAACTCGCCCTGCTCGACGAGCTGTTGGACACGCTGCTCGCCGAGGACGGTTCGGCGCTCGTCTTCACTCAGTACGTGGGGATGGCGCGGCTGATCGCCTCCCACCTCGCGGCCAGGGCGGTACCGGTCGAGCTGCTGCACGGGGGTACGCCGGTGCCCGAGCGCGAACACATGGTGGACCGCTTCCAGAGCGGGGCGACACCTGTCCTGGTCCTGTCCCTGAAGGCGGCCGGCACGGGCCTGAACCTCACGCGCGCGGGCCATGTCGTCCACTTCGACCGCTGGTGGAACCCAGCCGTCGAGGAACAGGCCACCGACCGCGCCTACCGCATCGGCCAGACCCAGCCCGTCCAGGTCCACCGCCTCATCACCGAGGGGACGGTAGAGGACCGCATCGCCGAAATGCTCGCCTCGAAGCGGGCGTTGGCCGACGCGATCCTGGGCTCCGGCGAGGCTTCCCTCACGGAGCTCACCGACCGCGAGCTGTCGGACCTGGTCTCACTCCGGAGGTCGGCGTGATGTCTTCGACAGGGCGACCGGATCCGGCGCGCTCATCCGGTGAGCCCCGGCCCGCCGATGTGGCCCGCCGTGCCCTGTGGGCCGCGCGGCGCGGTCAGGTCGAGAACGGCGAGGTGGACTCGGAGGATGACCACTCCGCCACCCCCGAGGCGCGACCGGCAGCACGAGGTACGGACCAGGCGGCCTCCGAGGCGACCGCCGCCCGGCGGCAGACGCGGCGGACTGCGCAGGGGCCCAGGCCGGGTGACGTGGCGCGTGACGCTCTGCGGGGTGCGGGCGGGCCACGCACCGCGCGTTCCGAGGACGAGGCCGCATCCGAGCCCGTCCCGGTCGCCGACCGTCCCGACGATGGCGTGGCTTCCGGTGCGCCGCGTCCCGGTGACGTGGCCCGCGAGGCCTTGCGTGCCGCCCGAACCGGCGCGAGTCGGCCCCGTACAGCCGTTGGGGCCAAGGGAGTTGGTGGCCCGCGCCGCTCCGCTGACGCGAAGCCGAAGCCTTCCGCCTCGGCACCGTCACCGAGCACAGCAGACCGCCGCGCGGCGCCTCCCCACAGCACCGTCCACTCGGCAACGACCCCGGAGGCCGCCCCTCCGCCCACCGAGCGACGGTTCCCACCCGGCCCGGCGCCCGCTGCAGGTCCCGTCGGCCGAGGCGCCCGTACGCGACCC
This sequence comes from Streptomyces yerevanensis, assembly GCF_000716805.1. Taxonomy (NCBI): domain Bacteria; kingdom Bacillati; phylum Actinomycetota; class Actinomycetes; order Kitasatosporales; family Streptomycetaceae; genus Streptomyces; species Streptomyces yerevanensis. The sequence continues at coordinate 19,480 of NZ_JNWJ01000050.1, read as the reverse complement.
ACCGGACCCGCGCCCGACGCGGACGGTCCGTCGCCCCGTTCCCCCTCCGCGCCCAGAGGAGCCCCCCAGCCGCACACCACGCCCCCAGCCCCCGCCGGCGACCTGCGGCGTACCTTCCCCGCCCTGCCGCGGCGGTCGCCCGGAGGCGGCAGGTTCGCCGAGACGTGGTGGGGTGACGCCTGGGTGAGGGCGCTGGAGGAGGCGGCGCTGGATCCGGCGCGGCTGGCTCGGGGGCGGGTGTACGCGGGTGAGGGGCACGTGGATGCCGTCACCGTCACGCCGGGGCTCGTGCTCGCGTATGTGCACGGGAGCCGGCCGCGGCCGTACCGCGTGCAGATCCGGATGCGTACGCTCACGGACGAGGACTGGGAGCGGTTCCTGGACGCCGCCGCCGAACGGCCGGGGCACATCGCGGCGTTGCTCGACAAGGACATGCCCCAGTCGCTCGCCGAGTGCGGGGTCGAACTGCTCCCCGGACCCGGAGACCTCGAACCGCACTGCAGCTGCCCCGACTTCGGCCATCCCTGCAAGCACGCGGCCGCCCTCTGCTACCAGACGGCACGGCTGCTGGACGAAGACCCCTTCGTGCTGCTCCTGCTGCGCGGCCGAGGCGAGCGCGAGCTGCTGGACGCGCTGTCGCGCCGCAACGCCGCCCTGGCCGCCCGCTCGGCCCACGCAGGCCAGAAAGGAGGCCAAGAACCCGAACTTCCCGGCGTACGCGCTCGTGATGCCCTGGCCCCCCGCCAACTCCCGCCGCTACCACAGCCGTTGCCCCCGCCCACACACCCCGAACAGCCGCCGGTCTATCCGGCATCCCCGGGCGGCCCGGACCCGTTCGCCCTCGACCAGCTGGCCACCGACGCCGCCACCCGAGCACACGCGCTGCTCACGACGGGACGCGACCCGGTCGCGGAGCTGACCCTCTGGCAGGACGCCGTCCGCCTCGCCGCCACCCGCCCCGGCTCAGGCCTCACCGCCACCACCCGAGCCCTGTACGCATCCCTCGCCTCCGCCGCCGGCCGCACCCCCGCCGACCTGGCACGCGCGGTCGCCGCCTGGCGCCAGGGCGGACTCGAAGGGCTCGCCGTCCTCGAGGAACCCTGGGACCCGCCGGCGGGCCGCTTCGACCGCGCCCGCCCCCTCCTCCTGGCCGCCGACTTCCCCGCCTTCCGCCCCTGGCACAACCACCTCACCCACCCTCGCGGCCACATACAGCTCCGCCTCGGCCACGACGGCCTCTGGTACGCGTACGAGTCGGAACCGGGCCACGACGACTGGTGGCCCCGGGGCACCCCCGACCTCGACCCGGTCGGCGCCCTCACCGGCCTGGGCTCACCGACCGCCTCATGAGCCCCGACTCGACCCCCCAGTGCGCCGTCGCCTCACATGTGGCGGCCCCGTGCAGGCAATGTGGACAAACCGGTCCCGTTTTCGCGGCCACAGGTGCGGAAGCTAGCTTGGAGCGGTGAGTGAGATGAAGTCCCCTGCCCTCCAGTACCGCTTCGACGGCCCGGAAGACGCCCCGGTCCTCGTCCTCGGCCCCTCGCTCGGTACCACCTGGCATATGTGGGACCGGCAGGTCCCGGAGCTGATGAAGCACTGGAGGATCTTCCGGTTCGACCTGCCGGGCCACGGCGGCGCGCCCGCGTACCCGGCCGGTTCGGTCAACGACCTCGCCGACCGGCTGCTCGGCACGCTCGACGGGCTCGGCGTCCAGCGGTTCGGCTACGCGGGCTGCGCGCTCGGCGGCGCCGTCGGCACGGAGCTGGCCCTGCGCCACCCGGAGCGGGTTGCCTCGCTCGCCCTGATCGCCGCCTCACCGCGCTTCGGCACGGCCGACGAGTTCCGCCAGCGCGGCGTGATCGTACGGACGAACGGCCTCGACCCCATCGCCCGTACGTCCCCGGAGCGCTGGTTCACCACCGGCTTCGCCGCCGCCCAGCCCGCGATCACCGAGTGGGCCGTGCAGATGGTGCGCACCACCGACCCCGGTTGCTACATCGCCGCCTGCGAGGCGCTCGCCTCCTTCGACGTACGCCCCGAACTCGGCCGGGTCGGTGTGCCCACGCTCGTTCTCGTCGGCTCCGACGACCAGGTCACCGGCCCCGCCGAGGCCCGCACCCTGGTCGCCGGAATACCGGACGCCCGTCTCGCGGTCGTGCCCGGCGCCTCGCACCTGGTCCCCGTGGAGCAGCCCGCCGCGGTCACCGACCTCCTCGTACGGCACTTCACCAGCGCCTGGCAGCCCGCCTTCGACACGACCACCGGCCATATGGCGATCGCGGCGTCCCCGGTCAAGCCGGTGCTGGCCGCGGCCCCGCCGGTCGCGCCCGTCGCCGAGATCGCCGCCGCCGAGCAGCCCGAGGCCCTGGGCAGGCCCGACCCGTACGACGCGGGCATCAAGGTCCGCCGCGAGGTGCTCGGCGACGCGCACGTGGACCGGGCCTTCGCCCAGGCGGACGAGTTCTCCGGCGACTTCCAGGAGTTCGTCACGCGCTACGCGTGGGGCGAGATATGGGACCGCCCCGGTCTGGACAGACGCTCCCGCAGCTGCGTCACGCTCACCGCCCTCGTCGCGGGCGGCCACCTCGAAGAGCTCGCCTTCCACACCCGGGCCGCCCTCCGCAACGGCCTCACTCCGGCCGAGATCAAGGAAGTGCTCCTCCACGCGGGCGTCTACTGCGGCGTACCGGCGGCGAACAGCGCCTTCAAGGTGGCGCAGCAGGTCATCCGCGAGGAGACCACGCCCCAGGAGTGAGCACCGGGAGGCCCCAGGAGTGAGCCCCAGGAATGAGGTCGCTCCTGGGGAGAGGCCGTCCCTGGGTCAGGGGCAGGATGGAACCCATGAAACTCACGAAGAAGTCGCACTCCTGTATCCGGCTCGAGAAGGACGGGCGCACGCTCGTCATCGACCCCGGCGGTTTCAGCGAGGAGGACGCCGCGGTCGGCGCGGACGCGATCCTGGTCACGCACGAGCACCCCGACCACTTCGACGAGGGCCGCCTGCGAGCCGGTCTTGAGGCCAACCCCGGCGCCGAGCTGTGGACGCTGAAGTCCGTCTCCGACCAGATCGCGGCGGCGTTCCCCGGCCGTGTGCACACCGTCGGCCACGGCGACACGTTCACGGCCGCGGGCTTCGACGTCCAGGTCCACGGCGAACTGCACGCCGTGATCCACCCCGACATCCCGCGCATCACCAACGTCGGCTACCTCGTCGACGGCGGTCGCGTCTTCCACCCGGGCGACGCCCTCACCGTCCCCGACCAGCCCGTCGAGACGCTGATGCTCCCGGTGATGGCCCCCTGGAACAAGATCGCCGAGGTCATCGAGTACGTACGCGAGGTCAAACCGCAGCGCGCGTACGACATCCATGACGCCCTCCTCACCGACCTCGCCCGCCCGATCTACGACCGGCAGATCGGCGGCCTGGGCGGTGCGGAGCACCTGCGGCTGACGCCGGGCGCCTCGGCCGAACTCTGAGCGCAAGCCTTCCGGGCTCTGGGCGCAAGCCTTCCGCGGGTCGTTGTCAGACCCTCCCGGTAAGTTGTGAGGCATGCGGATTGCCACCTGGAACGTGAACTCGATCACCGCCCGTCTCCCCAGGCTGCTGGCCTGGCTGGAGAGCAGCGGCACCGACGTGCTGTGCCTCCAGGAGGCCAAGACCACCGCCGAGCAGTTCCCCACCGAAGAGCTGAGCGCGCTGGGCTACGAGTCGGCGGTGCATGCGACGGGACGTTGGAACGGCGTGGCGGTGATCTCCCGCGCAGGCCTCGAAGACGTGGTCAAAGGCCTGCCCGGCGACCCCGGCTACGACGGCGTCCAGGAGCCCCGCGCCATAGCCGCGACCTGCGGCCCGATCCGCGTCTGGTCGGTGTACGTGCCGAACGGCCGAGAGGTGGACCACCCCCACTTCGCCTACAAGCTCCAGTGGTTCGAGGCCCTCAAGGCGGCGATCGCGGGCGACGTGGGCGGCAGCCGCCCGTTCGCGGTGCTGGGCGACTACAACGTCGCGCCGACGGACGACGACGTCTACGACATCTCCGCCTTCGAGGGCTCCACCCACGTCACCCCCGCCGAGCGCGCCGCCCTCACCGAACTCCGCGAGGCCGGCCTCTCGGACGTGGTCCCGCGCCCCCTCAAGTACGACCACCCGTACACGTACTGGGACTACCGCCAGCTCGGTTTCCCCAAGAACCGCGGCATGCGCATCGACCTGGTCTACGGCAACGAACCTTTCGCAAAGGCGGTCACGGACGCGTACGTGGACCGCGAGGAGCGCAAGGGCAAGGGCGCGTCCGACCACGCCCCGGTGGTGGTGGACCTGGAGGTGTAGCCGACGCCCTCGTCGGTGCGCCCCGCACGGGCGCGCTCCAAAGGGGCGCGGGGCTGTATCAATGTGCGGCTCCGCCGCGATGGGGGTCCCCCCAGGCCCTTAAGGCACTGGGGGAGCAGCCGAGAGTGGGGGAGCGACCAGCCACGGACGGCCCGCAGCCGAACTACGACCTCTCCGCGAAGCGGCGCTGCAGCTACAGCAACCTCAAATCCACAGCCTCCGCCAGCGCAGCGAGCCCCGCGTTCCCCGGATGCAGATGATCCCCACTGTCGTACACCGGCAGCATCCGAGAAGGACGTGCGGGATCCCGCAGCACCGCATCGAAGTCGAGCACCCCGTCGAACTCGGAGCTGGACCGAATCCACCTGTTCACCGCGGAGCGGCCGGCGTCGGCGGCAGCCGTGCACCGTGCCTCGCCCTCGCAGGGGACGATCGTCGCGGCCAGCACCCGCAGCCCACGCGCGTGCGCCCGGTCGGCGATCTCCCGCAGCCCGGCGATGACCTGGTCCGCGCTCGCACCCCAGCGGACGTCGTTGACGCCCTGGAACACGATGGCCGTACGGGCCGACGTCTGGGCGAGGACGTCACGGTCGAGGCGGTTCAGGGCGCTCACGCCGCCCGTGTCGGTGGAGACGCCGTCGCCGGGGTAGCGGTCGGTGACCACACGGTTCGCCGAGATGCCGTGGTTGAGGACCCCGTAGTGCGGGACCACGTCCTGGTTCCGCAGCCGCCTGGCGAGCACATCGCCCCAGCGCAGGTTCGCGTCCGGCGTCGACTTCTCGCCGTCGGTGATCGAGTCCCCGAGCAGCACCACGGAACCGGGCCCTCTGCCCACGTCCACACCGGTCAGCAACGGCCAGTTGCTGATCGCCGAGGTGTACGCGTCCGGGGTGGCGTCCGCCGCGTGGTCGCCCGGCCCGCTGAGGTACGACCGCTGGACGGCGAGGCTGTGAACGGGCGCGGCGGTCACCGTTCCCGGCAGGTGGAAGCTCACCAGCAGATTGGCGTCCGCGGGAACGTCGAAGCCGAGCGGATCGCTGAACGCCTGGGCCCCCGCGGGGATTTCGGTCCCGGCGACACCCCGGAACGACAGCGGCACGGGAGTGCTCCGCGGGCTCGCACCGGACGCCTGGACCGCCACCGTCGCACTGCCGATCCGTACGGGCGCCGCGGCGAAGGTGTTGTCCAGCCGGATCCGTACGCGCGGTCCGCCCGCCGAGGTGTGCACCACGAGGCGCAGCGTCCGGTCCGTCCAGGGCCCGACCGCCGTGTACCCGGAGGTCGAGGTGGCCCAACTGCCCGTCCAGCCCGGGGAGTCGGCGCGTACCGACAGTGCGAACACATGCAGGTCGGCATTGCGCGGCAGCTGCACCGAGGCGACGGCCCGGCCCTCGGCGAGCGGCACGGTCACGACGTACAGCCGTGCCTTCTCGGCGAGTTGGCCGCCGGGCGTGTTGACGTGGGGGAGCGCGACGGCCTTCGTGGCGAGGGGGCCGCGGCGCCAGTCCGGGGCGGTCAGCCGGTACGAGGAGTGCGAGCCGTTCGCGTACCGCACCACACCCGTGCCCGTGGCCGCGTCGCCGGCCGTGCCCGCCACCAGGAAGGTGAGAGCGTCGCCACGGCCGCGTACCCGGACGGACTGGCCGTCGGCGCGCACGTTGTCGGGTTGGCCCGCCGCCCTGCGCGGCCAGGTCAGCCGGGCGCCCTGGACGGTCAGTGTGCGGCCCGGTATCCAGCCCGCGGCGGTCAGGTCCCGAGCCGACAGGGAGCCGCCCGAGCCGTCGAAGTCTGCCTCGCTGGGCCGCGCGTCATCGCTGACGGCCGTGTTGTCGAAGAGCCGCTCCAGGGGGAGCGGCTCGGCCCGGGTGGGCAGCCCGGTCTTCGCGGACGCCGTCGGCACCGCCATCATGAGAAGAGCGAGAGCGACGGCCGGACCCCAGACACGTCGGTGCACGACCGACTCCTCCCGTTTGCCGACAGGACAACACGTGCTGCATGACATGTACGAGACGACCTGCGCGAGACGACATGTGCGAGCGACAGGTGCGCGACAACAGGTGCTCCGGGAAGCTAAGGAGACAGCAGGGACCCGTCAATGATCGACGTGCGAACTCCTGGCGAAATCCCCTGGAACAAGCGGTTCCGCGTGCCCTGTGGTGCGCCGGGCGATATGGATGACAGGCTGGGTGTATGAACATCTCGTTCCTGGGCAACTGGCGCAAGAAGCGAGACCCCGCCAGAGTCGCTGTCTTCTCCGACAGTGAGAGCGATCGTGAGGGGTTGGCCGAGCTTCTCTCCGAGTGCGAACTGCTGCGCTCCCAGGCGTACCGGGCGGGAATCGAACTCGACGACTCCCCGGCCTCGTTGGAGGCGCTCGACCAGCTGCTGCCGCGCTGGCGCGACGACGAGGAGAGCCTGCCCTGGCTCGGCAACGACGCCGGCCTGTATCTCGGCACCGTCATTCTGCGCACGGTCCCCGGCGCGACCTGGCAGCTGTGGCCCAACGGCCAGCCGGTGGTGCGGCTGGAATCCGGCCGCGAGATCGACGTGGTCGCCGCCGGGGGCGAGTGGGCGACCAGCGGCGTACCGGAACTCTCTCAGCTGTACGGCGAGGTGTCGGAAGCGTAGTCCGTCCTCGGCGTGAAGCATTCTCGGTGTGACCCATCACCCCGGCAGTCCCCGATCCTCAAGCACTGACGGGGTGATGCGTTCAAGAACTCCTTGGGGAGTGGTGACTCACGGGCAATGGCCCGCCCGGCAGCAGCCGCAGATCACTACCCGCCCAACGGAACCGACACATACGACGGATCGGCCGCGGGTGAGGAGAAGGTCAGCTGCGCCCCGGTCGGGTTGTGCTCGATGTAGAGCGGGTCGACCGTGTCGACGACCAGGGCGAGCCGATGGCCCGCCGGGACGTCGTAGGCCGTGGAGAACAGCTCCAGATCGACGCCGAACGGCTTGCCCGGCGTCTGCCCGTGGAACGTGTACGGGGCGTTGCTGACCAGCTTGCCGAGGCCGAGCGGGCCCACGTCGTAGAGGTATGCGACGAGAGTGCCGCTCTCCTTGTTGCTGGTGACCGTGGTGTGCAACTTCGTGGTCCCGCGCACCCGCCCAGCGCTCGCGTACTTCTCCGACTGCCATACGGCGGCGTACCGGCGTGGCAGGAACGGCATCGAGGCCATCGGGGGCAGCTTGGCCACCTGGTCGAGGATGCTGGACAGGAAGACGATCCCGCCGTCCGCGCCGGAGTTGACGTTCGCGCGGATCGTGGTGGTGCCCGCGAGGTCGATCTTCTTGCGGGTCGCGGTGACCGACTTCCAGTCCGGGTAGCCCTCGTAGCCGCCTGTGGAGCGGGACTTGAGCCGGACCGGTTGCTCGCGGTCGATGCCGTTGGCCGCGCCCTTGAGGTGGTGGTCGAACCAGCGGGTGGTGTCGGTCCACACGTCGTTGGGCAGGCCGAGCAACCCGGTCGCCTCGTTGGTGGCGTGGTCGCCGGGGCGCAGTTCCAGCCGCTTGGGGCCGGTCAGCTTCTCGAAGAAGTCGGCGTACTGGTTGGGCGGGAAGATCGTGTCGCCCCAGGCGTTGGCCATCATGACCGCCGTGCCGTTGGAGTTGATCCGGTCGACGTACGTCGCGGGGGAACGCTTCTTCCCCCAGGCGATGAGCTCCGGCTCCCTGGCCAGGTTGGAGGCGAAGAAGTCCTTGAAGATCTGCTTGAGTTCGGGGCTCTGGCGGCCGGTGATGTTGCCCGCGCCGTCCAGCAGGGCCGCCGCCTGGGAATGCTGGGTACGGCCGGAGTAGATCGAGTCGATCAGGTCGGCCCAGCCGCTGAGCGCGGCAACCGCCTTGACACGCTTGTCGTGTGCGGCGGCGAGCAGGCTGATGCCCGCGCCGTACGAGAGACCCGCCATGCCGACCTTGTCCGCGTCGGCCGGGGTGTTGGCGAGGGCCCAGTCGATGACCTTGGAGGCGTCGGCGATGTCGGGCGGGCCCGCCACCTCGATGTGGCCGCCGGACTGCCAGAAGCCGCGGACGTTGTAACTGACGACCACGTAGCCGGAGTTGGCGAGCTTCTGGGCCTGGGCGAGGTACTCGACCTGAGGCAGGCCCCAGCTTGTCGGCAGGACGATCAGCGGGTAGCGGCGGGTGCCGTCGTCGTCCGTGGGGGTGACGACGTTGGCCTTGAGGGTGGTGCCGCCGTCGCCGGCGATGTCTACGAACCGGACGCCGGCCGCGGCTGCCTGCATGCCGGGCGCCGACTGGGCGGCAGGGGCGAGCCCCAGGGCCGTGCCGGCGAGCAGGGTCGCCGAAACGGCACCAACGGCGGTGGTACGCAGGGCTTTGCGAGGACTTCCCACGGGTCACTCCTCACTCGTGTAAGTGCAAAGTGACCCGACGGTAACCGCCGTCTCTTACCGCAGGTAACCCGTCGGTAAGTTACGTGCGAGTAACGATCGTTGAAATGTGTAGAGACCTAGGAGGCGCGATGTCCCTTCTGGGGAGCGGCCTCAACTGCCGGGGTCTGCGCGGCCTTTGTGACGTCCGCGACGAGTTCGACGACATCGGAGCCGTACGCCTGGGAGTTGGTGACCTTCAGGAGCAGAACGAAGGAGTTGTTGCCGTGCTTGCGCGCCAGCCGCTCGTGATGGCGGGCGAGATAGCGGGTGGCCGCCTGGTTGGTGATCGCGCGCTGGCCGCAGAAGACGAACACGGGTCTCGTCGTGTCGTGGCCCTGGCCCGCGGTGAGCCGGGCGAGAAACGCGTACTCGGTCCGGCCGGGCTCCAGGCGATAGGACTCCCCGCCGATCTGGAAGGCGCCGCGGTCCGGGCCCGGCTCCGGATCCGTGTTCAGGCGCACACCCGGCAGCAGCGAGTGCAGATGCGCGGCCATCCGGCGGTTCGCCGAGGGGTGGCCCACGCAGAACTCCGTACGCTCCCCGAAGCCCTGCTGCGCCGCGTCGTGTGCGACGAGTTGGGAGTGCGCGCCGCAGTCCTTGATCAGTGCGGCGAGTTCGAGCAGCGCGGCCACGTCGTGGCGCACGACCGTGAGATCCGGGCCGCCCGCATCGCGATTCACCACCAGCAGCGACTCGGAGTTCTCGGGCAGCCCGAAGAACGCCTGCTTACGGTGGAGTTTGCGCTTCCACAGGTACGTACGGGCGAGCCAGCCGAGCGCGGCGCCGATGACTGCCAGGGCCGCGCCCAGAACGATGTTGCGCACGTCGTCATTCATGGGCGCGCATGGTAGCGGGCGCGTCGGAACGCTGTTCGAGGAGTCCCTGACGGGATCATGGCAAAGAAGTACGCTGCGCAGACGGCTGATAACTGGAGGTATGGATGCATCGTCGTCCGGTTGGACGGAAGCTCGCGGTCCTGGCGGTCTCGGCTGCCGTGGTGTCGGTCGGGGCGGCGGCACCCCCGTCCGCGCCTGCCACCGCGACGCCCGAGAAGGAGCCGGTCGCCGTCGGATACGGCGGGGCCGTGTCGAGTGTCGACGCGGACGCGTCCGCCGCCGGTATCGAGGTCCTGCGCAAGGGCGGCAACGCGGTGGACGCGGCCGTCGCCACGGCGGCGGCGCTCGGCGTCACCGAGCCGTACTCCGCGGGCATCGGCGGGGGCGGCTACTTCGTCTACTACGACGCCAAGTCCCGTACGGTGCACACCATCGACGGACGCGAGACGGCACCGCTGACCGCCGACTCGGGGCTCTTCCTGGAGAACGGGCAGCCGATCCCGTTCGCCGACGCGGTGACCAGCGGCCTCGGCGTGGGAACGCCAGGCACCCCCGCCACCTGGCAGACGGCACTCGACGCCTGGGGCAGCAAGCGGCTCGGCCCGCTGCTGAAGCCCGCCGAGCGGCTCGCGCGCGAAGGATTCACCGTCGACCCGACCTTCCGCTCCCAGACGGAGTCCAACCAGGCCCGCTTCAAGGACTTCCCGGACACGGCCGAGCTGTTCCTCCCCGGCGGCCAACTGCCCGTGGTCGGCACTACCTTCAAGAACCCCGATCTGGCGCGCACGTACGAGGAGTTGGGCCGTAAGGGCGTCGGCGCGCTCTACCGCGGCAAGCTGGCGCGGGACATCGTCGACACGGTCAACGACCCGCCCGTGGACCCGGCTTCGGGACGTAACGCCCGCCCCGGCGAGCTGTCCCTGAAGGACCTCGCGGCGTACGAGACGAAGCGGCAGGCCCCGACGCAGACGAAGTACCGCGGTCTGAACGTCTACTCCATCGCACCCTCCTCCTCCGGCGGCACCACGGTCGGGGAGGCACTCAACATCCTTGAGAACACGGACCTTTCGAAGGCCTCGGACGTCCAGTACCTGCACCGCTACATCGAGGCGAGCCGTATCGCCTTCGCGGACCGGGGGCGCTGGGTGGGCGACCCCGCCTTCGAGGACGTACCGACGAAGGAACTGCTGTCGCAGAAGTACGCTGACTCGCGCGAGTGCCTGATCAAGGACGACGCGGTGCTGACGAGCCCGCTGGCGCCGGGAGATCCGCGGAACCCCGCGGCCTGCTCGACCGGCGGTACGGCGGCGCCGACGACGTACGAGGGTGAGAACACCACGCATCTCACGGCGGCCGACAAGTGGGGCAATGTCGTCGCGTACACCCTCACCATCGAGCAGACCGGCGGCAGCGGCATCACCGTCCCGGACCGCGGCTTCATCCTCAACAACGAGCTGACGGACTTCTCCTTCACACCCGCGAGCCCCGACGTGCACGACCCGAACCTGCCGGGTCCGGGCAAGCGGCCGCGCTCGTCGATCTCACCGACGATCGTGCTGGACCAGCACAACAAGCCGGTGGTGGCGCTCGGTTCGCCGGGTGGCGCGACGATCATCACGACCGTGCTGCAGACGTTGACGGGCTTCGTCGACCGTGGCCTTCCGCTGGTCGACGCGATCGCCGCACCGCGCGCCAGCCAGCGCAACCAGACGACCACCGAGCTCGAACCTGGCCTGTGGAACAGCGAGTTGAGGACTGGGCTGGAGTCGATCGGCCATGGCTTTAGGCAGAACCCGGAGATCGGCGCGGCGACGGCCGTCCAGCGGCTGCCGAACGGGAAGTGGCTGGCGGCGGCGGAGAAGGTACGGCGCGGGGGTGGCTCGGCGATGGTGGTGACACCGGCGAAGTAGATCGGCCTTCGGCTTGACGGGTCTCGTCCGTGGCTCAGCCTTCGGCCTGGCCCGTCTCGTCGGTGCCCTCGTCGGTGTTCTCGTCGGTGCGGAACACCGGCTCGCCGTGCTCGATGTCCACCGTCACCCGGCTGCCCGGCGTGAGCCGGCCGTCGAGGAGGAGACGGGACAGCCGGTTGTCGATCTCCCGCTGGATGGTGCGGCGCAGCGGCCGGGCGCCGTACTCGGGCTCGTGTCCGCGCTGCGCGAGCCAGTCGACGGCCCTGTCGGTGAAGGTGACCGAGACGTCCCGGACGCGCAGCCGGTGCCGCGTCTGATCCAGCAAGTGCTCGGTGATGCGGTGCAGTTGATCGCTGGTGAGCTGCCGGAAGACCACGACCTCGTCGATCCGGTTGAGGAACTCCGGCCGGAAGTGCTGGCGCAGCGGGCGCAGGATCTGCTCACGGCGGGCCTGCTCGTCGGCCTCGGCGTCGCGCGCGGCGAAGCCGAGGCCGGTGCCGCGGGTGATCGCCTCGGAGCCGAGGTTGCTGGTCATCACGATCACGGTGTTGGTGAAGTCCACCGTGCGGCCCTGGGCGTCGGTGAGCCGGCCGTCGTCGAGGACCTGCAACAGGATGTTGAACACGTCGGGGTGGGCCTTCTCCACCTCGTCGAGCAGGAGCAGCGAGTACGGGTGCCGTCGTACGGTCTCGGTGAGCTGCCCGGCCTCCTCGTGGCCGACGTAGCCGGGCGGGGCGCCGACGAGCCGACTGACGGTGTGCCGTTCCTGGTACTCGCTCATGTCCAGGCGCACCATCCGCTCCTCGCTGCCGAACAGGGCCTCCGCCAGCGCGCGGGCCAGTTCTGTCTTGCCGACCCCGGTCGGGCCGAGGAAGAGGAAGCTGCCGATCGGCCGGTCGGGGCTGGCAAGCCCGGCCCGGGAGCGCAGCACCGCGTCGGCAACGACCCTGACCGCCTCGTCCTGTCCGACGACCCGCTCGTGCAGATGCTCCTCCAGGCCGAGCAGCCGGTCCTTCTCCTCGGTGGTGAGGCTGCTGACCGGGATGCCGGTCTGCCGGGAGACCACCTCGGCGACGGCCTCGGCGGTGACCTCGAGCTGCTGTCCCTCGTCGGCCTCCCCGTCGCGCCCCGCCTCGATCTTCGTCTTCAGCTCGGTGATCCGGTCGCGCAACTGTGTGGCCTGTTCGTACTGCTCACTCGCCACCGCCTGGTCCTTGTCCCGGGTGAGCTGCTCGACCTCGCGCTCCAGGGCGCGTACGTCGGTGCCCTTGGTCCTGGCGCGCAGGCGCACACGGGCACCCGCCTGGTCCATCAGGTCGATGGCCTTGTCCGGCAGATGGCGGTCCGTGATGTAGCGGTCGGACAGTTCCACGGCGGCGACCAGGGCCTCGTCGGCGTAGCGGACCTGGTGATGGGCCTCGTACCGGTCGCTCAGGCCGCGCAGGATCTCCAGCGCGTCCGCGGCGGAGGGCTCGGGGACCAGGATCGGCTGGAACCGGCGCGCCAGGGCCGCGTCCTTCTCGATCCGGCGGAACTCCTCCAGCGTCGTGGCACCCACGACGTGCAGCTCACCGCGGGCCAGCGCCGGCTTGAGGATGTTGCCCGCGTCCATCGAGCCGCCCTCGCCGCCGCCTCCGGCGCCGACGACGGTGTGCAGTTCGTCGATGAAGACGATCAGCTCGTCGGAGTTCGTACGGATCTCGTCGACGATGTTGGTCAGCCGCTCCTCGAAGTCACCGCGGTAGCGCGTCCCGGCCACCACGCCCGACAGGTCCAGGGCGACCACCCGGCGGCCGGCGAGGACATCGGGTACGTCCCCGTCGGCGATGCGCTCCGCGAGGCCTTCCACGATGGCGGTCTTGCCCACGCCCGCGTCGCCGATCAGGACCGGGTTGTTCTTGCCGCGCCGGGACAGCACCTCGACGGTCTGCTCGATCTCCTGGTCCCGGCCGATGACCGGGTCGATACGGCCCTGCCGGGCGAGGTCGGTGAGATCCCGGCCGTACTTGTCCAGGGTCGGGGTGGGGGAGGAACGCGCCCGCTCGGGATGCGCGGGGGCACCTGCCGCCGGGGCCGATCCCTCGGGCGGGCCGGGGGAGGGGCTGAACCGGGCGGCGTTCAGGATGTGCCCGGCGGCGGAGTCGGGGTTCGCGGCGAGGGCGCTGAGGACGTGCTCGGGGCCGATGTAGCCGACGCCTTGCGCCCTGGCCAGGGCGTGGGCGTCGAGGAGGGCGCGCTTGACCGCGGGGGTGATGCCGAGGGGGGCGTGGGGGCGGTCGTCGGGCTGGGCGTCGGTTCGGTCCTCGGGCCGGTTGTCGGGCCTGTCGGTGGACTGGTTGCCGGGCTTGGTCGCGGACTGGTTGTCGGCCGGGCCCACTCGTTCGTCGATCTCGGTGGCCAGCGCGTCGGGGTCGGCGCCGGCGCGGGCCAGGAGGCTGCGGGTGGGTTCGACGGCGAGGGCGGCGCGGAGGAGGTGCTGGGTGTCGAGGTCCGTACTGCCGTGTTCGGTGGCGTACGTCGCGGCGGTGGCGACCAGCTGGCGGGCGGGGCCGCTCATCAGCCGGCCGATGTCGATGTGCCGGGGGGCGGGGCGCGGCCCGCCCCCGAAGAAGCGGGCGAAGAATTCTCCGAAGGGGTCCGGGCCGTAGCCCTGCGGACCTGGGAAGCCGCTGGTCATGGCCGTCCTCGCATGTTGACTACCGTGCGGCTCGCGAGTGCCCATGACTCCGTCGGTTACACGTGGGGGTTTGGGGGCGTTCGGGTGCGTTGTTGGGTGCGGGTGTGTGGGTGGCTGGTCGCGCCGTTCCCCGCGCCCCCGGGGTGGGTGGTGGGTGCGGGGTCGTGGGCCGGTGCGTCAGCCCGTCGCAGGCCGGGCATACGACCCTTAGCTGGTACACGGTGCGGGTTCTCCGAGACCGAAGCTACGCGACGGGCATACGACGCACCGGCCCACGACCCCTCCCACCGGAGGGAAGCCGCGAGTAGTCGGGAGTACGGGCTTGCTCCGGGCGCGGGAAGCCGCAGGCTTTTGCTTTTCAGGGGCGCGGGGCTGTTTCGATATGCGGCTCCGCCGCGTGGGCGCGACCAGCCACGACGCACCCGCACTCGCCCACGCACCGAACCCACCACCCCCGTAGTCCCCGCCCGACCGCCGGAGGTTTCAGCGGGCCGTCAGGACCCTGGGACCCGTGGTGGTGATGGCCACCGTGTGCTCGGCGTGGGCTGCACGGGAGCCGTCGTTGGTTCGGAGGGTCCAGCCGTCTGCGGCTGCGTGGTAGCCGTCCGCGCCGGAGGCGATGAGCATGGGCTCGATGGCCAGGACCATGCCGTGGCGGAGGGGGAGGCCGCGGCCGGGTCGGCCCTCGTTCGGGACCGGAGGGTCCTCGTGCATGCGGCGGCCGATGCCGTGGCCGCCGAAGCCGTCCGGAATGCCGTAGCCCGCCGCGCGGCACACCGTGCCGATGGCGTGCGCGATGTCGCCGATGCGGTTGCCGACGACGGCCGCCTCGATGCCCGCCGCCAGGGCGCGCTCGGCGGTCTCGATGAGACGTAGGTCGTCGGGGCGGGGCCGGCCCACGACGAAGCTGATCGCCGAGTCGCCTGCCCAGCCGCCCAGTTCGGCGCCGAAGTCGGCGGAGAGCAGGTCGCCGTCGCGCAGCCGGTAGTTGGTCGGGATGCCGTGCACGATCGCGTCGTTCACGGAAGTGCACAGGACCGCCGGGAAGGGCGTGGGGGCGAAGGAGGGCCGATAACCGAGGAAGGGGGAGCCGGCGCCTGCGCTGCGCAGGACGTCGTGGGCGACCTCGTCCAGTTCCAGGAGCGAGACGCCGATGTCTGCGGCCTTCCGTACCGCCGTGAGGGCCCGGCCCACGACCTGGCCCGTTTCGTACATCGCGTCGATAGACGTGTCCGTCTTCAGTTCAACCATGCCAATTACTATACCGCTCAGCACCTATTAATATACCGCTTGCCGGTATTAGTATGGGGCCATGGTGCGAAACCCCCTGACCCCCGAAGAGCGTGAACGCGGCGAGCGGCTCGGCCGGTTGCTGCGCGAGGCCCGTGGTGGCCGCAGTATGGCGGAGGTCGCCGCCAGCGCGGGCCTCTCCGCCGAGACGCTCCGCAAGATCGAGACCGGCCGGGCCCCGACCCCCGCCTTCTTCACCGTGGCGGCACTGGCCGGAGCGCTGGGTCTGTCGATGGACGAGATCGCGGGGCGGTGTGCCCTGACGGGGGTGTGAGCTGCTGCCGGAGTACCGAGTTTTGCTGACTGATACTGCGCGACAGTCCTGCGGTGGGCTGGTGAACCTTAAGGAGTGGGCGCGGGTGCAGGGGATCCATCCGTAGACGGCGTATCGGTGGTTTCGGGAGGGGCGGTTGCCGGTGCCCGCGGCGGATCAATCAGCGGACGGCGTTGATCGAGCAGTCGTTGACGAAGTCGGTGCAAGGGGCGCGGTTGTTCGGGCGGCGCTCCGCGCGGAGCCGGGCTGGGGCGGCGGTGGCTGCGGCCGAGGGCGGGCTCGGGAGAACCGAGGTTTTGAGGCCGAACGGGTGACCTTGCGTTGCTGAGGTCGTTAGCCCTGTACGGACTCGGATACAGGGGGGTGGGGTGGTGGCTGCGGGGTCGGTGGTGCGTTCGGTGTCGGGGTTGCGGGTGCTGGCCCCGCCCCGGCTGGCGGAGCATTCCGGGGCGATGGCCGTCCGCACCCGGCTGCACCTGTCCCGGCGGGATGAACGGGTACTGGCTGAACTCGGGGAATTTCTGGGCGAGTTGGCCAACCGGGATCTGGCCGAACGCATCTTCCTGGGGGCGGGGCACACCACGGAGGATTTCGCCCGGCGCAAGCGGGAGCTGACCGCGCTGTCGTCGTCGCGGTGGGCGGGCACCATCACCCGGGGCAGCAACGACCAGTGGGCGCTGGCCCGCCGCGCCCAGGCCGCACACCTGGCGGAGCTGGAGCAGGCCATCGCCACGGTGTCCGCGCGGCTTGCCGTCCCCGTCGGCGCCTGCCACGGCACGACCCGTATCGAGGGCTATCCCAGCCAGGCCGTCCGGGCGGCCAAGCAGCGCCGCCTGATCCACCTCCAGGCCGAGGCCACCCGGGTGCGGGCGGCCTGGGAGCAGGGCCATGTGCGGGTGGTGCGCGGCGGCCGCGGACTGCTGCACACCCGGCTGCACCTGGAGCAGGCCGGGCTGGACCAGGAGCGGTGGCGGCGCCGGTGGCGCGAGGCGCGCACGAGGATCGAGGCGGACGGGGAGAGCGGCAAGCGGCACGGCAATCAGAGCATCCACATCACCCCCGACGGCACCGTCACGATCAAGCTGCCGCCCGAACTCGCCGCCCGCCACGCCCGGTGGTGCGATGCTCATGGCCGCTACCCGCTCGATGCGCGGTGCGCGTTCGCCTACCGCGACCGTCAGTGGCGGGCCCAGGTAGGCGCCCACCGGGCGGTCGGCTACCGCATCGCCTTCGAGGACGGGCGCTGCTATCAGGGGCTGGGCGCGCGGCGCAGGGCAGAGAAGACCGTCCCCCGCAAGCAGACGGAAGCCGTCCCAGCCCACCCCGTCAGGGAGGGCAGGCGGTGCGCGACGACGCACCCCGGGACCGGTACGGAAGACCATCGCCCACCCGCGCTGACCACCCAGCCCGACCCCGACCGCACCCCCACGGCCCGAGCGCGCCTGGAGGATCGTGCACACGATGCACGCCGCCGAAGGCCCCACGCGACGGCCGAGTCCGCCCAACACCGTTCGGAGCGGGCCACTGACGTGCAGACCTGGACGCAGAACTCACTACCACTCAGTGTTTAGGAACGGTGTAGGCATCCTTCGCATTACGGGAGTTGCCGGCCTCTCGAAGCTCCGCCGCGCACATCACGTTCCGAGTGGGGCGGAGTACTGTGCGGCCCGTCCGAAAGCCCGTCGTAGCACATCCGTAACACGAATGGTGTTTTCTACCGGAACGGAGTACTCCAGGCTGGCGTGGGGTGAACATAATGACGGTGGAACAACTCCCGGGCCAGGTACGGGAGTTCGCTCAATATCTCAAAGGGCTGCTGACCCGGCTCGACCAGGGCGGCGGGTGGTGTGCTGTGTTCTGGCAGCGCGATCCCGAAGGGATGCGGGCCTGCATGGACGGCTGGGAAGTGCCGCCCTGGGACGTCGTGGAGGCCCTCCTCCAGGACCTCGCCGCCGCATACGGTGACCGGGCCGCCACGCAGGAGACCGAGCGGGCACGCGTCCTCCACCGCGCCTCGCTCGCCGCGTACGATGCCCGACCCGGCGGCCGGGAGGCCCTCGGCGACCGCCTCGACGTCATGCTCCGCGAACAGCGCTACGCCGCCGAACGCCAGGCGGAACTCACCCAGTCGCTCCGCGCCGCCACCTCCCGCGACGAGGTCGACTCCATACGCCTCGACCTGGCCTGGGCCCGCGACGACCACGAACGCGCCACCGCCCGCTGCGCCGAAATCCAGTCCCGCCTGGACGAGTTGAACCGCCGGACGCCGGGCGGACACGCACGCGAGGCGATGACGATCCCTCCGGGGGACGGCGGGGGAATGGTCTGGGTCGACGAGGGGTCCGACGGGGGCGAGGGGTCGACGGACGACGGTTACGGGGGGTCGTCCCATGGGCGCGGTGGTGCGTACGGCTCCGAGCGTGCCGCCGGGGGACGCGTGGGCGCGCCGCGCCGGGAGCCGATCGAGGACGACTGGCCGGACATCTGGCGGGACTCGACCACGCGTCGGGCTGCCTGGCAGCCCGACGCCGGCGTGGACACCCCGGCCCCGATGCCCGCCTCGCCCTCACCAGAACACGCCAGCCCGTCCGACGGCCGGATCTCTCCGGCCGACTCTCACCCCGTGCCATCCACACCCACCGCTCCCGCCGCCCCAAAGGGGGCCAAGGCGGCCAAGCAGCGCTCCAAACGGCGGCCCCGAGGCAGTGCCCGCTTCGCCGGGATCGAAGCGGACACCGGTGCCAGCGCCGTACCGGCCATGCCCGCGCCTGCCGCCACGGAACGCAGCCCGCGGGGGGTTCGTTACGCAGGGGCCACCGAGGAGGTGGAGCGGCGGCCGTCGGCGCGGCGCGAGCCGTTGGACGACGACGCGCGGCGGGCCACGGTCGAGACGGTCCAGCGGCTCGTCCGGCTGCGCGGCGAGGGCCGCAGCGGCGAGGCGCACGTCCTGCTGGCCGAAGCCGCGTACTGGCCTGCGGCCCGCTTTCCCCTTCTCGCCGCCGAGCTGCACCGCGCGGGCCTGGGTGCGGACTGGTCCACGCTTCTGTGGGAGGCGGTTTCGCTGCCGGCCGACCGGCTGGTCGCCGCGGCCGATGCGCTCGCGGCGGCGGGGCGTACGGCGGACGGCCGGCAGATGCTGCGACAGGGTGTCACACGGCCTGCCTCGGAGATCGGCGAGGCGGTGTTGGCGCTCGCCGAGGATGGCCGCGACCGTGAGGTGCGCGCGCTCCTCGACGCGTACGTCCGCGTCCGCACGCCTGAGGAAGCGGCCCGCAGCGCGGCCCCCGACCCGGCGCGCCTGGCCCCCCTCCTTCTTGAGGCGGCCAAGGCCGTGTCCGAGGAACGCCACTGGGACTTGGTCCATGCGTTGCGCGTTGCGGGTTACACGGGGTGACGGCGCCTCCGCCTCCGGCGGGTGGGGGACGCCTATGGGGGTGGTGGGTTCGGTTCGTTGGCGAGTGCGGGTGCGTCGTGGCTGGTCGCGCAGTTCCCCGCGCCCCTGAAAAGCAAAAGCCTGCGGCTCCACTCAGCCAAAGCCACAACGGACCCGCGCCCTGCCCTCCGGCGGGAGGGGGCGTGGGCCGGTGCGTCGTATGCCCGTCGCTTAGCTTCGGTCTCGGAGAACCAGGGCCGTGTACCAGGCCAGGGCCGTATGCCCGGCCTGCGACGGGCTGACGCACCGGCCCACGACCCCCCCCCCCGGAGGGCAGGGCGCGGGTCCGTTGTGGCTTTGGCTGCGTGGAGCCGCAGGCTTTTGCTTTTC
>NZ_JNWJ01000049.1:0-65507 GCF_000716805.1 Streptomyces yerevanensis | reverse complement strand
GTTCACAGCGTCCTCGCTGTGTTGTTTTTCAAAGGAACCACGCCACCGGAAAGATCCGGTGGACGGGGTATCAACATATCTGGCGTTGACTTTTGGCACACTGTTGAGTTCTCAAGGAACGGACGCTTCCTTCGTACTCACCCTCGCGGGCTTTCCTCCGGGCTTCCCTTCGGTGTTTCCAACCTTACCAGATCCGTTTTCCGTGCCGTTTCCGGTCAGAATTCGTTTTGGTGGCCAGTTGGAGGGCCTTACCTATTCGGTAGCCTGACGGCTCCCTTTCGGCGGGTCCGACTTTATCAGAAGTTTTCGACCGGACTGACCGGCCACTCGTTCCTGAACAATCGGGAGGGCTTCTTCGGGAGTGAACCCGAGAAGCGGATAGATGTTCACCGTTGCCATCGAAGCTGTCCAGCTCCGCGCAACTGTGTAAATCTACCTCCACACGGGTCCCGTGTCAACGGCTCCCGTGGGGCGATGTACGAGGCTAACAGCTCGACCGGAGTGCCCACACATCAGGCGGCGGTCGGTACGGAGGCGCTGCGCTCGGTCTCCTCGACGTCGCCTGTGGCGCCGGCACGTGCCGCGCGACCGCCCAGGACGTAGACGTACGCAAGGAAGGCCAGTTCGGCGACGATGCCGATGGTGATGCGGGCCCAGGTCGGGAGGCCGGACGGGGTGACGAAGCCTTCGATGGCGCCGGAGACGAAGAGGACCAGGGCGAGGCCTATCGCCATGCCCAGGGCGGCGCGGCCCTCTTCGGCGAGGGCGGCACGACGGGAGCGGGGGCCCGGGTCGATGAGGGTCCAGCCAAGGCGCAGCCCCGTACCAGCGGCTACGAAGACGGCGGTCAGCTCCAGGAGGCCGTGCGGGAGGACGAGGCCCAGGAAGGTGTCGAGGCGGCCCGCCGAGGACATCAGGCCGATGCCCACGGCAAGGTTGAGCATGTTCTGGAAGAGGATCCAGATGACCGGCAGGCACAAGAAGGCACCGAGAACGAGGCACATGGCAGCGGCTTGGGCGTTGTTCGTCCATACCTGGGCCGCGAAGGATGCCGCGGGGTGGCTCGAGTAGTACGTCTCGTACTGGCCGCCGGGGCGGGTGAGCTCCCGTAGCTCGCTGGGGGCCGCGATCGAGGACTGGACCTCGGGGTGGGTGCCGATCCACCATCCCAGGATGGCCGCGACCGCGGTGGAGAGGAGCGCTGTGGGGACCCACCAGTGGCGTGAGCGGTAGACCGCGGCGGGGAAACCGTACGCAAGGAAGTGGGTGACGTCGCGCCAGGAGGCACGGCGGGTGCCTGTTACGGCACTACGCGCGCGTGCCACGAGTTGGCTGAGGCGGCCGGTGAGTTGGGGGTCTGGGGCGCTTGACTGGATCAGGGAGAGGTGAGTCGCCGTGCGCTGGTACAGGGCGACGAGTTCGTCGGCCTCCGCGCCCGTGAGGCGGCGCTGGCGGTGCAGTAGTGCGTCGAGCCGGTCCCACTCGGCGCGGTGGGCGGACACGAAGACGTCGAGGTCCATCGGGTTGGCTGCTCCTCGGCTGCTCGTCGTGTGGTCAGCTTGTCGCACTGCGGCGCGATGTGCCCTCAGCTTGGCAGACTGGCTGTTCTCAGGGCAGTTCGGGGAAGGACGGCGTGCGTGAGTGAGCTTGTGACGGGCGAGGCGGTGGCACTGGAGCTGCGCCCCGCGAAGCTGCCGAGCCGGGCGCTGGCCGTGCTGATCGACCTGGTGGCGGCGATGGCCGTGTACGTCGCTGTGACCGTGGCCCTTGTGGTCTCCACAGCCGGTCTCGACGAGGCGGCGCAGACAGCGGTGTCCATCGCGGCGTTCCTCCTTGTGCTGGTGGGCGGGCCGATCGCGGTGGAGACGCTCAGTCATGGGCGTTCGCTCGGGAAGCTGGCGTGCGGGCTGCGGGTGGTGCGGGACGACGGCGGGCCGATCCGGTTCCGGCATGCGCTGGTGCGTGGGGCGGTTGGTGTGGTCGAGATCCTGATGACGCTCGGGATCGTGGCGTGCATCGCGTCGCTCGTGTCGGCTCGGGGGCGGCGGCTCGGTGATGTGTTCGCGGGGACCCTGGTCGTGCGGGAGCGGATTCCTGCCGGGCGTACGCCTTTCGTTCCTCCGCCGCCGCCTTGGCTCGCGGGACGGTTTTCCGGGCTTGATCTGTCCGCGGTTCCGGATGGGCTGTGGCTTGCGGTTCGGCAGTATCTGACGCGGATGCAGCAGTTGGATCCGCAGGTCGGTGGGGCGATGGCGGAGCGGCTCGCGGCTGACGTCGCGGAGCGCACCGGGGCTCCGGCGCCGCAGGGGGTGCCACCGGCTGCGTATCTGGCGGCCGTGATGCAGGAGCGGCAGGCGCGGGAGACCCGGCGGGCCTTCGGCGGTGGGCCTGCCGGGGGTGAAGGCAGGGCTGGGCTGACTCCGTCGTACGCGGCGGTTCAGCCACCGGACTCCGCCTATCCCTCAAGCACTGGTCCGGCGGTGCACCTCCCGGGCTCTCAGAGGTCGCTCTCTCAGCCGACGGTGCCGGCCGAGCAGGGGGCCCCTGCCGCAGCTCCGCCGAAGGCCTCCGCCCAGGCGGGCCCGCAGAGTACAGGGAGCGAGCGCCCCGCCACCGGGTTCGTACCGCCCGCGTGACCCGGGTCGCCCTGCGGGCGGTCAGGTGAACAGCGACGGCGGCGACTCGAGATCCTCGAGTTCGATGCCAGGTGCGGAGAGCACGACGTCGCCAGAGAGGTGGATGGTGTGCTGCTCGCCCGTGTCCAGGGCTGTGACCTGGTATTCGTCCACGGTCAGAGGGGCGTTGTCAGTGGCGTGTGCTTCCCTTTTGATCAGGGCCCAGGACTGGTCGACGGTGCGCGGGGCCAGGACCGGGTCGGTGAAGGCAACGAGGCGTACGCGAGTGGCGGAGGAATCGGGAGTGAGGCGCAGCAGACGTGCGGTGGCGATGAGGAATGCGGGGGATGTGCCGGTGAAGGCGTGGGCGCGGACATTGCCTTCGGTGGCGTGAGTTCCCGTGGGATCGGTGCGGACCCAGGTGACGCCGTCGAGAGCGGCACCTCGGATCTGCCAGCTCGCGGCGTGGAGTTCGAGACGGATGGGGCGGCCGAGGTCGTCGATGGCGAGGTCGACGGAACCGGCAGGGTCGCCGGAGGGGGTGGTCACTTGGGAGACGTAGCGCCAGCCGGAGGGGCCGGGCGCGCAGTGGAAGTGCTCTTCAGAGAGGGGGGTGTGGTCGTGCGGATCATGGAGCGAATATCGGCCGCGGGGCATGGGGGTTCGGTCCTCATCGGGGACAGGCCCCCGCCGTGACGGCGGGGGCCTGCTGACATCCGTGTGCCGAGCGGTGGTACCGCTGCTCGGCGGGGTGCTCAGTAGCGGTAGTGGTCCGGCTTGTACGGGCCCTCGACCTCGACACCGATGTAGGAGGCCTGCTCGGGGCGGAGCGTGGTGAGCTTCACACCGAGTGCATCGAGGTGGAGGCGGGCGACCTTCTCGTCGAGGTGCTTGGGCAGCACGTAGACGTCGGTCGGGTACTCCGACTGCTTGGTGAACAGCTCGATCTGGGCCAGGGTCTGGTCCGCGAACGAGTTGGACATCACGAAGGACGGGTGTCCGGTGGCGTTGCCCAGGTTCAGCAGGCGGCCCTCGGAGAGGACGATGAGCACCTTGCCGTCGGGGAACGTCCAGGTGTGGACCTGCGGCTTGACCTCGTCCTTGACGATGCCCGGGATCTTGGCGAGGCCGGCCATGTCGATCTCGTTGTCGAAGTGGCCGATGTTGCCCACGATCGCCTGGTGCTTCATCTTGGCCATGTCCGAGGCCATGATGATGTCCTTGTTGCCGGTCGTGGTGACGAAGATGTCAGCCTTGTCGACAACCTCGTCGAGGGTCGTGACCTGGTAACCGTCCATCGCCGCCTGCAGTGCGCAGATCGGGTCGATCTCGGTGACGATCACACGGGCGCCCTGTCCGCGCAGGGACTCCGCGCAGCCCTTGCCCACGTCGCCGTAGCCGAAGACGACCGCGGTCTTGCCGCCGATGAGGACGTCGGTGGCGCGGTTGATGCCGTCGATCAGGGAGTGGCGGCAGCCGTACTTGTTGTCGAACTTCGACTTGGTGACGGCGTCGTTGACGTTGATCGCCGGGAACAGGAGGGTGCCCTCACGCTGCATCTCGTACAGGCGGTGGACGCCGGTCGTGGTCTCCTCGGTGACGCCGCGGATCTCCGAGGCGAGCTGGGTCCACTTCTGCGAGCCGTTGGAGATCGTCCGGTTGAGGAGCTCCAGGATGACGCGGTGCTCGTCGTTCTCGGCGGTGTCGACGGACGGGACCTTGCCGTCCTTCTCGTACTCGACGCCCTGGTGGACGAGGAGGGTGGCGTCACCGCCGTCGTCCAGGATCATGTTCGGGCCGCCGGTGGGCGTGTTCGGCCAGGTCAGGGCCTGCTCCGTGCACCACCAGTACTCCTCCAGGGTCTCGCCCTTCCAGGCGAAGACCGGGATGCCCTGGGGGTTGTCGGGCGTACCGTTCGGGCCGACCGCGATGGCGGCGGCGGCGTGGTCCTGCGTGGAGAAGATGTTGCAGGAGGCCCAGCGGACCTCGGCGCCCAGGGCGGCCAGGGTCTCGATGAGCACGGCGGTCTGCACGGTCATGTGCAGGGAGCCGGTGACGCGGGCGCCCGCGAGGGGCTGCGCCTCGGCGTACTCCTTGCGGATCGCCATCAGGCCGGGCATCTCGTGCTCGGCGAGGGTGATCTCCTTGCGGCCGAAGTCGGCCAGAGAGAGGTCGGCGACCTTGAAGTCCTGTCGGTTGTCGACAGTTGTCATGCGAGCTGCTCCTCGGGTTGGGTCGAGGTGGGTACGGCTGGTCTGCGCGATGGCGAGCATACGAATGCCCGGCGCCTGTGCGCAGCGCAGTCCGTCGGAGGCCCTCTCTCCCTCGGTCGGCCCGCACGGGGCCGCCCGACCGCCATCAGCAGCGACGTCTGGCTCGGTCTACGAATCTACACCGATCGGCCCAGCGGACCCCAGTCCGCCTCCGGCCAGATTGAGACACGGAGGCGGAGAACAGAGGCACAGAGGAGGTGGGTTGCAGGATCAGTGCTCGGCAGGCTTGGTCGGACCCCCCGGCGCCGCCTCACGGTCCGGGCCCTTCGCGGCTTCGGTCTCGCGGTAGATGTCGGGCTCGAGGTAGATGACGCGGGCGATCGGGACGGCCTCGCGGATGCGGGACTCGGCGGCGTCGATCGCGGTGGCGATCTCGGTGGCCGTGTCGTCGTGCTGGACGGCGATCTTGGCGGCGACCAGGAGTTCCTCCGGGCCGAGGTGGAGTGTGCGCATGTGGATGATGTCGGTGACCGTGTCACCGTCGACGATGGCGGCCTCGATCTTCTTGACATCTTCCACGCCCGCGGCCTCGCCGAGGAGGAGCGACTTGGTCTCGGCGGCCAGGATGATCGCGATGAGGATGAGCAGGATGCCGATGCAGAGGGTGCCGATGCCGTCCCAGACGCCGTCGCCCGTGGCCAGCGCCAGGCCCACGCCGCCGAGCGCGAGGATCAGACCGACCAGCGCGCCCAGGTCCTCCAGGAGGACGACGGGCAGCTCGGGCGCCTTGGCGTGGCGTACGAACTCCTTCCAGGACTGCTTGCCGCGCAGTGCGTTGGACTCGTTGATGGCCGTCCGGAAGGAGAAGGTCTCGGCGATGATCGCGAAGACGAGGACGCCCACCGGCCAGTACCAGTGATCGATCTCGTGGGGGTGCTTGATCTTCTCGTAGCCCTCGTAGATCGCGAACATGCCGCCGACCGAGAAGAGGACGATCGAGACGAGGAAGGCGTAGATGTACCGCTCGCGGCCGTAGCCGAAGGGGTGTTGCGGGGTCGCCTCGCGCTGGGCCTTCTTGCCGCCGAGGAGCAGCAGGCCCTGGTTGCCGGAGTCGGCGAGCGAGTGCACCGACTCGGCGAGCATCGACGAGGAGCCGCTGAAGAGGAACGCCACGAACTTCGCTACCGCGATCGCGAGGTTGGCGGCGAGTGCCGCCACGATCGCTTTGGTGCCGCCTGACGCGCTCATGTGTTCCCGAGGTCCCTTCGTCTGCGGTCCGGGGCGTTCCGTCTGTCGACCCGGCTCTGCCCGCCGTTCGCGGTGGGCCATTGTTGCAGCCCGGTTCGACAGCGGTGCATCAGGCCGTCGTCCCGGCCATCACCATGGCCGACTCAAGCCACAACAGTGGCCCGGAAAACCACGCCGGTCCCGGACACTTCGGCCTTTTCGCCTGCCGGTACGAAGACGGACCGGCCGGGGGTGAGGACGTGCTCGCCCGTCTGTACGGAGCCCGCGGTGCACAGGAGGATCTGCGGGGTACGGAGGGTGAGTTCGTGGGCCGCGGTGCCTTGCGGCAGGACGTAGCGCGAGAGGCGGAACTCGTCGATCGGCGTCTCGTAGACCTCCTCGCCGTCGGGGGAGGCCTCGGGGCGCAGTACGCCGGGATCGCTCGCCTCGAAGCGGACGATCCGCAGGAGTTCGGGGACGTCCACGTGCTTGGGGGTGAGGCCGCAGCGCAGGACGTTGTCGGAGTTGGCCATGATCTCGACGCCGAGGCCGTTCAGATACGCGTGCGGGACGCCGGCGCCGAGGAACAGGGCCTCACCGGGCTGGAGTCGGACGTGGTTGAGGAGCATCGCGGCGATGACGCCCGGGTCGCCCGGGTAGTGGTGGGCGATTTCGGCGTACGGGGCGTGCGGGCCGCCGAGGCGTGTGCAGGCCGCGGTGGCTTCGGTGACCGTCGTGGCCATCTGCTCACGGTCCGCGGACAGGACGGCTGTCAGCACCTCGCGCAGGGCGGCGTCCTCGGGGTGGGCGTGCAGCAGGTCGACGTACGGCTTGAGGGAGTCGATCTCCAGGGCCGCGAGCAGGTCCGCGGCCTCGGCCGGAGCCCGGAATCCGCAGAGGCCGTCGAACTCCGTGAGCGCGCAGATCAGTTCGGGCTTGTGGTTGGCGTCCTTGTAGTTGCGGTGCGGGGCGTCGATCGGGACGCCGCGGCGCTCCTCGTCCTCGTAACCCTCCTTGGCCTGGGCCAGGTCGGGGTGCACCTGGAGGGAGAGGGGGGCGCCGGCGGCGAGGATCTTGAGGAGGAACGGCAGGCGCGGGCCGAACTTGGCGACCGTCTCGGCGCCCAGTTCGCGCTCAGGAGCCGCCTCGATGAGCTCGGTGAGAGGGCCACGGGCCGTGCGGGAGGGCGCGCCGGGGTGGGCGCCCATCCACATCTCGGCCTGCGGTTCGCCGGTCGGCTCGACGCCGAGGAGCCGCGGGATGGCGGTGGTGGAGCCCCAGGCGTAGGGGCGGATGGTGTTGTCGAGGCGGTCCATGGGGTTCTCTCTGCGCTCTCTGTTCACGCGGGCACGTGCTCACGTGCTCACGTAGCTGTTCACGTACTCGCGGCGGTCGGCTTGTTCGCGGCGGTCATGGGGATCGGCCGCCGGGCAAGCATCAGGCCCCCGCGGTGAGCGCCAGGTAAACGGCCGCGAAATCCGTGGTGGCGATCAGCTCCGCGAGGGTCTCCAGGTCGCTGCCGTCCTCCGGTTCGAGTTCGCTGATCGCGGTGTCGTGGCTGAGGGCGAGGTCGCGGGCGGCAGGGGCGGCTGTGCGGCCTCCGGCGGGGCGGTCGCGCAACAGGACCACGCGCGCGTGGAGGGCCTGTGCCTCCTCGACGCGGTCGCGGAAGAAGTCGTCGGGATCGGCACCGGCGGCCAGCGCGCCGGAGAGCAGCACGCTGTGCGCGGCGAGCGCCTCGGGCAGCTCGGCGGTGAGCGCGGGGCGGCCCGCGAGTTCCGCCATCGCGGCGACGAAGCGGCGTCCCGCGGGGCCCGCGGACTGGCCCTCGGTCCAGATCACCGGGAGCGCCTCGGCGAGTTCGGCAGCGAGCGTCTTGGCGGGATTGCTGTACGTCGCGATGGCCGGGCCGCAGCGTTCGGCGACGTGGTCGAGCCGGTCGGCGACCTTCTGCAGGATGTCGGGCGGGGCGGACAGCAGGCCGGTGCGGTCGAGCAGCACGAGCAGTGGGGTGAGCAGTGCCCACAGCGAACCGGGAGCCGAGGCCGCGGCCGGTGCCTGCGGCTCGTAGGGGGCGGTTGCCATCGGTACGGCGAGACCGTGGGCGCCCGTGATCGCCTCGGTCAGCGGGGCGTGGGGCGGACAGACGGCGACGACGGTGAGACCGCGTCGGTAGGCCTGCTCGACGAGGATCGAGAGGCCGGGTTCGCTGCCGTCGGGCGTGGCGATCAGGAGCAGGTCCACGGGGCCCGCCCAGCCGGGCAGGTCCCACAGGAGGGCGCCCGCGGCGGGAGCCACGCCTCCTGGAGTGAGCCGGGTGACGGGGCACGCTGCGCCGGCGAGGGAGCCGAGCAGGTCGGCGACGCCGATGGCGGCCAGTCCGGGGCCTGCGATCAGGATGGCCCTTGGGCGGCCGTCCGGCTTCAGCTCGGCGATTCCGGCCTCGGTGGCGTGCCGGACGGCGGTGCGTACGCGGGCGCCTGCCTCTGCGGCGCCGCGGAGCAGCTCGCGGCGGTCGGCGCGGGCCAGTGCCTCCGGGTCGTCGAGCAGTGATTCGTCGAGCATGTGGGGCAGCCTCCGAGCGCCGTCGCTTCTTACGGGGGTCTACGCGGGGCGGCGTGCCTCGTCGACCAGCAGGACCGGGATGCCGTCGCGGACCGGGTATGCCAGGGCGCAGTCCTGGGCGGTGCAGATCAGCTCGGTGTCCTGCTCCTTGAGGGGGGCGTGGCAGGCCGGGCAGGCGAGGATCTCCAGAAGGCCGGCTTCGAGCGGCATTTGTGGGTCCCTTCGAGGGCGGAGTTGTGCTGATGTGGCCTGGTCAGGGTACCGCTGTGGGAGGCGGGGTGCCGGGGGATGGTTTCTTTCCCCAAGCCCACCCCTTCCCGAAACTGGGGGCTTCGCCCCCAGACCCCCGTTATCGGCCTGACGGCCTCGTCCTCAAGTGCCGGACGGGCTGAAATCAGTCCCTCCGGCACTTGAGGACCGGGATTCGGCCAAAGACCGAGCCTCGGACCAGGTGAGCGATCAGCCTCTGATGATCGCCAGTGCCTCGTCTCGGATCTTCGTCATCGTCGCCTCGTCGCGGGCCTCTGCGTTCAGACGGAGGAGGGGTTCCGTGTTGGAGGCGCGGACGTTGAACCACCAGTCGGCGGAGGTGATCGTCAGGCCGTCGAGTTCGTCGAGGGTGACTCCCTCGCGGGCCTCGTACGCGGCCTTGATCGCGGCGAGGCGGGCGGTCTGGTCGTCGACTGTGGAATTGATCTCGCCGGAGGCGGCGTAGCGGTCGTACTGGGCGACCAGGCCCGACAGCGGGCCCTCCTGGCCACCGAGAGCCGCGAGGACGTGGAGGGCGGCGAGCATGCCCGTGTCGGCGTTCCAGAAGTCGGCGAAGTAGTAGTGCGCGGAGTGCTCGCCACCGAAGATGGCGCCGGACTTGGCCATCTCGGCCTTGATGAAGGAGTGGCCCACGCGTGTGCGTACCGGCGTGCCGCCGTTCTCCCGGACGACCTCCGGCACCGACCACGACGTGATCAGGTTGTGGATGATGATGCCCTTGCCGCCGTGCTTGGCCAGCTCGCGGGAGGCGACCAGGGCGGTGATCGCGGACGGCGAGATGGGGCCGCCGTTCTCGTCGACCACGAAGCAGCGGTCGGCGTCGCCGTCGAAGGCGATGCCGAGGTCGGCGTCCTCTTCGCGTACGCGCTTCTGGAGGTCGACGATGTTCGCCGGGTCCAGCGGGTTGGCTTCGTGGTTCGGGAACGTGCCGTCCAGCTCGAAGTACATCGGGACGAGGGTGAGGGGCAGGCCGGCGAAGGCGGTGGGCACGGTGTGGCCACCCATGCCGTTGCCCGCGTCGACCACGACCTTCAGGGGGCGGATGGAGGTCAGGTCGACGAGGCCGCGGAGGTGCGCCGCGTAGTCCTCCAACGTGTCGCGCTGCGTGAGCGTTCCCGCCGTGGCCGCCGGCTCCGGGGCGCTGGAGTCCGCCCAGGTCTCGACGAGTTCGCGGATGTCGGCGAGGCCCGTGTCCTGGCCGACCGGGGCGGCGCCCGCTCGGCACATCTTGATGCCGTTGTACTGCGCGGGGTTGTGCGAGGCCGTGAACATCGCGCCCGGCAGGTCCAGCGCCCCCGACGCGTAGTACAGCTGGTCCGTCGAGCACAGTCCGATCTCGGTCACGTCGACGCCGCGCGCCGCCGCCCCGCGCGCGAAGGCCCGCGACAGGCCGGGCGACGAGGGCCGCATATCGTGCCCGACCACGATCGCGCTCGTGCCCGTCACCTGCGCGAAGGCCGCGCCGAACAGCTCGGCCAGCGGCTCGTCCCACTGATCCGGGACCACCCCGCGTACGTCATACGCCTTCACGATCTGCGACAGATCAGCAGCCACGGCCGGCCCTCCTGGATTCCTCATCGGCGCCCCAAACTACCGGCCCGGACCGACACTGGACCGGTCGGTCTCCGAGAGATCGCACCGGGATTTGCGCCAGGACTTACGGAAGCATCCACTCCAGAACGACGGAACTCTGTCCGACCACGATCAGGCACATGACCAGCAGCAGTCCGATGCTCCATGGCAGCACCTTGCGCAGCAGGTCCCCTTCGCGGCCTGCGAGCCCGACCGCCGCGCACGCGATGGTCAGGTTCTGCGGCGAGATCATCTTCCCCAGGACACCGCCCGAGCTGTTGGCGGCCGCGAGGAGCTCCGGCGAGAGCCCGGACTCCCGTGCCGCGGTGACCTGCAGTGCCCCGAAGAGTGCGTTGGCCGAGGTGTCCGACCCGGAGACCGCCACACCGAACCACCCCAGAACCGGCGACAGGAAGGCGAGCCCCGCGCCCGCCGCCGCCACGAAGTAGCCGATCGTGGCGGCCTGCCCGGAGAGGTTCATGACGTACGCGAGCGCCAGGACGGACGTCACGGTGAGGATCGCGAACCTCAACTCGTGGACGGTGGCCGCCCATTCCTTGACGGCCACGCGCGCGTGCACCCCGAGAACGACCGCCGTGCCCACCCCGGCGAGCAGCACGAGCGTGCCGCCGGTCGAGACGATCGGCCACGAGAAGACATTGCCGCTGACGGGTTCCCCGTCCGGGTTCGCGACGTTCAGGAAGGGCCAGTCGAAGGTGCGGGTCGCCTTCGCCAGAAAGTCCTTCACCGCCGGGATCTGGGCCACGGAGAAGATCGCGACGATCAGGGCGTACGGAGCGTAGGCCCGCACCACCTCGGGGCGCGGGTCCTCCTCGTCCAGGTCCTCACTGCGTACGCCGGTCAGGACAGCCGCTCGTACGGGCTCGGCGGCGGGCCTGCGCGCCTGGGGCACCGCCACCAGGGCGCCCGCTCCTGCCAGGGCGGCGCCGATGTCGGCGAGTTGGGCGGAGAGGTAGTTGGAGGCGGCGAACTGGGCCACGGCGAAGGCCACTCCGCATGCCATGGCGGGCACCCAGGTCTCGCGCAGTCCGCGCCGCCCGTCCACCAGGAAGACGAGCACGAGCGGCACCACGAGGGCCAACAGCGGCGTCTGACGGCCCACCACGGAGGCCACCGAGTCCAGGGGCAGTCCGGTGACCTGGGCGAGCGTCACGACCGGTGTGCCCATCGCACCGAAGGCAACGGGCGCGGTGTTGGCGACCAGCGCGACCACGGCCGCGCGGACGGGTTCGAAGCCGAGGGCGACGAGCATGACCGAGCAGATCGCGACGGGTGCCCCAAAGCCCGCGAGGGCCTCCAGGAGCGCGCCGAAGCAGAACGCGACGACGAGCGCCTGGATGCGCGGGTCGTCGGAGAGCCGCCCGAAGGAGCGGCGCAGGATGTCGAAGTGCCGGGTGCGGACGGTCATCCGGTACACCCACAGGGCGTTGACGACGATCCACAGGATGGGGAAGAGGCCGAAGACGGCGCCCTGTGCGGCGCTGGAGAGCGTCTGGCCGAGGGGCATGCCGTACGCGAGCCAGGCGACCAGGGCCGCCGCCGCGAGGCCGATGAGTCCGGCCCGGTGTGCCTTCATGCGGACGCCGCCGAGCAGGACCAGAACGATGACGAGGGGCAGAGCCGCGACTAACGCGGACAGGCCGAGCGAGTCGGCCACGGGCTCCAGTTCCTGGATGTACACAGAACCTCCCCGGATTCCGCGATGCGGAAAGTGATTTCTCACGGGTGAGGAAATGGTCGTGTCCGCGACAAGCTCACGTCAATGCCCGTACAGCAGGGAGTGAAATGTGCACCGTAAGCGCACAGAGTGAAGTTCCCGTCAGGGACGGGCAGTTGAAAGGAAGGTCAGGAGTCCGGCGAGCGCAGTACCCGCAGGTGGCCGCGGCGTGCGACCTCCATCGGGTCCGCCCCGCGTGCTCCGCCGGCCTGTGCCGCGCGCTCCTGGGGCCGGGCCGCCTCACGCACCGCGTTGGCGAGCGCCTCCAGATCGTCGCCGCTGGGGCGGGAGGGAGCGGAGCCGTGGGCGAGCCGGACGACCTCCCAGCCGCGCGGGGCGGTGAGGCGCTCGGAGTGCTCGGCGCACAGGTCGTAGCAGTGGGGTTCGGCGTAGGTGGCGAGCGGGCCGAGGACCGCGGTCGAGTCGGCGTAGACGTACGTCAGCGTCGCGACGGCGGGGCGGCCGCAAGCGGTGCGCGAACAGCGACGTACAGGGCTCACGACGTTGGACGGTACCGCACTCTTGAGCGGGCCGCGACGGATCTTCCCCAGGTCACCCCACCGTGTCGTCCTGTGATGCCAGCCACACGAAAATCCGCACGAGCCTGGTTGACCTGCGCGTACGCCCCTTGCCGAAATACCGGACAGCTCGGATCCGATCACTACTTGGTGCAAACCCTGCCAACTGCCGCGAGTTCGACGGTTCATAGAGATACAGAAACGAGCCCAAGCTTGGCTGGAATGGTCATCAAGCGACATGTCCCGTGGCTGCCGCACGCATGTGCCGGGACCTGTCCGGGGAGGCCGGGCAGCCGCGCGGCAGGGGTCGAGCAGCCGCGTGGAGGCCGGACACCCCGACCGTACGAGGACTACGCTTCGTCAGTGATGGACAACCCCGTACCCCCCGTACCGCCCCGCGCCGCCGACCCCAGGCCCCGCCGCCGTGACCGCCACGGCCGGGGGATGCGCGGACCCGTCGCGCCGCCCCAGGTGCCGCTCGCCGCGAGCCGGGCCGAGGTGTTCGCGGATCTGGTGCAGGACTCCGTGGAGCGGCTGGAGCGGCGCTGGCCGCAGCTCGCCGACATCGAGTTCGTGGTGCTGGAGGTGCCGCGCCTCGAACCTGGGCGGGGCGAGGGCTGGGGCGACGAGGTGGTCCCCCTGGGCGGCACGATCGCGGCGCACGACGGCCGGCCCGGCCGCGTCGTCGTCTACCGCCGCCCGGTCGAGATCCGCACCAAGGGACGCGACGAGCGGGCGGCTCTGGTCCACGAGGTCGTGGTGGAGCAGGTCGCCGAGCTGCTGGGGCTGACTCCGGAGACGGTGGATCCCCGGTACGGCGAGGACTGACATCCAGAGGACTGACATCCAAGGGAGCACTGCGTACGAGGCCACGCGCGTGTAGAGGACGAAAAACCCCGCACGCGCGCGTGGACCCCTGTTTCTGCGACACCTACTTCTGCAACACCGAGAGATCCTGCTCCGCGTCCGGCACCGCCACCATCCCCCGGTCGTCCGGCAGGGTCTGGACCGTGAACATCGGTATGCCGTCCTCGGAGATCTCCAGCGTCCGCGCGGCGTGGACGGGGCCTCCGGAGACGGGCTCGACGGTCAGCGCGTACGAGCCCTTGAGGCCGCTGGGAACGGGCGCCTCGATGTCCTGGGTGGTACCGCCCTTGACCTTGTACGTCTTGCTCGCGGCAGTGCCGTCCTCGCTGCCGGCGGAGGCCGTGACCTTGACCTCGGCGGTGTCGCCGGGGGCGACCACGGAGAGCGTGGAGCCCTTGGAGCGGTTGTCGGCGACCGTCGCGCGCGTGCCCACCGGTCGGGTGGCCGGGATGAACGCCGTCTCCTGCTTGTCGCCCTTGCCCCGCACGACTCGCAGCCCGGCCACGACCGGCACGGCCTTCTCGGTCGGGGTCAGCACCAGGGAGCCCGCCTCGCCGCGCGTGAGGTCGCCGAGGTCGGCGGCGGCCGTCATTCCGGCCTTCACATGCAGCGTCTCGTTCCCGGCGGGCGTGATCAGCCCGGATGCCGAGGCCAGCCGCACCTTCAGGTCGGCGTCTATGTCGCCGGGCGCGAAGGCGACCAGGCGAACGGACGTGGCGTCCTTGGGGATGCCCGGCAGGACGAGGCTGTCGGCCGGGTCGGCGGAGGCGGCCAGCCAGTCGCCGCCGAGCTTGTCGTCGAGGGCCTGGACGGCGGCGGCGACCCGGCCGCTGCGGACCCTCACGTGCACCGTGAGGTCGCTCTGCGGCTCGTCGATCAGCGTGGACAGCAGTACCGGCTCCGTGGAGTGCGGCTGGACCTTGATGCCCTCCCCCGACGCCGACTTGAGGGTGCCGTTCTTGCCGTACAGCTCGATGTCGACGACGGCGGCGGAGTCGTCGGGGTTGGTGAGGTGCACGTAGTCGGTGCGCTCCTCGGCCGTACTGGCGCCCGGGAACCAGAACTCCGTGTCCGGAGCGGTGCAGTTGGCGCCGAGCAGGCCGCGGCCGGTGCCCGCCGGGACCTCGGTGGTCTGCTGGACGGTCCAGCCGGGGGCGGACCCGCCCTCGGCGGTGCCGATGAGCGCGGGCGCGTCGGCACCGGAGACCTCGCCGGTGACCGGCTTGCCCGGCTCCTTCGGTGTCAGGACGGCCTTCTTGGCCTCCTCCTTGTCGCCCTTTTCGGAGCCGTCTGCCGACTCCTCGCCCGCCGGGGCGAGTTCGGCCCTGCCGCTCGTGTCGGCGCCCTCCGTGACGGGCGTGTACGACGTGTACGCGGTTTCGGCGACGTCCGAGGCGCTGGGGCCGGGGCAGAGCAGGCTGGTGCGCTCCACGGGCATCTGCGTGGCCGCCTTCGCCTCGTCCCGGCCGGAGGCCTCCGGCTCGGTGACGGAGGCGAATCCGGCGACCGCGGCGAGTGCGGCCACGCCGGCGATCAGGGACACGGTGGCGCGGTTCACTGCTGGCTCCCGTCGGGACGCTCACGGTCGGTGCCGTGCGGCGGCGGCTGCTGTGGCTGCTGCTGCGCAGGGTCGTACGGCGCTTCGTAGCCTTCGGCGTACGGCTGCGTCGGGTCGTAGGCCGGGGTCCCCGACCCGTACGCGTACGGGTCGTACTGGCCTGCCTGGTACGGGTCCGCCGGGTACGGCTGCTGCTCATAGGTGCCCGCCTGGTATTGCTGGGCGCCCTGGTACTGATCGCCGTACGTGCCGTACTCGGTGCCCTGGTACGCCGTCGTCTCCCACTCTCCGTAGGGCTGCTGCTGCGGGACGGCGGCGGGGGCCGGGGGCTCCACCGGAGGAGGAGGCGGAGCGTCCGGCGTGAACTGCTCGTCCGGGGCTGCCTGTTCGGCCTCGGACTCGGCCTGGGCGCGCAGCCGACGGGCCCTGCGGCCCTCGCCGGAGACCGGCTGGGCGGGAACGACCGGCTCCTCCGGGAGGTCGTCGTCCACGTCGCGACGTCGACCGGGCAGGGCGAGCACCACGAGGACGACGGCGAACGCACCCTGGGCCCACAGCCAGCCGGTGTGGAGCGCCGGCGGCTCGAAGGTGACGTCCAGTCGGCCGTCATCGGCGGGCAGTTCGAAGCCCTGCGCCCAGCCGTCCAGCGTGGTCCTGGTGAGCGGCTTGCCGTCGAAGGTGGCGGTCCAGCCCTCGTCGGCGGTGTCGGCGAGGCGCAGCACGCGACCGGCAGCGCCGGAGGGGATCATGGTGTGCACCTCGACGGGTCCGGCGGCGATGGGCTGCGGCTCGCCGGAGTCGGGGACGACGGCCGCGCGGGATACCTGCCGGTCCACGCGCCACAGGGCACTGCCGTCCTGCTGGCTCAGCCGGCTCAGTCCGGGCGTGGCGTCCAGGACGCGGCTGACCTCGCGGGGCGCTCCCTGGTGCACGAGTACGTAGCGCACGGCGAATCCGCCGAGCTGGTCGGCCTGGTCGGCTCCGGAACCGGCCACGAGGTTGGCGACGACGGAGTCGAGCTTCTTGTTCTCGCCGTCCGCGGTGGCCAGTTCGGCGTCGCCGAGCCGGGCGCCGGAGCCGCGTACGAGCGTGTAGCCGACCCGGGCGGTCGAGTCGCTGTCGAGGACGAGGGTGCGCGCCTGGTCGCGGGTGCCGCTCTCCTCGGCGACGAACGCGGGCACCTGGACGGGATCACGCCGCTCCAGGGGCCCGTCGGCGCCGCCGATCATCCACCCGGCGGCGACGAGCAGCGGTCCAGCGGCGGCGGCGAACGCGATGAGCGCGGCGACCGGCTGACGCCAGCCGAAGCTCTGCTCGGCCACTCGCGAGCGTGCCCCGTCGGCGCCGAGCGCGGCGGCGGCGAGGAGGGCGAGGCCGTACACGAGCGTGGCGGGCCCGGCCCAGGTCGAACTGTTGGACAGGACGGCGAAAACGAGCCCTACAAGGGCGGCAGTCCAGGCCGTCCAGATTCCCAACTGACGCTGTGATCGCAGCAGGGCGGCCAGCGCGGCGCACACGATGCCGATGAGCATCAGCCCGCTGACGGTGCCGGGGCCGCCCGGGCTGCCGCCGAGCAGATCGAGCGCGGACGCCGATCCCTCGCCGAACTCGAGGCCGGCCTCCCGGAAGAAGCCGAAGGGCAGCAGGGACAGCGACCAGGGCGCCAGGACCAGCAGCGGAGTGCCGAGCTGTGCCAGGAAACGGAGCCCGTAGGCGACGATCTCGCCCCGCCGCACGGCCAGCAGCGCGAGGCCAAGGACCAGGGCGATGGGCCACACGATCGGCGTGAAGGCGGTGGCGAGGGTCAGCAGCAGCGCGTACGCCCAGGTGGCACGCCAGCTGCCGCGTGCCGTCGTGGAGGCGAGGCCGCTCGCCGCGATGCCCGCGCGCGCGATGAGGGGCAGCAGGACGGCGAGCACGGCGGTGCCGATGCGGCCGCCCGCGAGCGCTCCGGTGGCGGCGGGCAGGAAGGCGTACGCGATGGACGCCCAGGCGCGCAGCAGTCGCGACATGACGAGCGGCCGGGAGGCGAAGTACGCGGTGAAGCCGGCCAGCGGCACGGAGCCGACGAGCAGGACGGTGACCGCGAGCCCGGTGGAGCCGAACAGCACGCTGGCGAGCAGCGCGACGAGCGCCAGATAGGGCGGCGCGGACTGGGTGCCACCGGCGCCGACGGGGTGCCAGCCGTCCAGGTAACGCGACCAGAGCGCGGACGCGTCGGAGGGTGCGGGCAACAGGGCGCCACCCGCGAGCGCACCGCCGCCGATCAGTTCCCGGCAGGCGATGAGCGAGGCGAAGAGGAGCACTACGAAGAGCACAGGGCCGGGCTTGCGGGCGACGCGCTTGAGCCGGGCGAACTGTTCGACCTCCAGGAAGTCGGCGTCGTCACCACCCGGCCCGGACTCGACGGCGCCGCCGTGCCGGCCGGCCGCGGTCAGCTCGGGATCGGAGCTGCCCACGAGATTGCCCGCGACCTGCTCGATGGTGGCCCGCACGGTCGCACCCGGCGGCGGGAACAGCTCGCGCAGCTCCCCCTTGTCGACCTGCGGACGGCCGCGTCTGCGCCGCCCGGCGATGATCCGCTCGGGCCGCAGCAGCGTCCCCAGAAGACCTCGGATCTCGTCGACGGCCTGTCCGGGGACCTTGCCGACGAGATACGCGACCATGCGCAGCAGCGTGCCGAGCACGAGCCGCAGCAGGACCCAGGGCAGCACGGCGGTGCGGGAGTTGACGAGCAGCGTGTAGACGGCGCCCGCCTTGTCGACCTTGTGCGGGGAGGCGGACGTACGGCCCACACAGTCGACGGTGCGCCGCTCGCGGGAGGCCGCCTCGGCATGGCGTACGACTGCTTCGGGGGCGACGAGGACGCGGTGGCCTGCGGCCTGGGCGCGCCAGCACAGGTCGACGTCGTCACGCATCAGGGGCAGCCGCCGGTCGAAGCCGCCGAGCTGCTCGAAGACGTCGCGGCGGATCAGCATGCCGGCCGTGGACACGGACAGCACGGGCCTTACGTGGTCGTGCTGTCCCTGGTCCTGTTCGCGCCGGTCCAGGCCGGTCCAGCGGCGACCGCTGTTGGCGATGGTGACACCGACCTCCAGGAGCTGCCGGCGGTCGTACCAGCCGCGGAGCTTGGGTCCGACGATCGCGACGTCCTTGCCGAGCTCCTGCTCGTTCTCGACGACCCGGAGGAGCTGGGCCAGGGTGTCGGGCTCGGGGGCGCAGTCGTCGTGCAGGAGCCACAGCCACTGGACGGGCTCGCCGTACGGCAGTTCCGGCATGTCGTACGCGTCGTCGCGCCAGGTGCGGGTCACCGGGTCCCAGCCGCTGGGC
Source organism: Streptomyces yerevanensis (assembly GCF_000716805.1). Taxonomy (NCBI): domain Bacteria; kingdom Bacillati; phylum Actinomycetota; class Actinomycetes; order Kitasatosporales; family Streptomycetaceae; genus Streptomyces; species Streptomyces yerevanensis. The sequence continues at coordinate 47,034 of NZ_JNWJ01000049.1, read as the reverse complement.
CGCTTCAGGTACGGCAGGTCGTCCGGAGTGAGCGCGCCGGCGGTGCGGGTGGCCTCGTCTACGGCCTGGCCGAAGCCGGTGCGCCGGGCGAGATGCAGCACCCGGTCGGCGCCGAGCGCTTCGGTGACCAGCCGGGCGGAGTCGTCCGCGCTGCCGGTGTCGGCCGCCACGGCGTTCTGCACCGGGCGTTCCTGACCGAGCAGCCCGGCGAGGGCGTCGGGCAGCCAGCGGCCACCGTCGTGCGAGACGAGCACGGCGGTGACCACGTGCCGCGGGAACTCGGGCGGGCGGGACGGGTCGAATACCGCCGGGCGGGACGGGTCGGATGCTGCCGGGCGGGACGGGTCGAACGCTGCAGCGGCAGCGGTGTACTGACCTGCCGTTTGGCTGTGCGCGGACATCGAGGTACGGGCCCCGGTTCGATGGACTGCGGTGGACGCCTGTGCCCCACGGGGGCACAGGGGCGTCTCGGACGGAGGCCCACACTAACGGCTGGACAAGATCGCGGCCCGCCGCCTGTGGATAACCCACTTGCGCCGGGCCGTTCGTTACACAGAGAGAGGTGTACGGAGAGCGTGTGCCGTACGGAGCGCGTGTGCCGTCCGCTTCAGACGGCGGCCTTCTTCAGGCGGCGCCGTTCACGCTCGGACAGACCGCCCCAGATGCCGAAGCGCTCGTCATTGGCGAGGGCGTACTCGAGGCACTCGGAGCGGACCTCGCAGGAGAGACAGACCTTCTTGGCCTCGCGGGTGGAGCCGCCCTTCTCGGGAAAAAAGGACTCGGGGTCGGTCTGCGCGCAGAGCGCCCGCTCCTGCCAACCGAGCTCCTCTTCGGCCTCGTCGACCAGCAGTTCCTGAAACAGCTCGGTCATGTGCGCCCCTCGTCCGTCTCGCGTCCCCGTGATGCTGCCGTTACCGATCCCGGCTGAACGACACGAGTGAAATTACAAGTGTGCTGATCCGGGCGAGTCAAGCCGAGATCTGCTATTGGGTCCCTTATTCACTCTGCGGAACCAAGGCCATGCGGAAAGTGTTCAAATCGGCATAAACCCTGACAGCAAGAAGAGGCCCGGCCGGGACTGCCGCCCCGCACAGGACTTGTACAGGGAGGGACGCCCAGGAGTTCGATCTCGTTCCGCCCGACGCCCGAAGCGAGCCGGATCACATTCCGATCACAGGATCGCAACGAGGTTTGTGCGCCCGGTTGTTGCGCCATGTGTCCCAGCGGACCACAGAACAAACCTTTCGTCTCCCAGAGGAACCGGATGAGGTGAAAGATCTCCTGCATAGCGGACACCGAGTTGACAGTGAAGGTGTGAACCGGTGTCCTTGTGGGCATGCTTGCGAACTTGGCGCTCACCTCGACCCGCACCGCCGGGTCCCTCGGTGCTGCCCGTGCTCGCTGTAGCTGTTGTTGTCGCAGCTGTTGAGCCTTTCTCAGCGCTCCTGCTGCCGCCAGGTCCACGAGTACCTGGCCGCTGGTCCCTTCCGCCCGTGATCAGGGCGCCTCCAGATCTCCAGCACAGGCCTTGCGCCTCTTCAGCCGAGGAACCACCGCACTCCATGAACAGCGACAGCGACCTTCAGATCGCCGGCGACATCCTTGAAGTCCCGCACCTCCTCCAGGCACCGCGCGAGCATCCGTCCACCGTGGCCGAGTTCGTCGGGCTGGCCCGCTCCATCGCCGCCGATCGCTCCCAGTGGGAGCACCTCGTCCAGTACGACGCGACGTCCCGGTGGTACCACCGGCTGCGCACCGGCCCCGGTTACGAGGTGTGGCTGCTCTCCTGGGTGCCCGGTCAGGGCAGCGGGCTGCACGACCACGGCCGCTCCTCCGGCGTGTTCACCGTGGTGCAAGGCGCACTGACGGAGCGCACGGAGCGCGGCACCCGCGCGTTGGGGGCCGGCACCCAGCAGGTGTTCGCGCCGGGGTACGTCCACGAAGTGGTCAACGACTCGCTCGAGCCGGCCATAAGCCTGCACGTCTACTACCCGGGGCTGACCGAGATGCCGATGCATGTGATGCGCTGCGCCGCGTCGCGTCCGCAGGAGCCCGGGGATGTCGTAACCGCCTGACGCTTTGTCGTACCCGCCTGCAAGACTGGCCCTCCCGTCGCCCGACCACCACCCCTCAACGAGTCAGCCTGGCGGCTGACGCACTGTTCCAATGCCCGTCGCCCGACCACCACCCCTCAACGAGTCAGCCTGGCGGCTGACACACTGTTCCAATGCGCATTGTGGTTCTGGCAGGCGGCATCGGCGGTGCCCGGTTTCTGCGTGGTCTCAGGCAGGCGGTGCCGGACGCGGAGGTCACCGTCATCGGCAACACCGGGGACGACATCCATCTCTTCGGGCTGAAGGTCTGCCCGGACCTCGACACGGTGATGTACACGCTCGGCGACGGCATCAACGAAGAGCAGGGCTGGGGGCGAGCCGACGAGACCTTCCACCTCAAGGAGGAGCTCGCGGCGTACGGGGTGGGGCCCGAGTGGTTCGGGCTCGGCGACCGGGACTTCGCGACGCACATCGTCCGTACGCAGATGCTGGGCGCCGGATATCCGCTCAGCGCCGTGACGGAGGCGCTGTGCGACCGGTGGAAGCCGGGGGTTCGGCTGATCCCCATGACCGACGACCGCGTCGAGACGCATGTGGCCGTCGAGATGGACGGCGAGCGCAAGGCCATTCACTTCCAGGAGTACTGGGTGCGGCTGCGGGCCTCCGTCGACGCGCACGCGGTGGTGCCCGTCGGCGCGGACCAGGCGAAGCCGGCGCCCGGGGTACTGGAGGCGATCGCCTCGGCCGACGTGGTGATCTTCCCGCCGTCCAATCCCGTCGTGTCCGTGGGCACGATCCTCGCCGTACCCGGCATCCGGGAGGCGATCGCCGAGGCCGGGGTGCCCGTGGTCGGCCTCTCCCCCATCGTCGGGGACGCGCCCGTGCGTGGCATGGCCGACAAGGTCCTCGCGGCCATCGGCGTGGAGTCCACGGCCGCCGCGGTCGCCGAGCACTACGGCTCGGGGCTCCTCGACGGCTGGCTCGTCGACACGGTCGACGCCTCCGCTGTGGACCGCGTGGAGTCCGCCGGCATCCGCTGCCGTGCCGTACCCCTCCTGATGACCGACCTGGCCGCGGCGACCCGGATGGCCCGCGAGGCGCTGACGTTGGCGGAGGAGGTGGGGGGCGCTTGAGCGGCGGGGGTGCTTCGAGGCCGGGTTATCGCGTTTGGGCGCTTCCCGGGCTGCCCGAGATTCGCGAGGGGGACGATCTCGCGAAGTTGATCGCCGATGCCGAGCCCGGGCTGCTCGACGGGGACGTACTGCTCGTCACCTCGAAGATCGTGTCCAAGGCTGAGGGGCGGGTCGTCGAGGCCGTTGACCGGGAAGCCGCCATCGATGCCGAGACCGTGCGGGTGGTGGCGCGGCGGGGGGCCTTGCGGATCGTCGAGAACCGGCAGGGGCTCGTGATGGCCGCGGCCGGGGTCGACGCCTCCAACACACCTGCGGGGACAGTGCTGTTGCTGCCCGAGGACCCCGACGCGTCCGCGCGGGCGATACGGGACGGGGTGCGGGACACGCTGGGCGTCGACGTCGGGGTGCTCGTCACGGACACCTTCGGGCGGCCGTGGCGTACGGGGCTCACCGATGTCGCCATCGGGGCCGCCGGAGTGCGGGTGCTCGACGATCTCCGGGGCGGCTCCGACGCGTACGGGAATCCGCTCAGCGCCACCGTCGTCGCCACGGCCGACGAACTCGCCGCCGCGGGCGACCTGGTCAAGGGCAAGGCGGACGGGCTGCCCGTCGCCGTCGTGCGCGGGCTGCCCCACACGGTCACCACAGGCACGGATGAAGACGAGGGGGCGCGGGCCATGGTGCGCGGTGCGCGCGACGACATGTTCCGGCTGGGTACCTCCGAGGCCGTACGGGAGGCCGTCACCCAGCGGCGTACCGTACGGGCCTTCACCGACGAGCCCGTCGATCCGGGGGCCGTACGCCGTGCGGTGGCCGCCGCCGTGACCGCGCCGGCGCCGCATCACACGACGCCGTGGCGATTCGTGCTCCTGGAGTCGGAGGAGTCCCGTACGCGGCTTCTCGACGCCATGCGGGACGCCTGGATGTCCGACCTGGAGCGGGACGGGAAGAGCGAGGAGTCCATCGCCAAGCGCGTACGGCGGGGGGATGTCCTGCGCAAGGCGCCCTATCTCGTCGTGCCCTGTCTCGTCATGGACGGCTCGCACACATACGGCGACGCGCGTCGTGACGGGGCCGAGCGCGAGATGTTCGTGGTCGCCGCGGGTGCCGCCGTACAGAACTTCCTCGTCGCGCTCGCCGGGGAGCGGCTGGGGTCGGCGTGGGTGTCGTCGACGATGTTCTGCCGGGATGTCGTACGGGACGTTCTCGGGCTGCCCGAAGGGTGGGATCCGATGGGGGCGGTCGCCGTGGGGCACGCGGCGGAGGAGCCGAAGCCGCGGGCCGGGCGGGATGCGGGGTCGTTCATCGAGGTTCGCTGACGCCCGGCGTCCGAGGCGGATTGCGGCTGAGGCGGATTGCGGCTGAAGCCTCGTGTCTGTTCCGGAGCGCCTAGTCTCTTAGGGCACCTCAGCGCCCCGCGCTCCCGACACCTCTAGGACCCCGCCCGTGGCCGGACGTTTCGACCCCCGACCGACGCGTACGACCGTACGCGGCGGGCATGTCGCCGCCGCCGGGCGCGTGGCGCGGCAGGCCGCGGCGCCCGGGTGTACGCGTAGCTGGACGCCGCCCGGGCCGCTCGATCTGGGGCTCGTGCTCGGGCCGCTGCGGCGTGGGCCCGCCGATCCGACGTTCCGGGCCACGCCGGACGGGGCGGTGTGGCGGGCCAGCCGTACGCCCGCGGGGCCCGGGACGCTGCGGGTCTCGATGCGGGGCGGGGTCGCCGTGGGGGAAGCCTGGGGGCCCGGGGCCGACTGGCTGCTGGAACAACTCCCGCGGATGCTCGGGGAGTCGGACGATCCCTCCGCCTTCGAGCCACGGCATCGGCTGGTGGCACTCGCGCGGCATCGGCGGCCGGGGCTGCGGCTGACGCGTACGGGGCTGGTCATGGAGTCGTTGATTCCGTCGATTCTGGAGCAGAAGGTCACGACGCAAGAGGCGTACCGGGCCTGGCAGTTGCTCGTACGGAAGTACGGCGTGCCGGCGCCCGGACCCGCGCCCGGGCGCATGTATGTCATGCCGGAGCCGCGGACCTGGGCGTTGATCCCCTCGTGGGAGTGGCATCGGGCCGGGGTCGACAACAAGCGGGCGTCGACGATTCTGCGGGCGGTTCGGGTGGCTCGGCGGTTGGAGGAGGCGGTGGGGTTCGAGCCGGTTGCCGCGCAGGCCCGGCTGGAGCTGGTCTCCGGGATCGGGCCCTGGACCTCGGCGGAGACCGTGCAGCGCAGTCACGGGGCGGCGGATTCGGTGACGGTCGGGGACCTGCATCTGCCGGGGATCGTGGGGTATGCGCTGGCGGGTGACCGGGATGCGGATGACTCCGTGATGTTGGAGTTGCTGGAGCCGTATGCGGGGCAGCGGCATCGTGCGGCTCGGCTCATTCTGCTGAGCGGCCGCACTCCGCCTCGGCGTCAGCCGCGTATGCCCCGCGGGGATATTGGGCGGCTGTGACTGTCCCTGGGGCTTCGCCCCAGACCCCACCGCCAGGGGCTCTGCCCCTGGACCCCGCTGGGGGCGCAGCCCCCGGACCCCCGTATCGGCCTGAACGGCCTCGTCCTCAAGCGCCGGACGGGCTGACTTGTGCATGGACTGGGCTGGAAAGCGCGGGTAGATGGGGGGCTGGAGGGTGGGTCACTGATCCGACGAGAATCGCACCGCCCCCGCCGGCAACACCGCGTCGCACCACACCCGTACGCCCTCCCTCAGTTCGTTGTCCGAGCCCACCGTTGCGCCGTCGCCCACCACCACTCCCGTGAGGACGGAGCGGGTGCCGACCTGGGCTCTGGCGCCGATCAGGGAGTCCGTGATCACCGCTCCCGGGTCCACCACCGCGCCCGCCAGAACCGTGGAGCCGGAGATCCGCACACCCGAGCCGATCACCGCGTCCTCGCCGACCACCGTGCCGCCGGTCAGCTTCGCGTCCGGGGCGACCGTGGCCGTCGGCAGGACGAGGCGGTCGCCGCAGGGGCCGGGGACTGCCGGGGAGGGGGCGCGGCCGAGGACGAGGTCCGCGGAGCCTCGTACGAAGGCCTGGGGGGTGCCGAGGTCCAGCCAGTAGGTCGAGTCGACCATGCCCTGGAGGTGGGCGCCGGAGGACAGCAGGTCCGGGAAGGTCTCGCGTTCCACCGAGACCGGACGGCCGACGGGGATCGTGTCGATGACCGAGCGCCGGAAGACGTACGCCCCCGCGTTGATCTGGTCGGTGACGATCTCCTCGGGGGTCTGGGGCTTCTCGAGGAAGGCCTGTACGCGGCCCGAGGCGTCGGTCGGGACCAGGCCGTACGCCCTGGGGTCCGCGACACGCGTCAGGTGCAGGGAGACATCCGCGCCCGAGGACTGGTGGGTGGCGACCAGGGCCGGTATGTCGAGGCCGGTGAGTATGTCCCCGTTGAAGATCAGGACGGGATCGTCGGGGGCGGAGTGAAGGCGGGAGGCCACGTTCCGGATGGCGCCGCCCGTGCCGAGGGGCTCGGCCTCGGTGACGTACTCGATGTGGAGCCCCAGCGACGAGCCGTCGCCGAAGTACGGTTCGAAGACCTCGGCCAGATAGGACGTGGCGAGCACGATGTGCTCGACCCCCGCCGCTTTGGCTCTCGCCAGTTGGTGCGTGAGGAACGGTACCCCGGCCGCCGGAACCATCGGCTTCGGCGTGTGCACCGTGAGCGGGCGCAGCCGTGTGCCCTTGCCGCCGACCAGGAGGATCGCTTCTGTCACCTGTCGTCTCTGCTTCCCTGTGGGGCCGGCCGAACTGTCTGTCGGCCGGCCAGTGTATGCAGACCGTTCGATGGCCGTGGGGAGCCTCTTGAGTGGCCGTGGGGAGCCGCAGCCCCGACCTCATCGGCCCTGGTGGTGGGCCGAACTGGTCCTGGCCTCGTGGAGCTTGGCGTACAGCCGGGCGCCCGGGCACTCGGTGGCGAAGCCGTCCCGGTGCCCGGAGATCACGTTCAGTTGTACGTTCTTGCCTTTTCGGAAGAGGTTGCCACCGGCCGACTTCAGATATGTCTTGCCCGCCGGATCCGCCCCGTGGAGGCCGAGCTTCCACGCCGTGAGCCGGGCGACGCCCTCCACCGCGGCGTCCGGCGGCTGCGAGTTGCCGAAGTTGCCGAGGACGGCGATCCCCATGCTGTTGCCGTTGAAACCGAGAGTGTGGGCGCCCTTGACCGGCTTGGCCACGCCCCCGGCCCGCCCCTCGTAGATGTTTCCGCACTTGTCGACGAGGAAGTTGTACCCGATGTCACGCCAGCCACTGCTCTTGACGTGGTAGCGGTAGATACTGCGGATGACTGAACCGGCTTGCGAGCAGGAGTAGTTGTTGCCCGAGGCGCTGTGGTGCACGAAGGCGGCCCGGACGGACTTGGTGTAGCTGAAGTTCCGCTCGCGCAGGCCCTCGTCCGCGCCCCAGCCGCGGCGGGTGACGATGCGCGGCCGCGGGCCGATGTACGGGTTCGTGGCCGCCCCCTCGCTCCCTCGGGTCGCGAGGAAGTCCTTCTGCGTCTGCTTGCGGGTCAGTTCCGGGATGACGGTGGCGCCGAGCGGTGCGAGGCCGGCGTTGGCGGCGGACGCTGCGGCGGACTCGGCGGTGAGCGAGCCGGCGTTCGGGGCTTTCAGTTCAGGACCCGCGGGCGGGGGCTCGGTGCCGGGGTCGACGAGTTCGAGGCGCAGTCCGCCGGGCAGCGGTTGGCTCGTGACGGCCTGTCCGTCCTCGGCATGTGTCTTGGCCTGTACGCGCACCTCCACGCCGTCCGACTCCCCCACCCACAGCGGTGCCGTGGAGCCGCGTACCCGCTCGGAGGTGCCCTCGTCGGTGTCCGGGTCGGCGGCGTGCTCCATGCTGTGCGTCTCGATGTCCTGCCAGGCGGACCACTTGGCGGTGTCGGCGGAGCGTGTACGGACCTGGACCCGGCCACGCAGTTCCGTGTCCGGGTCGTCCCAGACGACGCCGACCAGCGAGAAGCGGGTTACGTCGCGCCGGTGCAGCCCCTGCACGGAGGCGGCGCCGAGGGCGCGGTCGCGGGTGAGCGGGACGAGCGCGAGCGACTGGGTACTGCCGGGGACGGCCTGCGTTTCTGGGACGGCCGGCGCTTCCGGGGCCGCCCGTCTCTCGGCGGTCGCGGGTCTCGAGGTGCCGGCCAGAGCGTCGGAGGGGGACGTCAGCGGGAGGGCCAGGGCGGCCGCACACGCCACGGCGATCGAGGAAGCAAGGTATCCACGCATGCCCCTGATCGTGGACATAACGATACTTATCTGTCCATCCGGGACTTGACGGACCGTCTGCTGGCACTCGTCCGAACCGGTGGCCCGGCCTCCCCCGCCCGGCCGAGGGCCCGCGTACGCTTTCCTCTCGTGACCGCCACCGACCGCACCCCTGCCGACCTGCTGCGATCCGCGCTCGCCGCGGACCCGGCACGCCCCCTCGTGACCTTCTACGACGACGCCACCGGCGAACGGGTCGAACTGTCCGTGGCCACCTTCGCCAATTGGGTGGCCAAGACCGCCAACCTCCTCCAGGACGAGCTGTCCGCCGAGCCCGGCGAACGGGTCGCGCTGCTACTGCCCGCGCACTGGCAGACCGCGGTGTGGCTGCTCGCCTGCTCCTCGGTGGGCGTGATCGCGGACGTCGAGGGCGATCCGGCTGCCGCCGACCATGTCGTCGCCGGGCCGGGCCGGTTCGAGGCGGGGCTCGCCTGCGCGGGCGACCGGGTCGCACTGTCGCTCGCGCCGCTGGGGCGCCGCTTTTCGGCTCCGCCTGAGGGGTACGTCGACTACGCGGTCGAGGTGCCGAGCCAGGGTGATCGTTTCCAGCCGTACGCTCCTGTGGATCCGGAGGCACCGGCGCTGATCGTGGCCGGGGCGGAGTTCACGGGGGCGGAGGTTGTGGAGCGGGCGCGGGCGGATGCCTCCGGTTTCGGGCTTACGGGGCCCGGGTCGCGGCTGTTGTCGGGGCTCTCGTACGACACGTGGGAGGGGCTGAGCGCCGGGTTGTACGCGCCGCTCGCCACGGGGGCCTCCGTGGTGCTGTGCCGGCATCTGGATCAGCTTGGAGAGGATGCGGTGGCCAAGCGAATCGAGAGTGAGCGAGTGACTGCTACGAAACGCTAGCCGCGGAAGGTTCGGGGTTACGGGCGGTCCCCCATCCGGCCCAGCCCTCCCCCTCCCCACGCGCCCCCCGCCCCCACCCGGTCCATGGTCGTAAGAGCACGACACGCTCGTACGCCGTGAGGGGTGGATCCGAAGTGAGCGGCACCGGAGGCGTTGGACCCGGTCGGGGCGCTTCGCCCACCGGGGCCGGAGGTGTGCGACGGCGGTGGCTCAGGTATCTGGCGGTGGGGGTCGGGCTCGGGCTGCTCGCGGCGGCGGCGGGCGGGTGGGTGGTGTACGAGAAGCTGGACGGGAACATCACGGCGGACGAGGCCGCCGCGGCCGAGCTCGCCCGGTACGAGAAGGAGCGGCCGACCGCGTTGGTGAAGGGCGCGCGGAACATCCTGCTGATCGGGTCCGACTCGCGCTCGGGTGAGGAGAACGGGAAGTACGGGCGGGACTCCGGCACCGAGCGCTCCGACACCGTGATCCTGCTGCACCTCGCGGCGAACCGGCGCAGCGCGACCGCCGTTTCGGTACCGCGCGACCTGATGGTGGACGTGCCCGGCTGCCGGCGCCGGGACGGCAGCCGCAGCGAGCCGGTGTTCGCGATGTTCAACTACGCCTTCCAGACCGGGGGTTCGGCCTGCACGATCCGTACGGTCGAGAAGCTGACGGACATCCGGGTCGACCACCACATGGTCGTGGACTTCAACGGCTTCAAGGACATGGTCGACGCGGTCGACGGCGTCGAGGTGTGCCTCAAGGAGCCGATGGACGACCGCGCGGCGAAACTGCGGCTCCCCGAGGGCAGGGTGAAGCTCGACGGCGAGCAGGCCCTCGGTTACGTACGCGCCCGCAAGAGCCTCGGCGACGGCAGCGACACCGAGCGGATGGAACGCCAGCAGCGGTTCCTGGGCGCGCTCGTCAGCAAGGTGCGCGGCAATGACGTACTGCTGAATCCCGTGAAGCTCTATCCGGTGCTCGACGCGGCGACCTCGGCGCTCACCACGGACCCGGCTCTGGCGAACCTGCGGGGCCTGTACGACCTGGTGCGCGGTCTGCGCGATATCCCCACCGAACGTGTGCAGTTTCTGACGGTGCCGAGGGAGTCGTACCCCTACAACCCCAATCGCGACCAATTGGTGGAGCCCGAGGCGGAGAAACTCTTCGGGCGGCTGCGCAGGGACGCCCCGGTGGAGGTCGCGGACAACTCCGGCAGCCAGAGCGGCAAATCGGGCGGAAAGCGGAATGACGGGCCCTCATCCACGCCCAGCCCGGCGCCGACTTTCCGCGGGAACACGGCGGCTGATGACCCGTGCGGTTAAGCCCCGAACGTGTCTGCGGGTAAAGGGCACGTCAAGCCGGGGAACATTCGTCCAAAAGTATGGGGCGGATTGCCCAGTTGTAAGACGTGCAATTTGTCACCGGCTCCCCTTGACGGTGATCCGGCCGGATAGTGTGAGCGGTCCGGTGCACCCGATGAGGTCATGCACTGCTTGAACGAGACCAGGCGCCTTTTGAGGGGAGAAGGCGCCGCGTGGCCCCGACGGAGGACTGACACAACCGTGGACGCGCAAGGCCGAGGGCGGGCGGACAATATCGACCCCGCAGACCAGTGGGTACTCAATCCGAACACCGGTGACTACGAATTGCGACTGGGTCATTCCGCAGCGCAGCCGTCGGTCCCCGGCCCCCGCTCTTCCAGAACCGCGACCGCAGGTACCGCCGCACCCCCGCGCGGCCGTACGGCGCCGGGGCGGGAATACCGGGGAACGCCCCAGGCGGCGCCGTCGCCCGACGTACCCGGCCCGCGCAGGCGGCGCCCGCCACAGGGGCCGCCGCCGAGCCGTCGCAAGGTCAGGCAGCAGAAACCCAGGGGCAAGAAGATAGCGCTGTGGACCGCCGGCACCGTGGCCTTCGCGCTGGTCGCCGTCTCGACCGCGGGCTACATCTACGTCAAGCACCTCGAGGGCAACGTCAACACGACGGACGTCGGGAGCGCGGGCGCGGGGAACTTCAGCAAGGACAAGGCCTTCAACATCCTGATCATCGGTACCGACAAGCGCACCGGCAAGGGCAACCAGGGGTACGGCGACACCAACAACATCGGGCACGCCGACACCAACATCCTGCTGCACGTCTCCAAGGACCGTACGAACGCGACCGCGATGAGCATTCCGCGCGACCTGATCGTGGACGTTCCGGACTGCCCCACCGAGCAGGAGGACGGCACCACCAAGGTCATCACCGGCTCGCAGAGCGTCCGCTTCAACACGAGCCTCGGGCAGAGCGGCCGGGATCCGGGCTGCACGATGCGTACGGTCAAGGAGGCCACCGGCATCTCGGTGGACCACTTCATGATGGCCGACTTCAACGCGGTGAAGACGCTGACGTCGGCGGTGGGCGGAGTCGAGGTCTGTCTCACCGAACCCGTCGACGACGAGGAGTCGAAGCTCAAACTGCCCGCGGGCACGTCGACGGTCGAGGGCGAGCAGGCCCTCGCCTTCGTCCGCACCCGGAAGAGCTTCGGCAACAGCGGCGACCTCGACCGCATCAAGGTGCAGCAGCAGTTCCTGGGTTCGCTGATGCGAAAGATGTCCTCCAGCGACACCCTCACCAGCCCCACCAAGCTGGTGAAGCTGGCCGAGGCCGCCACCAAGGCGCTGACCGTCGACACCGGCATCGGCAAGGTCAGCACGCTCAAGGACGTGGCCCTGGAGCTGAAGAAGGTGCCGCCGAAGAACGTCTCCTTCATGACGGTGCCGGTGGTCGACAACCCCACCGAGCAGGTCAAGGCCACGGTCGTCGTCGACGAGACGAGGGCCCCTGACATCTTCTCGATGATCAAGGACGACGTCTCGTTCACTGCGGTGAAGAAGCAGCAGCAGAAGGAGAAGGCGGAGGTCGCCGCCCGCCTCAAGGGCACCAAGGCCGACCCCGCGGACGTACGCGTACGGGTCCTCAACGGCGGCGCCGCCCCGGGCTCCGCACAGGAAACCCTCACCTACCTGCAGAACGACGAGGGCGTGACCAAGTCCGAGAACGCGGGTAACGCCGAGACGACCCTGAAGAAGACAACCCTCGAGTACGCTCCCGATCAGGCAGACCAGGCACGTAGGCTCGCCGACATCATGGGCCTGTCCGGATCGGCCATGAAGCCGGGTGAAAGCGTGACCAACTCCCAGGGGCTACCGGCGATCACGCTGACCCTGGGAGAGGACTTCAAGGGGGCTGGGGAATCCCTCACCGCTCCGTCGACGACGCCGGATGTGGAGAAGTCCACGGCGGACAAAGTCGAGTGCGCCAAGTGACCTGAACGGCCTGCCATACGTCTACCAAGGCGTATGGCAGGCCTGTTCCGTGGCGCAGGGGTGGGGAGGGCAAGGGCATGACACAGAGTGGTGTCCGTGGGAGACCGACGCGATCACGCGTCGGACAGGCTCGGGACCTGGGCCGGGATGACGGTCCGCACGAGGACGCCGGGCCCGCCGACAGCGGTGACGGCGGCGGTGCGGGAGGCAGACGGCGCGGCAGCAGAAGACGGCCGCGGGGCAAACGCGGCATACTCCGCTGGTCCGCGACAACCCTGTCGGTACTGATACTTGGCACGGCCGGCGCCGGATACGTCTACTACTGGCATCTGAACAACAACCTCGACAAGGGCGAGCGCAGCAGCGGAGACTCCGACGCCAAGAAGACGGAGCCGAACGCGGCCGGCCAGACGCCGCTGAACATCCTGCTGATCGGTTCCGACAGCCGTAACTCGACGGAGAACCTGGAACTGGGCGGGAGCAAGGAGAGCGTGGGCACCAAGCCGCGGGGGGATGTCCAAATGCTCATCCACCTGTCCGCGGGCCGGAAGCACGCCTCAGTGGTGAGCATTCCGCGCGACACCCGGGTCGACATCCCCGAGTGCGAGGACCCCGAGACCGGCAAGACCTACCCGGCGACCAACGACATCATCAACGCCTCGCTGGCCCGCGGCGGAGCCGGCTGCACGCTGGCCACCTGGGAGAACCTCACCGGTGCCTATATCGACCACTGGATGACGATCGACTTCGCGGGCGTGGTGAAGATGGCGGACGCCATCGGCGGTGTCGAGGTCTGTGTGGAGCACAACGTGCATGACCGCCCGCTGCCCAACGTCCCGGGCGGCTCCGGTCTCAAGCTGAAGGCCGGCAAGCAGAAGGTCCAGGGCAAGCAGGCCTTGCAGTGGCTGCGTACCAGGCACGCCTTCAAGAGCGACCTCGGGCGCGCCGAAGCCCAGCACATGTACATGAACTCGATGATCCGCACGCTGAAGAAGCAGAACGTCTTCACCGACACCGGCCGGCTGATGAACCTGGCCGAGGCGGCCACGGACTCCCTGACGGTCTCCGAGGAGATCGGCTCGGTCGATGACCTGTACGGCCTCGGCATGCAGCTCAAGACAGTGCCGACCGACCGCATCACCATGACGACCATGCCGACCGTCGAGGACCCGCAGAACCGCAACCACCTGGTGCCGAACGGCGCGGACGCCGAGAAGGTGTGGACGATGGTCCGCGACGACGTGGCCTTCGACAACAAGGGAAAGAAGTCGGACGCAAAGAAGAAGCCTGCCAAGGAGCAGGCCTCCGGCGACCCGGCCGCCGAGGACGGCGAAATCGGCATCGTGGTGCAGAACGGCACACGCTCCTCCACCCTCGCTCCGGTCGGCGGGCGTGCGAACGCGGTGAGCCAGTCACTCGTGCAGAAAGGCTTCAGCAGGGCGACGGCCGACGGGACGGTGGCTCTCGCCGAGGACAAGACGGTGGTCCGCTATCCGAGTGCCGAGCTGGAGGGCGATGCCCAGCGTGTCGCCAAGTCGCTGGGGATTCCGCTGAGTTCGGTGAAGAGGTCGACCGACGTCTCCGGCGTCACCCTCGTCGTGGGCGCCGACTGGCGCGAGGGCACGAGCTATCCGAAGCAGGCCGAGCCCGAGGCCGGGGATGTCCCGGAGAGCGCCGACGCCCTGAACGGCTCGGACAGCGACAAGTGCATGCCCGTGTACGAGCCCTACCGCTGGTAGTTCCCCGGCATCGCCGCGGTGCTCAGCTCTCCGTGAGCACCGCGGGCCGCCGTGACGCGATGACCTTCCTGGCCAGTGAGCGTGGGCTGGTCAGGAAGCCCCACCCCCACGACATGTGCATCGTGGCGAGGGCTACGGGGATCTGCAGGCGTGCCTTGAGCGGGAGGCCCTTGCCCGCCGGTACGGAACCGGCGGCGATGGCCGCGAGATAGCCGCCCGGAATGACGAAACCCCACGGGGTCAGCGCGGCGCCCGCCACGAGGCCCGCCGCTATCGCGCACACCGCCACCGGCGGGGCGAGGTAGCGCAGGTTGATGGAGCCCTCGTGGTAGCGGGCGACGACGTGGCGCCAACGGCCGTAGTCCTTGTACTGCTTGGCGAGGGCGCGCACCGAAGGCCTGGGCCGGTACGAGACCTTCAGCTCCGGCGAGAACCAGATCAGCCCGCCCGCCTCCCTGATCCGGAAGTTGAGCTCCCAGTCCTGAGCGCGGATGAACTCCTCGTTGTAGCCGCCCTGTTGCTCCAGAGCCTCGCGTCGGAAGACGCCCAGATACACGGTCTCGGCGGGCCCGGCCTCGCCACCGGTGTGGAAGACGGCATTGCCCACGCCGATCTTCGACGTCATGGCCGCCGCCACCGCGTGCTCCCAGTCGTTCTCGCCCTCGGCGTGCATGATGCCGCCGACGTTCTGCGCGCCGGTCTCCTCCAGGAGGCGTACGGCGGTCGCGATGTAGTTCGGCGAGAGCATGCCGTGCCCGTCGACACGGACGACGACGGGGTGCCGGGAAGCCTTGATCGCGGCGTTCAGCGCGGCCGGCGTACGGCCCGTCGGGTTCGGGACGGTGTGCACGCGGGGGTCTTCTCGTACGAGCTCGGCCGCGATCTCGTCCGTACGGTCCGTAGAGGGACCGATGGCGATCACGACCTCCATCTCGCCGTCGTACTCCTGGGCGAGGATCGCTTGGACGGCTCCGCGCAGATGCCGCTCCTCGTTGAGGACGGGCATGATCACGGACACGGCGGGGAGTCGCCCGTCGGAATTCACGTGCTGGGCTTCCTTCTCGTCTTTTCGGCTGGGGGTCCGGCCCGCCGCGCAGCGGCTGTCAGGCGCAGTGCCCCCCGGGAAATGCAGTATCAGGCCGTACGTTACCGCGAACGGGGGACACGGAAGCGCGCCGTCCGGCTTGCCGCTGCGGGCCACAGATCATATGGGCCTACGGTTCTCAACGGACCCCCACACCCGGCCGACGCGGAGGTGTCCCCCTTGCCCACGCCGCCCCGCAGACCCGCTCGCCCTCCGCGGCAGCGCCCGGCGCGGCCGCCCGTACAGCGCAAGCGGTCACGGTGCGCCACGCGGGTGGTGACCTCGCTCTCCGTGGTGGTGCTCGCGGCGGCCGGCGTCGGGCACGCGGTGGTCACCGGCGTCGACGCCGACATCGACCGCGTCAACCCCTTCAAGGACATGAAGAACCGGCCCGCGCAGGGCGACGGCATGAACGTCCTGCTGGTAGGCACCGACGGCCGCGAGCGGATCAGCAGGGCGGAGCGCAGGAAGTACCGCCTGGGCGGCCTGCCCTGCCGCTGCACGGACACCGTGATGATCGTGCACATCTCGCAGGACCGGAAGCGGGCCAGCATCGTCAGCCTGCCCCGCGACTCGTACGCCGAGACGCCCGCGCACACCGACCGCCGCACCGGCGAACGGCACCGCCCGCACGCGCTCAAGCTCAACGCCGCGTACGTGGAGGGCGGGCCGCAACTGACCGTGCGTACCGTCGAGAACATGACCCGCGTGAAGATCGACCACTACCTGGAGGTCGACTTCACCAGCTTCATGAAGACGGTGGACGAGCTCGGCGGCGTACGGATCTGCACGGTGCGCCCCCTGAAGGACTCGCACACCGGCCTGAACCTGCCCGCCGGGGAGCACGACCTGAACGGCGGCCAGGCGCTCCAGTACGTACGTTCCCGGCACATCGACGGCACCGCGGACCTCAGCCGGATGCAGCGCCAGCAGCGTTTCCTGGCCGCGCTGGTCGAGCGGGCCACCTCCTCCGGTGTGCTGCTGAACCCGATGAAGTTCCGCGATGTGACGCAGACCGTGCTCGGCTCGGTGCGGGCGGACAAGGGCTTCGGGCCCGGCAAGCTGGTCGATCTGGGGTGGGCGATGCGGAACTTCTCGCCGTCGTCCTCGGAGTTCGTGACCGTCCCGATCGGGCGGATGGATTTCCCCGTGAAGGGCGTCGGCTCGACCCTGAAGTGGGACGCGAAGAAGTCGGAGCGGATCTTCCGTGCCCTGCGCGAGGACAAACCCCTCGCCCCGCACCACACCCCCTCCAAGGCCGTACGCGTCGACGTGGCCCCGCAGCAGATCCGCGTCCAGGTCGAGAACGGCACGACCACACCGGGCCTCGGCCGCCACATCGACCACGCGCTGTCCGCGACGGGCTTCAACACGACGGGCGTCCCGACGAACGCCCGCGACCGCTCCGCCGACCACACCCTCATCACGTACGACCCCGGCTGGAACCGCTCGGCCAAGTCCCTGGCGGCGGCCCTGCCGGGCAGTCGGTCGCGGGCGGTCAAGGGCCAGGGCCCGACGCTGAAGGTGATCGCGGGCTCGGACTTCGAGCGGGTGGCGAAGGTACGGGCGGAGGATGCGCGGCACGGGGAGGCCGGGGTGGTCACGGGGGACGAGGTGGGGTGTCCGTGAGGCGGCGGGCCGCGGACCGTGCGGCTTGACGGGAATCTTGACCGGAATATCGCATTCCGGTCGAGGAGCCTGTTCTGCCCTGCCCTTTCTCTTTATGTCAGTCTCTGCAAAGTCCGGTTTGCATCAGCTTTGCAACGGGGGTGGTGTGATTTTCCGTCGACTCTTGTAAGCCGGACCGTTCGGCACTGCACACTGGTGCGCATGAACAATTGGCCCGAGGGATGGCACGGAGACAACGGCGGCGACCGTTACGGCCGCGGCAGCGCGAACGCCCAGCCCGAGGGCGCGCGCGTGATGCGGCAGGTGGGGCGCGGCCCGGGCTCGGGCCCGTCGGCACCGCCACGGGGCGGGGTTCCGCCGCAGCCCCCCTACGACGACGGATACGGCTACGCCGACGACAACTTCAACAGCGGCTACAACACGGGCCAGGTGTACGGCTCGTCGGGCGGCGGCGGTCCTGAAGGGCCCGCGTCCCACGGCCGGCCCGCGCCGAACTGGCGCCGCCGGATCAAGTGGACCGCGATAACGCTGGTCACGCTGCTGATCGTGGTCTCCGTGAGTACGTACTTCTGGGCCGACTCGAAGCTCAAGCGCGACGTCGACCTGTCCAAGGTGATCGACCGGCCCGAGGCGGGCGAGGGCACGAACTACCTGATCGTCGGCTCCGACAGCCGCGAGGGCCTGTCCGCCGAGGAGAAGAAGAAGCTCCGCACGGGCTCCGCCGAGGGCAAGCGCACGGACTCGATGATGATCCTGCACGTCGGCGACAACGGGAACACGATGATCTCGCTGCCGCGCGACTCGAACGTCGAGATTCCGTCGTTCAAGGGCTCCGACTCCGGCAAGCTCTACGAAGGCACCGGCCGCCAGGTGAAGCTGAACGCGGCGTACGCGGAGGACGGACCCGAACTGCTCGTGCGTACCGTCGAGGCGAACACGGGCCTGCACATCGACCACTACGCGGAGATCGGCTTCGCCGGCTTCGCGAAGATCGTCGACGCGATCGGCGGCGTGGAGATCACGATCCCCCCGGGCGGCATGAAGGACACCAAGTCCGGCGCCGACTTCGAGGAGGGCAAGCAGGTCCTCAGCGGCGAGGAGTCCCTGGCCTTCGTCCGTACGCGATACGCCCTCAAGGGCAGTGACCTGGACCGTACGAAGAACCAGCAGAAGTTCCTCGCGGCCCTCGCCAGCCAGACGGCGACGCCGTCCACGGTCATGAACCCCTTCAAGCTCTACCCGACCATGGGCGCCGGACTCGACACCCTCACCGTCGACAAGGACATGTCCCTGTGGAACCTGGCCTCCATGTTCTGGGCCATGAAGGGCGTCACCGGCGGCGAGGGCAAGTCCATGAACATGCCCATCTCCGGCAACGCCGCCAACGGCAACCTCCAGTGGGACGAAGCCAAGATGAAGACCCTGGTGGAGCAGCTGAAGAACGACGAGAAGGTGACGGTTACGGAGTAAAAGGCAAAGCCGGCAAAGCCCGCTTCACAGGCACCTGACGGATGTCTGGGAAGCGGGCTTTTGCGTGCCGTCCTTCCGTGCCGCGACCGGGTCAGCCGAGGCTCATGCCATAGCGCTCAGGCCGTGGCGCCGGACATCGCGCGGCACGTCTGCGCACAGTGGCGACACGCCTCGGCGCAGCGCATCATCTGCGCGTCGTCCGGCATCGCCATACACGCCTCCGCGCACATCTCGCACGCCCGCGCGCACATGGCGCACATCTCGGCCGACATCGGCGACCTGCGCATCATCATGTCCGAGCACATACGAGTCATCTCGGAGCAGTCCATGAGCGCGCGCATGATCTGCATCTGGGCCTGGCCGCCCATCTGCATGCAGGAGCTCATGGTCTCCTCGCACACGCTGTGGCAGTTCATGCAGGCCTCGACGCAGTCCTGCATCTCCTTGCTCATCGGGCTCATGGTCTCGGGCTGCTGCATGGCTCCTCCTAGGAGTGGTGGGGTCCCGGAACGGGTCCCCATGCCCTTCCGTGGTACGCCTGCTGCCCGCCGCGCGCCATCCGGCGGACAGCAACAATCCACCACAAAGCCCGCCAAGGCCCGCCAAGAGCCCACTTCCCCGCGAAATCACTCCTTGCGGGGCTGGTTGAAACGCAGCATGTTGCCGGCGGGGTCGCGGAACGCGCAGTCGCGGACGCCGTACGGCTGGTCCATCGGCTCCTGCAACACCTCGGCGCCCGCGCCGCTGATGCGCTCGAAGGCGGCGTCCACGTCGTCCGTCACGAAGATGACGCCGCGCAGCAGGCCCTTGGCCATCAGTTCCGCCAGAGCTTGTTTGTCGGCCGGTGAGGTGCTCGGGTCGGCGGCGGGCGGTTCCAGGACGATGTTCACGTCCGGCTGGGTGGGCGAGCCGACGGTCACCCAGCGCATCCCCTCGAAGCCGACGTCATTGCGTACCTCGAGGCCGAGTACGTCGCGGTAGAAGGCGATCGCCTTGTCGTGGTCGTCGACGGCGATGAAGCACGAGGAAAGTTTGATGTCCATGCCGTTCACGCTACGACCGGGCGGCTGGAGGTGCTTCTCCATTCCTGACCGGTCGCGTGTGGATCTTGGCGATGCAGGCCGGGATGTCGGCGCCGTCGTCGTGATTACGGGCCCGATAGGCGCTCGGGCTCTCGCCGACCAGCTCGCTGAAGCGCGAGCTGAAGGACCCCAGCGACGTACAACCGACCGCGAAACAGACCTCGGTCACCGTGAGATCGCCGCGCCGCAGCAGTGCCTTGGCCCGCTCGATGCGGCGGGTCATCAGGTAGCTGTACGGCGTCTCTCCGTAGGCGGCGCGGAAGCTGCGGGAGAAGTGGCCCGCCGACATCAGGGCCTCGCGCGCCAGCGCCGGGACGTCGAGCGGCTCGGCGTAGTCGCGGTCCATGCGGTCGCGGGCACGCCGCAGCCGGACGAGGTCGTCGAGCTCCTGCCGTTTCACGCAGTCAGTTTCCCATGCAGGGCGGCCGGACCGGTCAGGAACGGAGAAGCGCGAGCCACCCGGCCACTCCTAGCCTGACGTCCATGGAACTGCGCCTTCCGTGACCCTGCGGGCAGCCTGGTCCGTATCAACAAGCTGAAATGAGCCGTCCATTGCTGATCCGCGACGGCCGCTGGCCGGTTTGCGGCGATCCGTTGCCGTGCACCGCGCCGACGAAGTAGAACCAGACGTACTGCCGGAAAGCCGATCAGATCGAGCCGGGCGACACCCACGGAGACCGCGCAGGCGGCCCCGCCCAGCAGCAGCCCCCTCAACAGAACACGGAGTCACGATGAACATGGCCGCGAGCACGGGCACGCAGTCGTCTGCACCGCACGTCGCCGACAGCCACGATCTGATCCGCGTGCACGGCGCGCGCGAGAACAACCTCAAGGACGTCAGCGTCGAGCTCCCCAAGCGCCGGCTGACGGTGTTCACCGGCGTCTCCGGCTCGGGCAAGAGCTCGCTGGTGTTCGCCACGATCGCCGCCGAGTCGCAACGGATGATCAACGAGACGTACAGCGCCTTCTTGCAGGGCTTCATGCCGAACCTGGCCCGGCCCGACGTCGACGTACTCGAAGGGCTCACCACCGCGATCATCGTCGACCAGGAGCGGATGGGCGCCAACTCCCGCTCCACGGTCGGCACCGCCACCGACGCCAACGCGCTGCTGCGCATCCTGTTCAGCCGGCTCGGGAAGCCGCACATCGGCTCGCCCCAGGCCTTCTCCTTCAACGTCGCCTCGATCAGTGGGAAGGGCGCGGTCACTATCGAGGGCAGTCATGGCAAGACCGTGGAGAGACGGAGTTTCTCGATCACCGGCGGCATGTGCCCGAACTGCGAGGGCACGGGCCGGGTCACCGACTTCGACCTGACCGCGATGTACGACGACAGCAAGTCGCTGAACGAAGGCCCGTTCACCGTTCCCGGTTACAGCGCCGACGGCTGGTACGGCCGTATCTACAGCGGCTGCGGCTTCTTCGACCCGGACAAGCCGATCCGCGAGTTCACCGAGCGCGAGCTGCACGACCTGCTCTACAAGGAGCCGACCAAGATCAAGGTCGACGGCATCAACCTGACGTACGAAGGCCTGATCCCCAAGCTGCAGAAGTCGATGCTGTCCAAGGACCGCGAGGCGATGCAGCCGCACATCCGGGCCTTCGTGGACCGGGCGGTCACCTTCACCGCCTGCCCCGAGTGCGACGGCACCCGGCTCAGCGAGGCGGCCCGGTCCTCGAAGATCAAGGGGATCAGCATCGCCGACGCCTGCGCGATGCAGATCAGCGACCTGGCCAAGTGGGTGGGCGGCCTCGACGAACCGTCGGTGGCACCGCTGCTCGGCACGCTACGGCACACCCTCGACTCGTTCGTGGAGATCGGCCTCGGCTACCTCTCGCTCGACCGGCCCTCGGGCACGCTGTCGGGCGGCGAGGCACAGCGTACGAAGATGATCCGCCACCTCGGCTCCTCGCTCACGGATGTCACGTACGTCTTCGACGAACCCACCATCGGCCTGCACCCGCACGACATCCAGCGCATGAACAACCTGCTGCTGCGGCTGCGCGACAAGGGCAACACGGTGCTCGTCGTGGAGCACAAGCCGGAGACGATCGCGATCGCCGACCATGTCGTCGACCTCGGCCCCGGTGCCGGTACGGGAGGCGGCACCGTCTGCTTCGAGGGCACCGTCGAGGGGCTGCGGGCCGGGGACACCATCACCGGCCGCCATCTCGACGACCGGGCCACGCTCAAGGAGACGGTGCGCAAGCCCACAGGCGCGCTGGAGATCCGCGGCGCGACGGCGAACAACCTGCAGAACGTCGACGTCGACATCCCGCTCGGCGTACTGACCGTCGTGACCGGCGTCGCCGGCTCCGGCAAGAGCTCGCTCGTACACGGGTCGATCCCGGCCGGCGCGGGCGTGGTGTCGATCGACCAGGGCGCGATCAAGGGCTCGCGACGCAGCAACCCGGCGACGTACACCGGACTGCTCGACCCGATCCGCAAGGCCTTCGCCAAGGCCAACGGCGTCAAACCGGCCCTGTTCAGCTCCAACTCCGAGGGCGCCTGCCCCACTTGCAACGGCGCCGGCGTCATCTACACCGAGCTGGGCGTGATGGCCACCGTCGCCACCCCCTGCGAGGAGTGCGAGGGGAAGCGGTTCCAGGCCTCGGTCCTCGAGTACCGCCTCGGCGGGCGCGACATCAGCGAGGTGCTCGCGATGTCGGTGACCGAGGCCGAGGAGTTCTTCGGCGCCGGAGAGGCCCGTACGCCCGCCGCGCACAAGATCCTCGACCGCCTCGCCGACGTCGGGCTCGGCTACATCACCCTCGGCCAGCCCCTCACCACCCTGTCCGGCGGCGAACGCCAGCGCCTCAAGCTGGCCACCCACATGTCCGAGAAGGGCGGCACCTACATCCTCGACGAGCCCACCACCGGCCTCCACCTCGCCGACGTCGAGCAACTCCTCGGCCTGCTCGACCGCCTCGTCGACTCCGGCAAATCGGTCATCGTCATCGAACACCACCAGGCGGTCATGGCCCACGCCGACTGGATCATCGACCTCGGCCCGGGCGCCGGCCACGACGGCGGGCGGGTCGTCTTCGAGGGCACACCGGCCGACCTGGTCGCCGCCCGCTCGACCCTTACGGGGGAGCATCTGGCGGAGTATGTGGGCAGCTGAGGCGGGGCCTGCGCGGATGCCTGCCCGGCAGGCATCCGGCCACCCCGCCGTCAATGCAAGTTGACAATTTCGCACCGTCAACATAGGTTGACGGCATGGGGAGTCAATTACTGCTGGCCTGCGGGGTGACTGCTGGCCCTCTCTTCACCGCCACATATCTGCTGGCAGGCGCCACACGGGCGGACTACAAGCCACTGCGACATCCCGTCAGTTCGCTCACCCTCGGCCACGCGGGGTGGACGCAGACGGTGAGCTTCCTCTGCGCCGGCTTGCTGTCACTGGCCTTCGCCGCGGGCCTGTGGCAGGTCGGGCCTTCCCGCTGGGGCGCGCTACTGATCGGCGCATGGGGGATCGGTCTGCTGGGCGCGGGCACCTTCCGGACCGACCCCGTGCGCGGCTACCCTCCCGGCACTCCTGATCAACTCCAGCGCCCTACCCGCGCCGGAGCCCTGCACGACCTGCTCTCCCTCATCGCCTTCCTCGCTCTCGCCGCGGCCTGCCTCGTACTCGCCTCACAAGGCTCACTGGGGTGGGCCATCTACTCGATCTCCAGCGCCGTGCTCTTCGCGGCAACCATGATTCTGGCCAATGCCGCGTTCAGCCATAATCAACGCCTGGCCGGCGTCGGCGGACTGATCCAGCGCGTCTCCATCACCATCGGCTGGACCTGGCTGACACTGCTCGCCATACGGACAATGCACGCCTGACCGCCCCACGCCATCGTCAGCACGCGAGCCTGTCGGAACTCGAACACGACAAGCGATGACCAACAAATGATCAACTGGCCCAGGCCGTGGCTGCCGAGCATGCCCTGCACAATCTGGCAGCTCGGCAGCTCACACAGGCTCGCTACGCGGACGCCACTCCGCGGAGTCCGGACATTCCACGGGTGGCAGCGCCTTGCTCGCTAGCCCCCAAGGCTCCGTCGATCGCAAGCCGCGCGCGGTCAGGAGCGTCCGGCATCAGGTCCGAGTAATACCGCTCGGTGAAGCTCACCGACGTGTGGCCCAGCCAAGCCGAGACCTCGGTGATCGACACCCCCTGGCTCAGCAGGGACGCAGCATAGAAGTGCCTGAGACTGTGCGGCTTGAAATAGTCGACGCCGGCTGCGGCGAGAGTGGGACGCCAGATCCTGCCGTACCAGTAGTACGTGTAAAGCAGTCCTGTGCCTGTCACGTTGCTGAACAGCAGCTCCTCTTCACCCCAGGTGGCATAGTCCCTGAGGTGACGGCGTAGGGCCAATGCCACCACATCGGGCAGCGGGACGCGACGGCCGCGCTCCCCGTCCTCACGCCATTTGACGTGACGCAGCCGCATGCTGCCGTATCGTCCCGATCCGGTGTCCCGGTCGCAGGCGACTTGCCGGTCGACGGTGACCAGCCGGTGGGAGAAGGAGATGCGGTCACGGCCGAGCCCCATGGACTCGCCGAGCCGCAGCCCACAGCCCGCCATCAGCCACAGCATCCCCCGGTACCGCTCCGGGGCAGCCGCGATGACAGCAAGTACGGTCTCCGTGCTCGGGATGTGGACCTCCGCGCGTTGGTCCCTGTATGTCCGAGCGCTGCTGACGGGGAGAGCCACTGGCTTGCACGGGTTGGTGTCGGCCAACTCTTGCTCCATGGCCCAACTGAACACTCCCCTGAGGATGTTGAAGCGGAATCGGATGGTGGCGGGCTTGTAGCCGCGGGAGTGGACCATCCACTCCACCCACTTCTCAATCTAAGACGAGGTAACGGCCCTGATGCCGTCGGCTCCGAAGAACGGCGCCACTGTCCTGTCCAGCATCGTCCGATACTGCTTGACGCTGCTGTTCTCCACCCCTCTCGTAGTGGCCCATCGCTCAAAGACCACCACGAGCGGCTCACCGTCCGCCGATCCGGCCCCGTTCCGAGTCACGTGCATCGTCCCCCTCCAGATGCCGCCAGGCCTTGTCGGTCAGGCGGTCCGCGGGTTTACCCGGCGGCCCGTCGAGGAAGCCCATGGCGCGCGCCCGCCGCACACGGCCGCTGATGGTGTTCCGACTCAGCCCCCACGCAGACGCCAGTCGCGTGATGGGGCTGCGGTACCCCTGCTGCACCAAGTGCACGTACTCACGCGCCATCAAGGCGTATTCCCGCTCTGTCTCAACTCGGTGAAGCACCGCCGCAACGGCGGTCTCGCCAGCTGAGTGCCCCAGACGCGCCCGCAGTTCCTTCGCCGTCCTGCGGATCTCCGCGAGGGAGATCGATCGCATGAGCTCCGCCGTGATGCCATCCGTCCCGACCGTGACGTCTGGATCATCAGGTGGTTCGATGCAGAGGCTTGTCGGGCCGTCCCATGGCGCATCGAGGAAGCTCACGACGGTCAGCTTCCAGCCATGCAACTCGGCCTCGTGGACGAGTCGGTCCCCGTCCAGACGCCACCCTTCGGGCAGTTCCCCACCTGACGATGCTTTGGTCACAAGTCGAAAGTAGCGCGGCATACGACGGCCGCCGTGTGCCGGGAAGCCCCCGGCCACGCCAGAACGCTAAGATACGAAACACGCTTCATGCCATGTTCCATGTCTCTATTAACCGGAAAGAGTGAAGGGCGCCCAGTAGGCGGGCGCCCTTCAACGGTCAACTCACCAGTGATTACGGCAGGTTGCGCGCCATCACGATCCGCTGGATCTGGTTGGTCCCCTCATACAGCTGCGTGATCTTGGCGTCCCGCATCATCCGCTCCACCGGATAGTCGCGCGTATACCCGTACCCGCCCAGCAGCTGCACCGCATCGACGGTGACCTCCATCGCCACGTCCGACGCGAAGCACTTCGCCGCCGCGCCCTGGAAGGTCAGGTCCGCGTCGCCGCGCTCCGACTTGGCGGCGGCGGCGTACGTGAGTTGCCGTGCAGCCTCGATCTTCATGGCCATGTCGGCGAGCATGAACTGGATGCCCTGGAAGTCGGCGATCGCCTTGCCGAACTGCTTGCGCTCCTGGACGTAGCCCTTGGCGTAGTCCAACGCCCCCTGCGCGATACCCAGGGCCTGGGCGGCGATCGTGATGCGGGTGTGGTCCAGGGTCTTCATCGCCGTCGCGAAGCCCGTGCCCTCCTCGCCGATCATGCGGTCGGCGGGGATGCGGACGTTGTCCAGGTACACCTCGCGCGTCGGCGAGCCCTTGATGCCGAGCTTCTTCTCCGGCGCTCCGAAGGAGACTCCGGGGTCGGACTTCTCGACCACGAAGGCCGAGATGCCCTTTGAGCGCTTCGTGGGGTCGGTCACGGCCATGACCGTGTAGTACTCCGACACCCCCGCGTTCGTGATCCAGCGCTTCACGCCGTTGAGGACGTACGAGTCGCCGTCCCGTACCGCCTTCGTCTTCATGCCTGCCGCGTCCGAGCCGGCGTCCGGCTCGGAGAGGCAGTACGAGAACATCCCGTCGCCGGCGGCCAGCGGGCCCAGGTACTTCTTCTTGAGGTCCTCCGAGCCGGAGAGGATCACCGGGAGCGAGCCCAGCTTGTTCACGGCCGGTATCAGGGAGGAGGAGGCGCAGACGCGGGCCACCTCCTCGATCACGATCACCGTGGCCAGCGCGTCCGCGCCCGCGCCGCCGTAGCTCTCCGGTACGTGGACGGCGTGCAGGTCGGAGGAGACGAGGGCGTCCAGGGCCTCCTGCGGGAAACGGGACTCCTCGTCCACCGCGGCGGCGTACGGCGCGATCTTCGCCTCCGCGAGGGCGCGGATCGTATCGCGGAGCATGTCGTGCTCCTCGGACGGGCGGTACAGGTCGAAGTCAGCCGATCCGGCCAAGGTATCTCACGCTCCAAAGACGCTAACTACCGTTAAGTAACTCAAATTTTATGTGCCCGCCCACGCTAGTGATACGTGAGCTTGGCGACAGCGGGAAGGGACGAACGGACCGGGAACGGCAACACGGGACGGCCACGGAGAGCTGCCCGATGAGAGGCCGACCACCCCCGACTATGCTCAGGCAGCGCATCCGCCCGCCACCTACTGGAGCACCCATGGCCCTGAAGATCACCGTGATCGGCACCGGCTATCTCGGCGCCACGCACGCCGCGGCCATGGCCGAGCTCGGCTTCGAGGTGCTCGGCCTCGATGTCGTTCCCGAGAAGATCGAGATGCTCCAGCGCGGCGAGGTCCCGATCTACGAACCCGGCCTCGAGGAGCTGCTGCGCAAGCATGTCGCAGGGATCGAGGGGGCCAGCGGGCGGCTGCGCTTCACGATGGACTGGGCCGAGGTCGCGGAGTTCGGGGACGTCCACTTCGTGTGCGTGAACACGCCGCAGAAGCATGGCGAGTACGCCTGTGACATGTCGTACGTCGACGCCGCCTTCACCTCGCTCGCCCCGCATCTCAAGGGCCCCGCCCTGGTCGTCGGCAAGTCCACCGTGCCCGTCGGCTCCGCGGACCGGCTCGCTCGTACGCTGGCCGAACTCGCGCCCGCCGGCGAGGACGCCGAACTGGCCTGGAACCCCGAGTTCCTGCGCGAGGGCTTCGCCGTGAAGGACACGCTGCACCCCGACCGGATCGTCGCCGGTGTGCGCAGCGAGCGCGCGGAGAAGCTGCTGCGCGAGGTGTACGCGACGCCGTTGGCCGAGGGCACGCCCTTCGTGGTGACGGACTTCCCGACCGCCGAGCTGGTGAAGACCTCGGCGAACTCGTTCCTCGCCACCAAGATCTCGTTCATCAACGCCATGGCCGAGGTGTGCGAGGCCTCGGACGGTGACGTCGCCAAGCTGGCGGAGGCGATCGGGTACGACGACCGGATCGGGAAGAAGTTCCTGCGCGCGGGGATCGGGTTCGGTGGCGGGTGTCTGCCGAAGGACATCCGGGCGTTCATGGCGCGGGCGGGCGAGTTGGGGGCCGATCAGGCGCTGACGTTCCTGCGCGAGATCGACTCCATCAACATGCGGCAGCGCGGGCAGATGGTGGAGCTGACGCGTCAGGCGCTGGGGGGCGGCTCGTTCCTCGGGAAGCGGGTCGCGGTGCTGGGCGCCACGTTCAAGCCGGACTCGGACGACGTACGGGATTCGCCGGCGCTGAATGTCGCGGGGCAGATCCATCTTCAGGGCGGGCAGGTCACGGTGTACGACCCGAAGGGGATGGTGAACGCGCGGCGGCTCTTTCCGACGCTCGGGTACGCCGATTCCGCCATCGAGGCCGTACGAGGTGCCGATGTCGTCCTGCATCTCACCGAGTGGAGTGAGTTCCGGGAGCTGGATCCGGCGGTGCTGGGTGAGACCGTGTCGCGACGGCTTGTGCTGGACGGGCGCAACGCTCTGGACCCGGCGGTGTGGCGGGCGGCCGGCTGGACGTACCGGGCGATGGGCCGTCCGACGGCTTAGCGGGTTTGGCGGTTCGGCGGTTCGGCCTTTGGCCTTTGGCCTTTGGCCTTTGGCCTTTGGCCTTTGGCCTTTGGCCTTTGGCCTTTGGCCTTTGGCCGACGGTGTCACAGGTCCTCGCGCGCGCCCTTCCGCGCGTCCTTCACCGTGAATCCTTCGCGCTCGCTCGGTAGCGGCGCATCTTCGCCCTCGCCCCGCAGACCGACATGCTGCACCAGCGCCCTCGCCCGGCCGGGCTGCGGTCGTAGTACGCCCAGTGGCAGGTCGGGGCCTCGCAGGCCTTGAGGCGGAGCCATGTGCCGGCGGCGATGGCCTCGGCGATCGCGGCGGCCACGCGGGAGGCGAGGAGGGCGGGGCGGGCGGGGGCGAGGGAGGCGGAGCCGTCCCGTTCGTCGACCGTGATCAGCAGCGGTGCCTGGGCCAGCAGCTCACCCAGGGGGGTCACCGCGCGGTGCGGAGGGTGGCCCGCGTGGGCCAGGCAGGCGGCGCGCAGGGACTCGCGCAGCTCGCGCGCCGACGCCAGGTCCGCCTCCGTCAGGTCCAGCGCCGCGCGCCCCTCGGCCGTGTCCAGGGAGTCGGCACCCGTCTCGATGTCCAGGGTGTTCACCAGGAACTCGACGAGGGCCAGGCCGCCGGGAGCGGGCGCTCGGTCATTCATGGTTGCGACGTTACCCCTTATGCGGGAGTATGCAGTAACCGTTACTCGTTGAAGCCTCTTAGAGGTAACCGAGGAGGAAGTCATGGCTATCGCCAAGCTGGGTGCCGTCGTCCTGGACTGTCCCGACCCGCGCGCCCTCGCAGAGTTCTACGCCGGGGTGCTGGGCGGTGACCTCGAGGAGGACGACGGCTGGGTCGACCTGCACGTGCCCGGCGGGCAACCGCTGGCGTTCCAGGCCGCCCCCGGATACGTACCGCCGAAGTGGCCGGCGCCCGACGCTTCGCAGCAGTTCCATCTGGACCTGACCGTCGACGACATGGACGCGGCGGAGAAGGAGGTCCTCGCGCTGGGCGCGAAGGTGCTCGACGCGGAGGACCGGACGCGTAGTTTCCGGGTGTACGCGGACCCGGCCGGCCACCCGTTCTGCCTCTGCGCCTGCTGAGGACTCAGCGGCGGCTATCCGTCGAGCTGGGCGATGCTCGCCGTGGACGGGCCGCGGCGCTGTTGTGCGGCCTTGGCCGTGAAGTCCGCGGCGCGCAGCACGCGTTGGACGTTGCCCCAGGTGAGCAGGGACAGGTCGGGCTCGGACCAGCCGCGGTGCAGGAGCTCGGCGATGAGGTGCGGATAGCCCGAGGCGTCGGGCAGGTCCTGCGGGTGAGCGGCCCCGGAGTCGTACGTACCCGAGAGGCCGACGCACTCCGGGCCCGCGAGCGCGCGTACGTGGTCGAGGTGGTCCGCGACGTCCCGTACCGAAGGACCCGTCTGTTCCGCCGTCAGCGGTACCAGGCACAGGCCCTTGGTCGCGCCCAGCCGGGTGAGCAGGTCGTCGGGGAGGTTGGCCGGGTGGGGGCGCAGGGCGCGGGCCGCCGAGCGGGTGCACAGGACGGGGGCCCTGGAGACGGTGAGGACGCGACGCACGGTCGGGTCGCAGGCGCCGGACAGGTCCGCGAGTACGCCGATGCGGTTCATCTCGCGTACGACTTCCTCGCCGAACCGGGTCAGCCCGTTGCCGCCGCCCGCCCAGGACGTGCCGGTCAGGGTGAGAACGCGCAGGCCGAGGGCGTGCAGCGCGCGCAGGATGCCGAGCGAGTCGCCCAGCGCGCCGGCCTCCGCGGGCCCGAGCAGCACCGCGACGCGCCCGCAGTTCCTGGCGTCGATGGTCTGCGCCGCGTTGTACGCCATCCGCAGGCTCTCCGGATACTCCCGTACCACCGTCTGCACCAGATCGAGCAGGTCCAGCGTCGCGCCGACCGCCTGCTCCTCGGCGAGCCCCTCGGGCAGCCGCAGCGACCAGAACATCGCTCCCACGCGGCCTTCCCGCAGCCGGGGCACGTCCGTGTCGATCGCGCCCTCGCCGAGCTCCAGGTCGTACCAGGGCAGCTGCCGCAGCGCCTGCGGCAGCCCGTTGTACCCGTCGGCGACGGGGTGGGCGGCGAGGAGGGCGTGCGTCCGGCGCAGGACATCGCCGTTCACTTCCGGGACCGCGCCGCCCGCGTCGGTCACGAGCTCCGGCGCCCTGTCCGGCTCCTTGACCGGCTGCCTGTCCGGTCGGTCCAGCCCGCCCATCTCGACGGCGGCACGCAGCTCGTCCTGCAGATCAGCCATGGCGGAGCTCCGGTGTCCGGGGATGCCAACACGTAGAGCCACCGTGACATGGGGGCGGGGTGGGGTCTCGGTGGGTGGGGCGTTCGGGGCATGGGCGCGCGGGGCCCTCATGTCCTCGGGGCCCGCATGTCCTCAGGGCGCGCCCCGGTCCCCGCGGGCTTCCTCGGCCCGGGCCAGCAACAGCCCTCGCTCCCGCTCGTTGCGCGTGAGCGCGGCCGCGCGCTCGAACTCGGCCCGTGCTTCGGCCGTACGCCCCAGGCGGGCCAGCAGGTCGCCTCGCACGCTGGGGAGCAAGTGGTAGTCGCGCAGGGCGGGTTCGGCGGCCAGGGCGTCGACGATGGCGAGGGCCGGTTCGGGGCCCTCGGCCATGGAGACGGCGACCGCGCGGTTCAACTCGACGACGGGGGACGGGGTTCGGGCGGCGAGGAGGCCGTACAGCGTGGCGATCCGGCTCCAGTCGGTCTCCTCGTACGTGTAAGCGTGGGCGTGGCACGCGGCGATGGCGGCCTGCAGGACGTACGGCCCCGGACCGCCGCCCGTGCCGACCGCCTCGGCGCGGGCGAGGGCGGCGAAACCGCGGCGGATCAGCATGCGGTTCCAGCGGGCCCGGCTCTGGTCCTTGAGGAGGACCGGCTCGCCCGACGGTCCGGTACGCGCGGCCGAGCGGGACGCCTGAAGCTCCAACAGCGCGGCCAGGCCGTGCACTTCGGGTTCCTTCGGCATCAACTCGGCCAGCACGCGGGCGAGCCGGAGCGCGTCCTCGCAGAGCGCCGGGCGCAGCCAGTCGTCGCCGGCGGTGGCCGCGTACCCCTCGTTGAAGATCAGGTAGATGACCTCGAGCACGGACCCGAGCCGGGCTTCGCGCTCCGGCCCGTACGGCACCTCGAAGGCGACCCCCTTCGCGGCGAGTGTCCGCTTGGCGCGGACGATGCGCTGGGCGATGGTCGCCTCGGGGACGAGACAGGCGCGGGCGATCTCGGTGGTGGTCA
This sequence comes from Streptomyces yerevanensis, assembly GCF_000716805.1. Classification (NCBI taxonomy): domain Bacteria; kingdom Bacillati; phylum Actinomycetota; class Actinomycetes; order Kitasatosporales; family Streptomycetaceae; genus Streptomyces; species Streptomyces yerevanensis. The sequence continues at coordinate 15,754 of NZ_JNWJ01000049.1, read as the reverse complement.
GGCCGCCGAGCAGGCGCAGGGTGAGGGCGACGCGGGCCTCGGCGGACAGGACGGGGTGGCAGGCGGTGAAGACCAGCCGCAGCAGGTCGTCGTCGATGTCGTCGGGGTCGGACGGCTCGTCGACGTGGCCGTGTGGCGCGGACGTCTCCAGGTCGCGGCCCATCTCCGCCAGCTTGCGCGCGTACCGTTCCCGCCGCCGTACGAGATCGATCGCACGGTGCTTGGCCGTGGCCGTGAGCCAGGCACCGGGGTTGTCCGGGACGCCGTCGCGCGGCCACTGCTCCAGGGCGGCGACCAGCGCGTCCTGCGCGAGTTCCTCGGCGATGCCGACGTCGCGCACGATGCGGGCTACGCCGGCGATGATGCGGGGGGACTCGATGCGGAAGACGGTTTCGATGGTGCGCTTGGTGGCGCCGTCGGTGCCCTCTTCACCGGCGGGGCTTGCGGGGTCTGTCGGCTGGCCCGGTGGCTGGTCTGTCGACTCTGCTCTCACGCCACACCATCAGATCACCCGCGGGCCGTACGGCCAAGGCGCTCAGTCCTCGGCGAGCTTCCGCACGTCGCAGATCACCGTCCGAGTCAGTCGGCGAACTCCTTGAGCTTTTCAGTCTCCAATGTGATCCCTACCGGGTCCGGCAGCTCGATCACCGACCCGAATGCCCTGGTGGTGAGAGAGCGATAGGCGCCCCCCTCGGGGTCGGCGTAGACAGTCACGCTCGCTGCGTCCCGGTCGACGAGGAGGTAGACGGGGATGCCTGCGGCTGCGTATCCCTCGGGCTTGTCGATCCGGTCACGCTGATCGGCGTCCCGGTCGCGGGAAGTAACCTCGACGACCATCAGAACGCCGTCGGGTTCGGCCCACTCGCCCTTTCCGACGAAGTACGCCTCAGGCACCAGAACGCCGTCCGGCCTGGCTCGCCCGTTGCGATATGCCTCGACTTTCAGCCCTTGCTCCGGATAGAGCTCCAGCTCCGGGCGCAGCTGCATACAACGCTTGAGCAGCCACATCACGATCGATCCGTGATTGCCGTCGGGCATGGGCTTGACCCCGATCTTTCCGTTCAGAAATTCCAAGCGCGCAGACTCCGGCGCGTGACGTGCGAGCTCCTCGAATTCCTCGACGAGCATCTGGGGCTGGTGATCGGCAGTGCTGGGGGTCATGGCGTCGCCTCCTCGCCTCCATCCTGCCCCGAGTTCAGGTGGGCTGTGCTGCACGATCGTCATGAGCGTGATCCTTTCTGTGTACGACTCCCTGTGCGCAGGACGGCACGCAGCCGCTCCGCGTGGTCGTGAACCCGGTCGGCAACCCGGTCGGCCCCCAGGCCTGGCCGCTCTCCCCAGCAGCCGCCGCACAACCCGCCCCGCAGCCCGCCGCCGGGCGGCCCCGGCTCGCCGCACGCCGTGCAGACCATCTCGTAGCGCGGCTGCCTGGGCTGATGCTGTTCGGGCGGGAGCTTGGCGAGGAGCCGGGCGCGTACGAAGCCGTAGGCGTACTCGACCCGTTCGGGGAGCCCGGCGGCCACCGCCTGCACGAGCTGCGCCTCCCCCGCACCCCGCGCGAACCACTCGGCCGCGTGCTCCTCCAGCGCCCCGCACTCGGCGGCCGAGAGCGTCAGCCGGGCGTCGATGCGGCCGAGCTGGGCGAGTGCGTCGTACGCGGCCGACGGCGCCGCCCGTGGGGACTCGGTGACCGGTGCCTTCCCGGCGAGGAAGGAGTCCCACCAGGCGTCGTCGCGCGCGGTACGCGAGAAGAAGGTGTGCCACACCCAGCGTGGGCAGCCGTCGACGGTGACCGGACGGCGTACGCGGCGCAAGTGCCCTGCTGCGGAGAGGTTGTTGAGGGCGGTGCCGATGGCGCACTGGCCGTGTGGGAGGTGTTTGGCCAGCGTCTTGATGGAGATGTCGGACTCGTCGTCGAGCCGGTCCAGGTACGTCGCGATCGAGGCCTCGCGAGGGGGCAGATGATCGAAGTCCCGTCCGGTACGGGGCTCTTGGTCGGGCGCCGACTTCTTTCCGTACCCCGGATTGGCCATGGGGTGGGCGGAGGGGCGCGGGGCAGCACTAAGCTGGGCGGTAGCCATGGATCGAGTCGCTTTCGATCTGGTGGTCAGACCCCCGCGCGGTGCGCTAACACCCACGGGGGTCATTTCTTTCGGCGCACGCTACACGCTTGCCACACTCCGTCGCGACTCGATCGCAAAAAGTCATCTCCCCTGGCCCGAGCGGCCCTTGGGCCCGCCGCGCACAGCCACAGGGGAGGGAGGGTGGGTTTGAACCAACCCACCCATTCCTTGAAAAAAGAGTCTCGAATCCCGACTCCCGAAGCTCAAGTCCCGATGTACGCGCCGAACTCAGCACCCGCGCGGAGGCGGGGACGGTCAACTCGGGGGGTCATCGATCGAGTTGAGCTTCGAGCCTCAAGCCCCGAGTCACCGCCGCCCGCCGAACTCCCAGTCGTGGACCTCGATATCGGCGTACCGGTCCTGGGCCAGCGCGGCGCGTGCCGCGTCCGGTTCCGGGGCCCGGACGAGCGCCGCCGTGCCCAGCCAGGTGGCGCCGTCGTCGGACAGCAGAGGACCGTATGCGATCAACTCGTCCTGGTCGGGCGGGAGTTCGAGGTCGGCGGGCTGGCCCGAGCCTAGGCCGAGCACCAGGTAACGGCTGCCGCCCACCCGGCCGCCGGGGAAGTCCCACATCGTGCGGCCCAGCAGGTTGCGCCACCGGCGCAGCAGTACGTCTCGGTACGCGCCCGCCTGGTAGTTGGGCTCGTCGAAGGCGAAGGCGCGGGCGGCGGCGGGGTCCGGCAGGTCGACGATGTGCACGCTACCGGTGGGCGTTTCGCCGTCGGCGGCGAAGGTCGGGCCGCGGGCGATCAGCTGCGATGCGTACCCGTCCATGTAGGACCAGTGGTCTTCCAGCAGTTCATGGCGCAGTTTGAGGGAGCCGGGCCGGTCGCGGTGGTAGCAGAAGAACTCCATGGCCACAGACTCTCAGGGCCGCCTGCGAGAAGTGCTTTACCTCAGGGACTCCCACAGCTCCCCCGCCTCCGGCTCCTCCGCCACCACCCGGTTCCGGTCGTACGGAGCCGGGAGCACCGGCATCGTCACCGTTCTGGTGTCGGCAGAGGACAAGCCGCTCAGGCTCTGGCCGAGGCTCATCAGCTCGCTGAGCGAGTCCAGGTCCGTGTCCGTGGTGAGGCTGCCGGTCAAGGTGTCGGCGACGTTGTAGAGCTTGGCCGGGTTGGTGAGGAGGTCGGTGGCGGAGACCTGGTCCAACAGGGCCTTCACCAGGGTTTGCTGCAGGCCTATGCGGCCCAGGTCGCTGCCGTCGCCTATGCCGTGGCGGGTGCGGGCGAGGGCGAGGGCCTGCTTGCCGTTGAGGTGGTGGGTGCCCGCCTCCAGTTCGAGATGGCTGTCCTCGTCGGAGATGTCCTCGTCCGTCGTCACCGTGACGCCGCCGAGCGCGTCCACCAGGTCCGCGAAGCCGGCGAAGTCGATCTCTATGTAGTGGTCCATGCGGACGTTCGTCATGGACTCGACCGTCTTGACCGCGCAGACCGGACCGCCCACGGAGTACGCGCTGTTGAACATCGCGTTGTACGCCACCGACGTCGAACCGCCCGACTCACGCGGGCAGGCCGGGCGTGTGACGAGCGTGTCGCGCGGGATGCTCACGATCGTCGCGCCCGTACGGCCCTCGTCGATGTGGACGACCATCGCCGTGTCGGAGCGGGCGCCGGAGCTCTCGCCGCCCCCGCCGAGCGTGGCGTTGCGTTCGCCGCTGCGCGAGTCCGAGCCGAGGACCAGGATGTTCAGGGCGCCGCTCGGCAGCGGGGAGGCGGCGCCGTCCGGCGTCACCATGGCGCGCGCCGGGCGGTCGTCGCCGAGGGCGCTGTTGATGTCGACGCTGTCGATGTTGTGGTTCAGGTGCCAGTACGCCCATGCCGCCCCGGCGAGCGAGAGGGTGAGTACGCAACCGAGCGCGATGCCCGTGGCCTTGAGCAGCCGTGAGCGCCTGCCGACCTTGTCGGCACTTCCGACACCGTCGGCACCGCGGTCGACGGTGCCGCCGCGCTCGCCGTCGCTGTTCTCACCCTCAGTCCCGCCTTCGCCGTCTCTGCCGTCTCCGCTCACAGAGAGGAACGTAAGTCCGAATTGTTACGCGCGGAAACCCCTGACGGCTTTTACTGAGGAAACTCTCATATTTCGTTGGTTTTCTACTGAAGTTTCGAAACTTTCGGTACGCCTTCCGTACTGCTCCGCACCACCAGACTCGTCGCCAGCTCCACCCGCGTCGCTGTCGTGGGCCGTTCCCCGCGTCCGAGCTCGAGGACGAGCCGGGCCGCCGCCTCGGCCATCTCCATGAGCGGCTGGCGGACGGTGGTCAGCGGCGGGCCCACCCAGCGGGCCACCGGCAGGTCGTCGAAGCCGACGATGCTGAGGTCCTCGGGCACGCGAAGTCCCCGCTCACGGGCGGCCTCGTACAGCCCGAGTGCCTGGAGGTCGTTGCCCGCGAAGACGGCCGTCGGCCGGTCGGGCAGCTTCAGCAGTTCGAGCCCGCAGCGGTAGCCGGCCTCGTGGTGGAAGTCGCCGGTGCGGATCAGCGAGAGGTCGACGGGCAGTCCGGCCGTCTCCAGCGCGGCCCGGTAGCCGTCGAGCCGCGCCCGGCTGCACATCATCCGCGAGGGCCCGCTGATCACCCCGATCCGTCGGTGGCCGAGGTCCACGAGATGGCGGGTCGCGGCAAGCCCGCCCTGCCAGTTGGTGGCGCCGACGGACGGCACGTCGTCGCCGGGGTCGCCGGCCGGGTCCATCACCACGAACGGGATGGACCGGCTGGTCAGCAGCGCCCGCTGGGACTCGTCGAGCCCGCTCAGCACGAGCACGACACCGTGCGGCCGGCGGGCCGCGACCTGGTCGGCCCAGGTACGGCCGGGGGTGAGGCGGCCCGCGCTCTCGGAGAGCACCACGCTCAGCCCTTCGTCCCGCGCGACGTTCTCGACGCCCCGGATGACCTCCATCGCCCAGGCGCTCTCCAGCTCGTGGAAGACCAGGTCGATCAAGGGCGAACGGGACGCCTCGGCCCGGCGCCGCCGATAACCGTGGTGGCGCAGCAGCTCCTCGACGCGACTACGGGTCGCCGGGGCCACATCGGCACGGCCGTTGAGCACCTTCGAAACAGTCGGAGCCGAGACTCCCGCCTCGCGGGCGATCTCGGCGAGCGTCGCGGACCGGGCCACGGCGGGATTCGGGTGAGTCATGGGCGCGATCGTATCTCTGCGCACTCTCTTGACGAAGCCCTTTGACGGCTATATATTCCCGTAACATTCGAAGCGCAATCCGAAACATTCGGATACCTTCGGATGAGACGGCGGCCGAGCCCGCGACGGCCGTGTCTCGCTCCCTCCTCTCTCCCGCCGGGAACACCCCCGGAGAACGAGGGCAGGACGAGCCAGAACAGGGGAAAACCGAGGCACGGCTCGGCCCTCTCACTTCACCCGTACTTCGCACCGCATCCGCCGCTCCCGGCCCACCACCCGCTCCGGCCCGGTCAGCGTGACCGATACCGCATGCCGCACATCTCCCTCGGCGCAGGACGCGGCCAACCGCAGCTCCAGCTCTCCGGGTTCCACGATCCGGTTGCCGTCCGGCCCGGTGTACGCGGCCAGGTCCGCCGGAAACGTGAAGTGGACCTCCGCCGACTCCCCCGCCTCCAGCGGCACCCGCGCATAGCCCACCAGCCGGGCCACCGGGCGGGCCACTTTGCCGACCGGGTCGTGGAGATAGAGCTGGACGAGCTCCGCGCCGGGCCGCTTCCCGGTGTTGCGCACCGTCAGACGCAGCGTGGTCTCGCCGTCCGTCGGGAACGCGTCGGCGTCGACCGTCGGCTCCTGCCAGTCGTACGTCGTGTAGGACAGCCCGTGTCCGAACGGGAACAGTGGCGTGGGGTCGAGGCTGCTGGCCTCTCCGCGTTGTCCGAGCGGCGGGGCGAGGTACGTCCAGGGCTGCCCAGCGGGGTCGCGTGGCACGCTCACGGGGAGCCTCCCGGACGGGTTGACCCGCCCCGACAGTACGCCGGCCACCGCGGGCCCTCCCTCCTCGCCGGGGAAGAACGCCTGCACCACCGCGCCGCACCGGTCCGCCCAGCGTCCGAGCGCATAGGGGCGGCCCGAGAGCACGACCAGGACGACCGGCGTTCCGGATGCCAGCGCCTTGTCCAGCAACGCGCCCTGCCCGTCGGGCAGTTCGAGGTCCGCCGCGTCGCAGCCCTCACCCGACGTGCCGCGCCCGAACAGCCCCGACCGGTCGCCGACCGCGACCACGCACAGCTCGGCCGCCACCGGATCGTCCACGAACTCCACGTCCGGCAGCTCCGCGCGCAGCGCTTCCAGCAGCGTCGGCACGGCGACCCCCGTCGGAACCTCGGGGTGGTCGAGGAGGACGTGGCGGGGGAACGTGTAGCAGCCGAGCATGGCCGCCGGGTCGTCGGCGAGCGGGCCGAGGACCGCGATCCGCCGCGCTTCGGGGGCGAGCGGCAGCGTGCCGTCGTTGGACAGCAGGACGACCGACTCCTCCGCCAACCGCCGTGCCAGTACCCGCATGTGGGGTGGATCGAGATCGACCGGAGCGGATGGTGCCGCGGGCGGCGTCCAGTCGGGATCCAGCAGCCCCAGCTCGCACTTCTGCGTCAGAACGCGCAGCGCGGCCCGGTCCACCAGCTCCTCGTCGAGGGGCCCCGCCCCCAGGCAGCGAACCGCCGGCAGTTCCACGTCCACTCCCGCCGCGAGCGCGAGCGCCGCCGCTCCCGCCGGGGAGTCCACGAGTTGGTGCGCCGTCTCCAGGAAGGACACGCCGAAGTAGTCGGAGACGACGGTTCCCGTGAACTGCCAGTCCTCCCGGAGGAGTTCGGTGAGCAGTCGGCGGTGCGCGTGCGCGGGCACCCCGTCGATGTCGTTGTACGCCGCCATCACGGACCGTGCGCCGCCGTCCCGCAGGGCCATCTCGAACGGCGGCAGGAGGACGTCCGCCAGTTCGCGCGGGCCGATCGACGCGGGCGCGTGGTTGCGGGCGCCGCGCGAGGCGGAGTACCCGGCGAAGTGCTTGAGCGTGGCGACGATGCCCGCCTCCTCAAGGCCCTGGACGTACGCGGTGCCGACGGTCGCCACGAGGTAGGGGTCCTCGCCGATCGACTCCTCCGTGCGGCCCCAGCGCGGATCCCGTACGACGTCGAGAACGGGAGCCAGCCCCTGGTGGATGCCGACCGACTTCATCGAGGCCCCGATCGCCGACGCCATCTCCTTCACCAGGGCCGGGTCGAAGCTCGCGCCCCAGGCGAGCGGTGTGGGAAAGATCGTGGCCTGCCAGGCCGTGAAGCCGGTGAGGCACTCTTCGTGCGCGAGGGCGGGCAGCCGGAAGCGGTTCGCGCCGCGGACGCGTTCCTGGAGGGAGGCCAGACGGGCGACGCCCTCGGCCGGTTCGACCGGTGACGTGCCGAAGGGGCGGGTCAGCTGGCCGAGGCCGTGTGGGAGCAGCTCGGTGAGGTCCACGTTCTCGGACAGGGCGTGCTGCAGCGGCGCCATGTCCCCGCCCGGGGTCTCGTTCGAGCCGGGCCAGACGCCGTAGAGCTGCGCGACCTTCTCCTGCGGGGTCATGCGGGCGAGCAGGTCGGCGGCGCGGACGCCTGCGGGCAGAGCGGGGTCCTGCCAAGGGTGGATCATGTAACTCCTCACATCCGTAAGGGGATCTAGGGGATTCGTCCGCCAGGGTTCGGGTCAGCCCTTGGTCGCGCCGAGTGTGATGCCGCCGATCAGCTGGCGTTCGGCGACCGCGTAGAAGGCCAGGGCGGGTGCCATGGCGAGGGTCAGGTACGCGAAGATGCGGGCCACATCGGAGGCGTACTGGCCCTGGAACTGCTGGATGCCGACCGGGATCGTCCACCAGGTGGGTTCGCTGAAGACGAGCAGCGGGAGCAGGAAGTTGTTCCAGCTCCCCACGATGGCGAGGACGGAGACCGTGCCGAGTGCCGGGCGCGCCAGCGGCAGCAGGATGCGCCAGAAGAAACCGAAGGACGAGCATCCGTCGATCGTCGCGGCCTCCTCCAGTTCCCCCGGTATCTCCCGGAAGAAGCCGCGCAGGATGACGATCGTCAAGGGCAGGCCGAAGGCCGCCTGGGGCAGGATCACGCCCCACGGGTTGTCGAGGAGCCCGAAAGAACGCAGCAGGATGAACAGCGGCAGGATCGCCACCGCGAAGGGGAACATCAGCCCCATCGTGAACAGGGTGAACAGCAACTCCCGTCCCCGGAAGGCGAACCGGGCCAGCGCGTACGCGGCGAGCGCCGCCGCCCCCACCGTCAGCACGGCGGTGGCCAGAGCGATCACGGTGCTGCTGCCGACGGCCCGCCAGAACGCGCCCGAGCCGAGCAGCGACGTGTAGTTCGAGGTCACCCACGGGTCCGGAAGGCCGAAGGTGTTGCTGGAGAGCTGGTCGGTCGATTTGAAACCGGAGACGAGGGCGTACAGGAGCGGAGTGACCATGAACACTCCGACCAGCCACAGGATCACGTACACGGGGATCGCGCGGAGCCTTCGGCGGCGTACGACGCTCTTGGGCACGTTCGTCTTCGGCGCGCTCGTCCTGGGCGCGCTCGCCTTCGGCGCGTCCGTCTTCGCAACCGCGCTCATCGGTTACCTCGCATGGTGGTGATGGCTCCTTCGGTGTCGCGGCGCAGCACGAAGCGCTGGTAGGCGAGGGCGAAGACGAGGCTGATCAGGAACATCGCCACGCTGATGGCGCTGGCGTAGCCCATCTGGTAGCGCTTGAAGCCGTACTGGAAGAGGCTGATGACCATGGTCTCGGAGGCGTGGTCGGGACCGCCCGCCGTGATCACCCACACCAGGTCGAAGAGCTGGATGGCGCCGATCACGGCCAGGAAGACGCTGATCCGGAGGGTCGGCGCGAGCAGCGGCAGCGTGATGTGACGGAAGCGCTGCCAGGCGCTCGCCCCGTCGATGCGCGCCGCCTCGTGCAGCTCGGCCGGGATGCCCTGCAGGCCCGCCAGGTAGAGCATCATGTGGAAGCCGAAGTACTTCCACGTCATGACGAGGAACAGCGTGGGCAGCACGGTGTTCTGGCCCGCGAACCAGTCCCCGCCCAGACCGGCGAGCCCGACCGCGTCGAGGACCTTGTCCGCGAGCCCCTCGTCCGGCGCGAAGATCATGCTGAACAGCACACCGGTGATGACCTCGGACAGGATGTACGGCGCGAAGAACAGCATCCGGTAGACGGCCCGGCCGCGCAGCTTCTGGTTGAGCAGCACGGCCATGGCGAGCGCGAACGGCAGCTGGAGGACGATGGAGAACGCGATGAGCAGGAATCCGCGCCACAGGTCGCCCAGGAAGACCGGATCGTCGAAGAGCCGGGTGTAGTTGTCGAACCCCACGCTGTCCGTGGGCGTCCCGAATCCGCCCCAGTTGAAGAAGCTGATGTAGAACGCGTAGCCCATCGGCACAAGGACGAGCAGGCCGAACAGGACGAGGGCCGGGACGGTGAAGACGAAGGCCGAGAGCCAGGCGCGCAGGCGGTGCGGGGCGGACGGCCGGGTCGCCGGTACGGGTGACTCGGGCGCCGCGCCAGGAGACTTGCCGAGCCCCGGCGCGTATGCCGATGTCGATGCGGTCGAGGTCGAGGTCGGGTGAGTCATCGACGGCCGTCAGCCCTCGCTCTTGGCGACCTGCGTGACCGAACGCGTCACCTGCTCGGGCGACTTGGAGCCCGCGATGAGTGCGGCGACGCTGTCGTTGATCTCCTGGCCGACAGCGGGGGCGTAGGCCTGGTCGAGGTAGAGCTGGAAGCCGGTGGACTTGCCGAGCGCGTCCGAGACGGCAATGAGGTTGGGGTCCGTCAGCGCACCCTGCGCGGCCTTGGACACCGGCACAAGACCGGTCTCCTTGACGAGCTTCTCCGCGAACTCCTTCTCCGCGAAGAACTTCAGGAACTCCACCGCGGCGTCCGGCGCCCCCTTGCGCACCGCGTGGCCGTTGCTCCCGCCGAACACCTCGGTGAGCGCGCCCTTGCCGCCCTCCACCTCGGGGAAGGAGAAGAAACCGAGGTCCTTGCCGAGGCCCTTGCCCGCATCCGCCTGGACGACCGGCGCCCACTGGCCCATCAGCTCCATGGCCGCCTTGCCGTTGCCCACCGCGGCCGCCTCACCGGTGGGCGTGGAGTAGGCGGCGCCGAGGAAGCCCTTCTGGAAGGGCTTCAGGGCGACGAGTTCCTTCAGGTGCTCGCCGGCCTTGACGAAGTCCTCGCCGGTGAAGTCGGCGTCGTCGGAGGCCTTCTGCATCGCGTCGAGGCCGGCGACCCGCATCGAGAGGTACGCCCAGTAGTACATGCCGGGCCACTTCTCCTTGCCTGCCAGCGCGATGGGCGTGATGCCCTCGTCCTTGAGGGCCTGGACGGCGTCGAGGTAGCCGGACCAGGTGGTGGGCGGGGTCGCGATGCCGGCCTGCTTGAAGAGCGCCTTGTTGTACCAGAAGCCGACCATGCCGACGTCGAAGGGGACGGCGTACGACCTGTCCTCGAGCCGGAAGGGCGCCTGCGCGGCGGGCAGGTAGTCCTTCGTCCAGGAGGAGACCTTGTCCGTCAGGTCCTCGACCAGACCGGCGTCGATCTGCTGCTTGAGCACACCGCCGCCCCAGGTGTGGAAGATGTCCGGCAGCTTCCCCGAGGCGGTCTGCGCGGTCATCTTCGACTTGTACGCCTCGTTCTCCAGCGTCACGATCTTGATCTTCACGTCGGGATGCGCGGCCTCGAACTCCTTGGCCCGCTGGGCCCACAGCTTCTTCGCGGGCTGGGTGGTGGTGATGTTCCACCACTCGATCTCGGTCTTGCCGGAGCTGTTCCCGCCGTCCGAGGAACCGCACGCGCTCAGGGCGGCCGCCCCCAGGCCGGTCGCCGCGGAGGCCGCCAGGAACCCGCGGCGGGAGAGTGAGGTGTTGCCCAACGCTCGCATCGCACACCTTCCGGAAGAGTGCCGAAAATTATCGGTCAAGTGCACACGGAAGTTACGGGCGCGGTGACGCGAATGTCAACGCTCCTGACAAATATCGGAGTTATCGAGACCGGGGCGGCGAGACCGGGGTGGATCGGCCGGCGCTCCAGGTTCGTCAGGAACGTCGGCCATGCCGGGCGAACGGCGCCGTGCTCGCCCGTACGACGAGCTCGGTGGCGAGCTCGACCCTGGGGGACGCGGGCTCCTCGCCCGCGGCGAGCCGCAGCACCGTACGGGTCGCCAACTTGCCCATGTCCGCGAGGGGTTGGCGCACAGTGGTGAGCGGCGGCGCCGACCAGCGGACCTCCGGCAGGTCATCGAACCCCACGACGCTCAGGTCCTCCGGCACCCGGAGCCCTCGGCGCCGCAACGCCTCGATCGCGCCGAGCGCCATCTGGTCGCTGGCGGCGAACAGGGCGGTGGGCGGCTCGTCCAGGTCGAGCAGGGCGTTGCAGCCGTCGAAGCCGGACGCGTGGTAGAAGTCGCCCGGCACGATCAACGCGTCGTCGACCGCGATGTCCGCGCCTTCGAGAGCCGCGCGGTAACCGTCGAGCCGGGCCCGCGAGCACAGCAACCGCTGAGGCCCGGCGATGAGCCCGATCCTGCGGTGGCCGAGGCCGAGCAGGTGTTCCGTCGCGGCCATGCCGCCCGCCCAGTTGGCCGCGCCGACGGTCGGCGCGGCCAGGGACGGCGAACCCGCCGGGTCGACGACGACGATCGGAACACCGAGCCGCCGCAGTTCCTCGTGCATACGGGGTTCGAGGACGGAGGTCACGAGGATCACCCCGTCCGAGGCGCGGGTACGCAGATTGGTCATCCACTGCCGCGCCGAGCCCGACGCGCCATGGATGGCGGACACCACCGTGCCCACACCCGAGGCGTGCGCGACTTCCTCCACCCCCCGGATGATCTCCACGGCCCAGGGGCTGTCGAGGTCGTTGAAGACCAGGTCGATGAGAACCGCCCGGCCGCCCGGCGGGGAGGACTTGCGCTGGTAGCCGTGGTGTCTGAGCAGGTCCTCGATCCGGGCCCGGGTTTCCGGCGACACGTCGGAGCGGCCGTTGACGACACGCGACACAGTGGGCACCGAGACCCCGGCCTGCCGGGCGATCTCGGTGATGGTCACCTTGCTCTTGGTGCTCTCCCGGGCCACGCGCCCACCTCCGTTGCCGAAACCTTGCAGCAGTCTTCCGGAAAACCGGGGTCGGCATGAAGGCTACAGGGGCCCGGGTGGCCTGGGTCAGTCCGCCTGGGCGGCGGCGTGTGCGACGAAGGTGGCCCCGACGACTGTCGGACGATCACCATCCGCCCTGATCGGCACCCACAGAATCGAACCGCCACCTGTGCACCCCCCGCGTCACCAACTCCCCGTCCGGCTCGGGCAGTTCGGGAAGGTCGGCGTCGTACGGAGCATCCCACCAGGTGATGATCAGGACGCGGTCCTGCGGTGCCCGGAAGGTCTCCCGGCGCAGGGGCGTCACGGCGAGGTCCTGCGCCCGTACCCAGGCCAGCAGCTCCTCGCCCCGGCCGGCGACGGCGCGGGCCTCCCACATCAACGCGACCGTCACGAGTACAGGTTCTCCTTGCTCACCTCATGCACGTGATCATGCATGTGCCCAGGGACATGCGGTTCCGTCACCGGCAGCGAGGAGTCCGCCGACAGGTCCCAGTCGGAGGCGGACCGGTTCCGGGCCACCATCTCCGCGCCGAGCGCCGCCACCATCGCACCGTTGTCCGTGCACAACTTGGGCCGCGGCACCCGCAGTTGAATCCCGGCGGCCTCGCAGCGCTCCAGGGCGAGGGCACGCAGCCGCGAGTTGGCCGCGACGCCTCCGCCGATCATCAGGTGCTCGACGCCCTCGTCCTTGCACGCCCGTACGGCCTTGCGCGTCAGCACATCCACGACCGCCTCCTGGAAGGAGGCCGCCACATCGCGCACCGGCACCTCCTCGCCCGCCGCCCGCTTCGCCTCGATCCAGCGCGCCACGGCCGTCTTCAGCCCGGAGAAGGAGAAGTCGTACGCCGCATCGCGCGGCCCGGTCAGCCCGCGCGGGAACGCGATCGCCTCCGGGTCGCCCTCGCGCGCGTACCGGTCGATGACCGGACCGCCAGGGAAGCCCAGGTCCAGCACCCGCGCGATCTTGTCGAAGGCCTCGCCCGCCGCGTCGTCGATGGTCGCGCCCATCGGCCGTACGTCGGAGGTGATGTCCGAGGAGAGCAGCAGCGACGAGTGCCCGCCGGACACCAGCAGCGCCATCGTCGGCTCGGGCAGCGCCCCGTGCTCCAGCTGGTCCACACAGATGTGGGACGCCAGATGGTTGACGCCGTACAACGGCTTGCCCAGCGCGTACGCGTACGCCTTCGCCGCCGAAACACCCACGAGCAGCGCGCCCGCGAGCCCCGGGCCGGCGGTGACGGCGATCCCGTCCAGGTCCCGCGCACTCACCCCCGCCTCCTTCAGCGCCCGGTCGATGGTCGGCACCATCGCCTCCAGGTGCGCGCGGGACGCGACCTCCGGTACGACGCCGCCGAAGCGCGCGTGCTCGTCGACGCTCGACGCGATCGCGTCCGCGAGCAGGGTGTTGCCGCGGACGATGCCGACGCCGGTCTCGTCGCAGGAGGTCTCGATACCGAGGACTAGTGGTTCGTCAGCCATGGATCTCGGTTCCTTGCACTGAGGTTGAGGGATCTTGCAGGCGCATCACGAGCGCGTCGACGTTGCCCGGCTGGTAGTAGCCGCGCCGGAAGCCGATCGGCTCGAAGCCGAAGCGCTCGTACAGCTTCTGGGCGCGGATGTTGTCGATCCGGCACTCGAGCATCACCTCGGCACACTCGAAGGTGGTCGCGGCCCGCAGCAACTCGGTCAGGATCAACGCACCGAGCCCGGTGCCCCACTGGTCACGGGCGACGGCGATGGTCTGTACGTCACCCACGTCCGCGGTGGCGGCGAGTCCCCCGTACCCGACGATCCGCTCACCGTCCTGCGCCACGACATACCGCTTCGTCGCCGTCGGCCCCCGCGAATGGGCCAGCTCGGACCAGAACATCCCCCGCGACCAGGCGTCCTCGGGGAAGAGGGCCTTCTCCAGCTCCAGTACGGGATCGATGTCCCACCAGCGCATCTCGCGCAGCACGGGAGTCACTTGGGGGTGACCACCTTGTAGTTCTTGGGCACCTGGGCGTCGGGGCGGCGCAGGTACAGCGGCCGGGGGGCGGGGAGCTCCTCGCCCTTCGCCAGCCGCTCCGCCGCGAGGGACGCGAGCGCCGCCGCCGAGACGTTCTCGGGCTCGTACACGTCCGGGAAGGTGTCGGGGTAGAGCAGCGCGCCCGCGCCGACCGCGGGCAGACCCGCGACGGCTTCGGCGATCTCGGCGGGCCGGTCCACGGCGGGCCCGCTGACGCGCGTACGGGAATCGGAGTACCGCGCCCAGTAGACCTCCTTGCGCCGTGCGTCGGTCGCCACGACGAAGGCGCCCTGGATGTCGGACGCGTACGCGAGACCGTCGAGGGTGCACAGTCCGTACACGGGCACGCCCAGCGCGAGCCCGAAGGTGTCGGCGGTCATCAGGCCGACCCGCAGCCCGGTGTACGGGCCGGGTCCCACGCCCGCGACGATGCCGGTGACGGCGTCGAGCCGCAGCCCGGCCTCGGTGAGCACCCGGTCGACGGCGGGCAGCAACAACTCTCCGTGCCGACGGGCGTCCACCTGACTCGACGAGGCGACGACGGATGTCCCGTCGTGCAGGGCGACGGTGACGGCGGAGGTGGCGGTATCCAGAGCGAGCAAGAGCACGCGAACAGCCTACGGCGCCCGGGGCGAAGACACCGTCGCCCAGGTCCCACGCGCCCCTCCTGCTACCGTCACGTCAAACTGTCACATTGACACGTATGCCGTACGAGAGGTGGGCACCCAAGGTGGCTAGGAGCAGCTCGGGATTCGTGGCCGGGCTCACCGTGGCGGCGATCGCCGCAGTCGGCTTCCTCGCCTACCAGGCGTCCGCCAGTGTTCCGGACACCCTGGGCGCACCGCGGACCGCGTCGTCCCCTCCGGCGTCCGCCCCGAAGTCCCCGCGCGCCGAGCAGCCCGAGGCGGCGCTGCCCGGCCGCTCGGGCACGGGCCAGCGGATCGTCTACTCGGTGCAGGCCGACCGGGTCTGGCTGGTCGCCGCGAGCGACAAGGTCCGCCGCACGTTCTCAGTCACCCCCGGCACGGTCGACCCCACGCCCGACACGTACGCCGTCACCTCCCGCTCCGGCTCCATCACCGGCTCCGACGGAGTAGCCGTCGAACACGTCGTCCGCTTCGCGAACGTGGACGGAACGACGATCGGGTTCAGCGCGGCGGTGGACGGGTCGACTTCTGCGCCCGACCCCGGGAAGAAGCTGGGCGGAATTCGGGAATCCCGGGCGGACGGGGATGCGATGTGGGAGTTCGCGACGGTCGGCACGAAGGTTGTCGTTGTGGAGTAGCACCTCCCCTACGACGGGGTGGGGGGCCTACGGGGGTGGGTTGTTGGGGTTCGTTGGCGGGTGCGGGTGTGTGAGTGGTTGCTCGCGCAGTTCCCCGCGCCCCTAAAAAGCCTGCGGCTCCACCCACCCCAGCCACAACGGACCTGCCACTTGCCCTCCGGCGGGAGGGGTCGTGGGCCGGTGCGTCGTATGCCCGTCGCTTAGCTCCGGTCTCGGAGAACCCGCACCCTGT